>CAZXYS010000007.1:64991-115852 GCA_964645005.1 uncultured Hyphomicrobiales bacterium | reverse complement strand
CCGGAGTCCCTTATATATCAATCACTTACTTAATTTAAGTGTCAAAGTCAAGAGACAGAAATAATACACCACCTTTGTTCCCCTTTTTTAAAAGGGAAAATCCCCCTTTATCAACCTTTGTTAAGGGGAAATTATCAAGTCTTCTGCTATTCAATATAGATCATCTGCTTGTGGATCAGGTCGTCGTTGTTTTTGTTGATAAGGTCGATCTCGCCGAAGGTGTGGCACTCGTCCGGGATTGCGGGTATGGTGCCTTCGACTTTGCACTTTAATTCATAATTTATGCCCGGATATATTGTTAGGTCTGCGGTTTCGGGTTTTATTGGCGCTGGTGTATGGTAAAAGTATTTCTCTTCGATGGTAAAATTCCACTCTTTTGCCATTATCTCCTTTGAAACGAATGCGGGTACCAACTCGAGTTGATATTTCCCCGGTGCGGGCGGTGTGAAGTTGATGACCGCACTTTTGCGGGACATGCCAGTGCTTAATACGGAATTGCCGCTTTGATTATATATGTTCACTGCGAGGTCGGTTACTTTGTTGTACTCCTCCGCCGCCATGCTGATAATTATCTTTACTATGGATATGTTTTCTCCGGTGTTGATGTCCCGTGTAAATATGGGTTTGTCGGTCTGTAAGTAAGCGTCTTGGTATGAATACCCCAGTATTAAACCCGATGTCTTTGCCTTCAATACACCGCCGTAATTGTTTATAACATTGAAGCTTAATTCGGGTTTTGCCCCTATGGGCATTTTCCGTTCATTGATTGTATCGGGGGTCGCCTCGATACCGTAGAATCTAACATTGAGGTCGTAATATGAGGTGTTCCGGGATTGGAAATGGCAGTAAGGGATAAACTCCCATGTGCCTGACCGGAGTTCCTTATTGTCTATTTGGAATTTGATGCCTTTTCTGTCTTTGTTGTCCTGTGAGTACTTCCGGCGGATTTTCCTGCCGTCGGGTGCGCAGAGGTATAAGCCCATGCTGAACCATTTGCCGGAAACAGGGGTCATTGATATGTTCATTGATGAGGCACCGGGCGGTATTTGCAAAAAATTGCGTTCTATCTCGCCTGTAGCCAATGTTTTATTCCGGCAGCTCAATGAAAAGTCATTACTGAAATCAAATTTGTGTGGTATGACTACTGTCGCCAGAATGTCGAATTCGGGGCAGCCGCCGTTTTCGATATTGTCGGTGAAGGCGGATATTCTGCCGGTGTAGATTCCGGGTTGTTTTAATTCGGATTTATCGTATATGAGTCCGAATTGTGCGGGCTGCTCGCCGCGAATGTATATTTTGGATTTATCGGTTTTCAGCCATCGGGAATCGGATTCGAGGTCGAAAATCCTGTAGAAGTTGTGCTGCTCTTTCATTGGCATGAATTCGGGGTAAACAGCTTCGATCCTTACGTTCTGTTTTTCGCCGCCTGAAGGGAAGTATCCGCCAGCTTTCCAGAAGGCAGCGGGTCCTTTTAGATCGGTGAAGAATGTGTTGTCGGTGGTGATTTTGTAATTATAAATATTTTCATACTCGCCCCGGTTGGCTAAAACTTTCAGGTATTCGAAAGCTTTTTGGATGTCGACAAGTCCGCGTCCGTAATTTATTGTATTGTAACCCTGTATTGGTTCAGCAGAGTATTTTATTGCGCGGCGGATCATTGAGCCATTCATTTTCAAATTATTTTGCTGAGCAGCGCTGATAAGTACTGCACAGGCGCCTGCAACCTGCGGAGTGGACATGGAGGTTCCCCAGTAGGCGTCTCCCCCACTGAAAGCGGGAACAGTTGATTGCGCCGCACCGGGGGCGATGACGTCAGGATTGGCAGTCTCGCCGCCGCGGGAGCTGAAATGTGTTATCCACGGTTTCTGCCTTGATGAGCCGTAAAGATCACGCATTGAGCCGGGCGAAACCATTGCTCCAACCGCAATCAATCCTTTGGCGGCAGAAGGGTTGCCGGTGGAGTTAATACCGGGTCCGTCATTGCCCATGGATTTTACTAATACAGCTTTTGAATGCTTGTAGGCGAAATCTTCAAGGTATTCGTCTATTTCGCTTCTTCCGGGAGTTTCTGAGCCGATGCCGTAACTCATGGAGTAAACCACCATATCGAAGCCGGCTTTTTCCATTAATTTAATGCCGTACTCGAAGGCTTTTTTCATGGAAGCGGTGGTTGTGGCACCGCCAGAGAGAATATTGCTGCCGATCTTGAGCGAAGCAACATATGCACCTGGCGCTATGCCGTCGAGACCTTCCTGCCCGTTAATGTTGTTGCCGGCAGCGATTCCAGCGCAATGTGTGCCATGACTGCCGTCGCAAGTGACTATGGTCAATGACGGCTCCTCTTTGTTGATGTTGCCGGCTAAAGTGATTAGGGGTTTTACGTCGGGAGCGCCTCTGTGGAAGTTAAAGAAGTCGTAATTGTATTTGTAATCGAACATGGGCTGTTCATCGTCTATTGCGCCGTCGGCGTCCTCGTCAATGTAGTATACCCAAAGGTCTTCATCTTTTTCGGGTTTGATATGACCTTTGAATTGCTCTGTGATTTTATTCTCTTTACCTAAATTGAATACAAGGATGCCGAAAATATCATTAGTTTTTCCATTGTTGTTTATATCTTTGACGGCGGAGTTTTTGTAAGACTCGTTTTCATTGATCATGCCAAGGTAATAAGCATCGTTGATTGGCTTATACTTTAGTTTCTCCCAGCCGGACAACTTAATTTTATCTGTTGATAAAAATTCATCGCTGCCAATCTCTGTTTTTTCGGCTTCATCAAGAGGTATGACGAGCTGACCGGTGAAGTCCTGCAGGTCAATTACTTTTGTCTTTTCTGTTGTAGTCTCTGTTAAGCCGGGAATGTTGGGATCCACACCATTGTCGAGGATGCATATGAGTACATTTCTACCGTCATGTTCGGGGTTGTTTTTAATGAAATCATAAGTACCCATTGATTTGTTATCGAGAAAGGACCAGTTTAATTCTCGAGCTTTTGCTTGAAATGCGATCAAGGTAATGGCAATAAAAATGTAAATCCGTCTCATATTTCTTCTTATCAAAGTTTTTTAAATATTCTGTTAATTTTTGCCGCTAAAATAGTGAAAATTAAGCAAACAGCTTATATTTTTAGTTGAAAACATTTTTTTGTAAATTGCAATGGTCTAAGTTAATTTAATCAATTAACTTATATAAATCAGCTCACAACTCTATAGTAAATAGTATAAATAGAGGCGGAGAATCTGTTGATGACGGCTTGGATTCCTGTAAATATGTTAAAAATAAATTCAAACAATATATATAGTTGCAAAAATTATCCACATTCTTTATTTTTTTAAATGAATATAGAAAAAAATAATAAATCAACAAAGGATCTGAAGGAAACAGAAAAGAAATTCATGGAATTGTTCTATTCTTCAAATGATGCTTTCCTGATCATGGAAGATGAACGATTTATCGATTGTAACGATGCGGCAGTTCAAATGCTGCAAGCCGGAACTAAAGAAAAAATATTATCCCGGCATCCTTCGGAAATATCGCCCGAATACCAACCGGATGGCTCTCTTTCGACCGAAAAAGCTAATGAAATGATCGAATTGGCAAAACAAAAGGGTGTTAATCGTTTTGAATGGATACACAGACGTTACGGCGGAGAGGATTTTCCCGCGGAAGTATCACTGATGCTGATCCCTCTGGGTGGAAAGCACGTGATATATGTGATTCTCAAAGATATTACCGATAACAAGATATCAGATGAACGCATTCGGAAAAGCGAGGAGACAGCTCAGGCGTTTATTAAAGCCATAACTGACATTGCAACTCTAATTGGGATTGACGGCACTATTTTAATGCATAATGAAGCACTCGCCGAATCATTGGGCTATCCGGGGCAGAGCCTTATAGGCAGGAATTTATTTGATTATTTTTCTGATGAAGTTACTAAAAGAAGAAAACAGGTATTTGAAAGGGTGATCGACACAGGCAGACCGAATGTTTTTGAAGATGAGCGGGAGGATAGATATTACAGGACCAGCCTATATCCGGTTTACGGAAAAGATATGCAAGTTGAAAGCCTGGCGATGCATTCCATGGATATAACTGAGAAAAAGGAAACACGTGAAGAACTTGACAAGTATAAAGAGCATCTTGAACGGCTGGTTGATGAAAGAACCAAGAAATTAAGCAAGACGAATAAAAAATTATCTGAGAAAAATGCTCAGATCACTCAACAAAAGGAAAAGCTGGAACAACTAAATAAAGAACTTAATGAAGCAAATGCAGCCAAGGATAAGTTCTTTTCTATCATAGCTCATGACCTTAAGGATCCGCTTAGCTCGCTTAGAAATGTTACTAATTTGCTGGCGGGAAGCTTTGCAGATTTCAGAATGGAAGAGATTCAGGAATATATTGTGGAAATAAATAAATCCACGAAATATGTTTATCAATTGATTGAAAACTTGCTGGACTGGTCACGGGCACAAACCGGAAGGACCAAGTTTAACCCCGATACCGCGGATCTTTTCCAGATTGTCGAGAATAATATTTTTCTGCTAAAAATGCACGCTGAAAAGAAAAATATAAACCTTGAATCAAATATTTCGAGGTTTACCAATATTTATGTCGATGTTAATATGATCAGCACAGTTTTAAGGAACTTGATAACAAATGCAATTAAATTCACCTACGAAGGCGGTAAAATTAAAGTAACTTCAAAAAAGAAAGGTGATGTCATTGAAGTTTCAGTTAAAGATAACGGCATTGGCATGAACAAGGAAGAGCAAAAGAAACTTTTTAGAATTGATGTGCAGCATTCCACTGAGGGAACCAAGCAGGAAAAAGGCACTGGTTTGGGATTAATCCTTTGCAAGGAGTTTATTTCCAAGCATCAGTTTTATAAAGGGGCGGGTGAGATCTGGCTAATCAGTGAGAAAGCTAAGGGCAGTGATTTCAGGTTTACGCTTCCTATACCTGAGAAGGTTGTGAAAGAAGAAGATAACGATTAAATTCCATTAAATTAATCAAGCCAGAAGTTTTATTCTCGTAAAAATGTTTTCAAGCGTGGCAGATTTTAGTATTGCTTTGTAGAAGTTTGTTTCGCCAAATTTTTCGGTAGTTACGCCCTTATATTTAATATATCTCTTGCTGTCATTCCTGTCGAACCAGTACACAAGCGATATCCTTCCCTGATATATCTCAATGCAAGTAAATCCCCTTTTCCCCAACACGGCGCCGGAATTGAACAGTGAAGGCACAAGCAATTCGTCGTCGTGCAATTTGCTGCGCAGGTGCGGCTGTTCGTTGCGCATACCGAGTGCCTGCAGTTCGTTCTTATATTTGTTGACCTGCTTTCTGATCTTTTGTTTTTTCTTCTCGTTAGCGGATGGATACTTTCTTATAAGATTTTCGATACGGTAAGACAAGTCGTCTTTCTTTGACAGAGATTCAAATAAAGGTTTGTGTGTATGTCCAATTATTGAGATAATTTTCTTATTCGCTGCGAACTTATAAGAACGCAATTCTGTGTTGAATATCTTTTTACTGTTGAGAGTAAAGGTAGTATTTTTTATCTTTAATGGATTTACTAAAAATCTGACAATATAGACGCTTAGCTTGTTATAAGTGTCGAAAAAATCTGATGTTTGGTGTCCGTGATAAACGAAAATGGTATCATTCTTGAAATTTAGTTTTAGCCCTCGAAGTATGTTTTTATTGATATCGGGATATTTAAGGTCAACCAGTTCATAATCGTGATTGCCGACTATTTTATATAGGTGATTGCGTTTGCGAAATTCTTCAAATAATTGAAAAACTTCAGGCCATGCGCGAACGACTTTTTTGATTGGATATTTGTACAGATCCTCGATATCGCCGTTCAGCACAAGCTTATAATTATTTCTGAGGTAATAATTTTCCAGGACAAACTTGAATAAGCCGGAATTCTTCTTGAAATCGTCGCCTCTGCCGCCATTACCCAGATGAATATCGCTAAAAATAACGATCTTCTCACTTTCGTTGATGTTTAACCGGGGCACCTTCATAAAAATCTTATTCAGGTTCTTTAATGCTAATTGATCTGTCATTAAATTTATTTCTTTTTATTCATTTTAATAAAATCCCTGTAGAACTGAAAATTCAAAAGATTTTCAACTAATAATTATTTTTATTATTATAATCGCATCTCCGTTATAGTTATTTTTTTAGGGAATTGATCTGTAAATTTATCACAAATATTGCATTATACAATATAAATTTTTGGAAACAATTGCAGCAGCAAACTTTAGCTTGCTGCTAATTCTAAGTTTTTCAGACCATTTGCAAAGTGCTAAAGCACTTTGTTACATAAGTTTACAGCAAATTCAAATTTCTAATGAATTTTTGGGTTTATATAAAATTTTGCTTAAATTACATTACTTTTTTATATTTAATTTCTTTTTTTCCGGATGTATTAGAAACAACTTAAATGCGTATGAAATACACAATAACACTATTATTTTTTGTTATCTTAACTTTAGTATCAGCAGCGAACGAATCTTCAACCAAAGAAACTACAAAAACTAAAACCGGAACAGTCATCGTTAAGATCAGTAACCTTGAAAATGACGAAGGTATTGTCTTTGCACATATTTACGAGCCGGACAAAGGTTTTCCCGCCGAATGCGAAAAAGCTGTAAAAAAGCAGACCACGCCAATTAATAATGGTCAGGCAACATTGATTTTTGAAAATATTCCTTTTGGCGAATATGCTGTTACAACTCACCATGACAAGAACGAAAACCGGCAAATGGATAAAAATATGCTTGGAATGCCGACAGAAGGATTCGGTATATCAAATAATGTAAAATTATTCATGTCCCTTCCCAAATTCGATAAGTGTAAATTTACTCTTGATAAGAAAAAGATGGAAATCGAAATTGAAATGAAATATTTATAAATCACTTTAAATTGTCGTAGTTTTATTATATATTGTTAGCATCTATTTTCAATTTTATATTTTTTTCAACAGGTTAACGGCTAAAGGTTAATGGTTAACGTTGAAGAGGTAATATCATATATGAAACTTATAATTTTTGACATTGACGGGACTCTTCTGGATTCCGTAAAAGTGGACGACGGCTGCTACAGGAAAACTATCGAGGATCTTTACGGCGTCGATACTGAAAAATATTGGGACGAATTAAAAACAGCCACCGACGGCACCGACAGCAATGTCACGGAAGCGATATTCCGCAGACATTTCAATAGATCGCCAAATGAGCGCGAACTATTCAACATTAAGAAGCATTTTACGAGGCTCTTGCAAAAGGAATATTCAAAGCATCCTAAAAAATTCAGTGAGATACCGGGCGCCGCCAAATTGTTTATGAGATTATATGAAAATGAAGAATATGCGGTAGGTGCAGCGACCGGCAGTTGGGATCTCTCTGCTAAGCTGAAGCTTTATGCTTTAGGATTAGATCCTGCGAACTTTCCGTTGTCTCACTCAGAGATCACTGCTGACAGAATAGATATAGTTAGTGATGTTATAATTCAGGCTAAGAACAAGTTCCATAAAACTGATTTCGATAGGATTACCTATATCGGCGATGGTATCTGGGACTTGAGAACTGCAGAAAAGCTTGATATTGACTTTATCGCTGTTGATAGTACGGTAGATAACTCTCTGAAAAGTGCCGGAGCTCGAAAGGTAATTAAGGATTTTAATGACCAGGAATATTTTCTGAATTTGATAAATTCATAAATTAGTTTTCCGGCTTAATTTTTGCTTTAAAATATTAAAAAATTGCAAACAAAATATATGGACATCAATGCCCGAAAACGACTTGTTTAAGGAAATAACATCACTGGCAACTGAGCAGCGAAACCCGGTGTCAGAGAATATAGATATTGCCTCAACCAGGGAAATTCTGAATATCCTTAATCAGCAGGATCAAACTGTCGCAGAAGCTGTAAAAAAGGAAATTCCCAATATAGAAAAAGCTGTTAATAAAGTTGTTGAGAGATTCAAACAAGGCGGCAGGCTCTTTTACATTGGAGCCGGTACCAGCGGCAGACTGGGAATACTGGACGCTGCGGAATGCCCGCCGACCTTCGGTGTAGATCCTGAAATGGTTCAGGGAATAATTGCCGGCGGAAAGCAGGCGGTTTTCCGAGCTCAGGAGGGCGCCGAAGACAGCCCGGTAAACGGAGCCGCTGCTATCAAAGAGCGCGGTTTGATCACAGATGATGTTCTATGCGGATTGGCTGCATCGGGGAGAACTCCGTTTGTACGAGGCGCACTGCTTGAAGCTCGCAAGCAGGGAATATTTACGATACTAATTACTACGGTGTCACACGAACAGATTGAAAAACTCGGCGTTGAAGCTGATGTAAAAATTTGCCCGAATGTCGGTCCCGAGGTGATAACCGGCTCGACTCGTATGAAATCCGGCACAGCACAAAAACTGGTTCTGAATATGATAACTACTGCATCAATGGTTCTGCTTGGGAAGACTTACGGCAATGTTATGGTTGATCTTCAGCTTACCAATAACAAACTGAAAGAGCGAGCTAAGAAAATAATTATGAGTCTGACAGGCGTAGGTTATGATCAGGCAGTTAAATATCTCAATGAAAGCGGGGGACATGTAAAAACCGCGCTTGTAATGATCCTTGCGGACGTATCTGCGCATGAAGCGGGAAAACGCCTCAAAGAAGCAGATGGTTTTGTTAAAAAAGCTATTATGCGATAAATAAATAAATTTATAATATAGTAACTAACTCAGTTCATTACTCCTCGACTATTTTTACATTTTTCGTAAAAGCTATGTGATCAGCAATCTCATCAGCGGCAGGCTTAGGTTCCGGATAATACCATGCACCGTCCTCAAGTTCATCTTTTCCATCTATCAGGTGATAGTAACTCGCCAATCCTTTCCACGGGCAAAAGGTGTTGGTATCGCTGGGTTTAAGATAGTTTGATTTAACTGATTCGGGGGGGAAATAGTGGTTGCCTTCTACGATTTTAGTATCTTTACTCTCTGCAATTACTTTATTTTTCCATTTAGCTTTCATCAATTGTCCTATTTTTATTTATAAAACTTTATATTCTATACGAACGCTTATTTAAGGAAATTTTTTAATAAAAGCAAATTGTAAAGAGAAAAAATTAGCGTTTTTCTTATATGTTGATAAATAGAAAGACTTACGAAAACAAAAAATCCCAAACAAAGTCTGGGATTTTATAGATTTATTAAATTTATTTCAGAAATGAGCTAACTGTATACTACTTTGCGTGCAAAACAAGATATGTTATGCAGTATTTGCAAAATATAATATGCTTTGTATTGAAAACAAACTCATACTTTTATGTCCAGATAACCCTTTTCAATTTGTTCCTGGGCAGTTTTCTGGATTTGCTGCTGCGGCTGCACCGAAGCCAGTAATTGCAGAAGTTGATTCTGGGTATTATCACCACTCAGGTTCTGCCGGAGAACTTCTTTTTGGACTTCCATCTGTACAGTCATCGGTTTTTCTTCGCCCGTTGTGGGTTTCTGTTGATCGATGTTGTCTATTGTCATTTTAACCACCTTTTAATTTTGAGTAATATTACTCAGTAATAGTATCGGCAGAAAAATTTAGAACTTTAGTTTTTTTTTCAAAAAAAATTGATTCTCCCTAAGCCCTTAATAAATAAGAGGTTTCCAGGCTGAAGAACTTTTTTATAAATGGGAGAAAAGCTATTCCTGAAATATTTATGGCAGGCAATCCGAATTTCATTTTGAAAACCGGTCGCAGCAGGTAATAATTTTCTTTTATTATTTGAAAACCAGCCTCGTTAGCTGCATTGGCAAATTTTCCGGGAGTCATTCTGATTTTGTGAAGGCGTTTGACTTCTACGATATCATTGGGGCGACCGGAAGCTATCATCTTATCAAAGATTTTCTCCGGCAGCAGGTGTATATATGGCAGTTTTCCCCATTTGTTCTCCAGTATTTGCTGATGTCCGCCAAATGGAGAATGATAAGGAGGAAATGTAACATATAAATATCCGCCGGGCTTTATGAGCTTTTTTATATTAGCAAGAGCTTTGACGGGGTCGTCCAGATGTTCGATAACATCTCTGAGAAGAACCAGATCAGCTTTCTGCTTCCAGTTATCCAGCGGTTCATGGCTTATTATGTCGTGCGAAGTAAATCTGACGGAAATATCTATAATCTGGGAGATTACCTCGCCCCTGTCAAGTCTTTTTTGCTCAATGTCCGTACCCAGCGCTTCATGAGCGCCCGCTTCCGCAAATGCATGGAGCACACCTCCTTCGGCACAGCCAATCTCGATAACCGTATCACCATCCTTGAAAACTCCCTTCTTCCTGAGCATAGGCGCAAGAACTTCTCTGGCTAACCGGTATTGATAGCCCCAGTAGTACTTTGTGAATGATTGCACTTTGTCAGAATTTTGAACCTGCTCGTAGCGGTCTTTCATAATACCCTGATTATCGTTAACTTAACGAAATATCAGTTTGTAGACTTGACAGGCTTCAAAATATTTTGAGATTGCAGTGAAATAAGCCGGTACGATATTAATCCTCGATAATATCCCTCGCCCAGCTTAAACCCGCCATGACCGTTGGGAAACCTATAGTACAAGTGAGCATGATGATCGAATGATATATTTCATCCTCGGCAGCGCCTGCCTCGAGGGCTCTTCGGACATGGCTGTGAACGGCTCCTTCCGAGCGGATAGCAAGAGAAGCACCGAGTTGGATCAAATGTGAAGTTTTTTCGTCAATAGGTCCCTGATCTTTCACCGTTTTGCCAAGCTCTTCGACTGAGTCAAAATATTCCGAGAACTTGTCTTTCATATCCTGATAATGTTGGGGTACGTTTTCCATTTTTCTTCCTTTTGGATGTGATACAGTAGATATTTTTAACAAAATAACTATTTTTAGTTTAAAATATAAAGCGAAATTAATAAAATAATCATTTATCCAATTTTTCATTAATTTAGTCAGAATTATTTTTGTAAATAGCAAAGAAGAATATGAAGATAGCTTATTTGTCGGTGTTTTATCCTTACAGGGGCGGTATTGCGCAATTTAATGCCGCTCTATACCGCGAACTGGAGAAGGAACATGAAGTAAAAGCTTTTACTTTTACCAGGCAGTACCCTGAAATGCTTTTCCCCGGAAAGACGCAGTTAGTTGCGGAAAATGACACAGCCGACAGAATCCCCGCAGAAAGAACTCTGGACAGTATAAATCCGCTCACCTATATTAAAACCGCCAATAAGATCAAAAATTTCGCACCGGATTTGCTGCTAATCCAAAATTGGATGCCTTTTTTCGCGCCGGGCTTTGGCTGGGTTGCGGGAGCTTTGAGAAAGAAAGGTGTACCGGTTATCTATATTGTTGCAAATATGAAGCCCCACGAGGCTAAACCCGGCGATACCGCATTGAATAAATATCTTGTCAAAAGGAGCGATGCTTTTGTGGTAATGGCTGAAGAAGTCAAGAATGACTTGCTTGAACTTAAGCCGGATGCCGAATATTTCTACCATCCGCATCCGAATTATGAGCATTTTGGGGAACGGATTCCCCAAAAAGAGGCGCGTAATAAGCTTGAAATCCCTCAAAATAAAAAAGTCATACTTTTCTTCGGACTAGTCAGGAAGTATAAGGGGTTGGATGTTCTCATACGGGCGATGAAATATACACCGGATGATTATTTTCTGCTTATCGCCGGGGAAATCTATGGTAAAAGTGAGGAATACGAACAACTAATTAACGATAACATGCCCGCGGAAAGAGTTCAACTAAACAACAGATATATCAATGATGATGAAGTGCCTGCCTTTTTCTCCGCTGCAGATGTATGTGCCTTGCCCTATAGGAGCGCTACACAAAGCGGAATAATCGGCATAGCATATCATTTCGGAGTGCCTGTCATAACTACGGATGTCGGCGGATTGAAAGAGGTTGTAGAGCCTTACGGCACCGGGATTGTGCTTCCGAAGCCGGAGGAAAAACTACTCCACGATGCCCTTATAAGCTTCTTCAATGAAAATATGCAGCAGAAATGCGCGGCAAATGTGGATAATTTCAAACGGAATTACACATGGCAAAGTTATGCTGAGGGATTAATGGAGCTTTATGAGAAAATAAAGCTTACTGATGAGGATTATCACAGGAAATAGGGTCGAGTCTTATAAATTTAAAAAAATTAAATTAATATCCCACCTTAAAAATTACATTTAATAATTTCTTATTGTCCGCCAGTATATGTTTTTATAATTTTCATCTGACTTTATCAATAAATAAGGATACTAAATGAAAAAACTGGCAATAATACTCATAACATTTGCTTTTTCTATCAATTTGCTGGCTGAAGACAGTAAAACCAGCAGCCTGTTTGAAGGGTGGAATCTTCATGGGCTCGCCAATATTATTCCCTACCTCGATGGGCGCGACTTCGAGCACGATACATATATGCGGCAGTCAACCACTATGAAATTGCAACTGGGAGTGGAAAAATCAATTACCGACGATATTTCCTTCATGATCAAATTTCAGGACTCGCGAATCTGGGGCGAGGAGAACAGCTTTACAAATTATACCGCGAATGTTGATCTCATAGAAGGATGGGTGAAGTTTGACAACATGTTTAGCTTGCCGTTGTCAATGCAATTAGGACGCTGGCAGATGGAACTCGGGACGGGAAGGATAATCCGCCACAGTCCCTGGAGTTATGAGGAGCGTTCTTTTGACGGTGTGCAGATCAATTACTCAGCAGCAAATATCAATGTCAAGTCCTTTTATGCTGTGCAGCGTGACGGTATCGGTTATTATAAACATGCTTCTTCGGAACGTTATGATTATCCCGCCGAAAGATATGACAGCGGGAATCTGCTGGGCATCTGGTCGACGGGATATTTAAATAAGCAGCAATTTGATCTTTTCGGCTTCTGGGAAGATGAAAACCACAAGTCTGACACTGTGCATAAAGATCTTTCGCGGGTGACTGCCGGGGCAGATTGGTTAGGTAAGATCGGGAAGCTTGAAACTATGGCAGAGCTTTATTTCCAGTTTGGTGAAATGCAGGAGAAGTCTGTATCCGCCTACATGAGCGGACTGCAGCTTGATTATAATTTGACAAAAAAATTCATTCTTACAGCAGGGACGGCTATTTATTCAGGGACTGAGCCTGCAAAAAGCGGCGACAGATATGATATTTTCTCGCCTATATTAGGGGCAAAGCATAAATTTCTCGGTTTGATGGATTACTTCCGTAAGATAGATGAAGGCAGTGCTAATCTGGGAGTTAATGACTTTTTTGCGGGTGCTGCCTATGGCGGGAAAAATGTCGGCGATCTAAATTATACGCTGCGCTGGCACTATTTCATGTCAAATCAAAAATATACGAGCGGATTGAATGACTTCGGTAATGAGTGCGATTTCACCCTTAAATACTTACCAGCTAAACAGGTAATAATAGAATGGACAAGTGCGGTTTTCATACCGGGTGATTTATTCCTCGAATTATACAAAACCCAAAATGATGAAGACAGCATCCACTACAGGAATGATGTTTCGTTCATGAGTTATGTCAGGCTGATCGTGAAAATTTAAGGTTCAGATTCGATTAAGAATTTTAATCCCGCATTTTGCAATACAATAAACATATAGCAGAATAAATAACTTGATCATAAAAACTTAACCACCCCTTCTTTTCCCCTCCTCAGTAAGGAGGGGAGTAAAACCGAAGGCTTTACGGGGGTGGTTATTTAAAGTTATTAAAATATATTATGTTAGTAAATTTGATTATTCCTAATGAAATTATTAGGTTAGTCCAAATTTGGCATTGAAAAATTACCATAATCCCGGAAAATTCATTAGAAGAATTCCCTCATCCCTAAATCTCTTCTCCCAAGTAGAGAAGGGACTTTCAGTGTAAAAAGAAATTCTTACACCCTTCACCCGCCGGGAAAAGGGCTGTGATGAGGAGGAATAAGAAATTATATTTGTTCTAATGCAATATGTGGGATAAAACTAAATAAGGGATCCCCGCAAAAAGAGAATCCCTTAATAAAAATCTTATTATGAAAAAAAGATTACATATTATCAATAATTTCGTTAAATGTCGGGCTCGGGCGCATAACTTTACGCGCTTTTTCCGGGTCTGGCAGGAAGTAGCCGCCGAGATCTGCCGGCTCGCCCTGCGCCGCGAGAAGTTCTTCGTTAATCTTATCTTCGTTCTCTTTCAGTTGTTTGGCAACTTTGGCGAAGCGCTCTTTCATAGCAGGGTCCTTATCCTGGTCGGCGAGGGTCTGCGCCCAGTACATCGCCAGATAGAACGAACTTCCCCTGTTGTCGATTTCATTCACTTTACGCGATGGATACCTGCCGTTCTCTAAATATCTCTCTATCGCCTTGTCAAGTGTCTCGGCGAAGATATTCGCCTTCTCAATATTGAATTTTTCGGCTATAAGCTCGAGCGATGGCATCAGCGCGCAATATTCACCGAGCGAATCCCAGCGCAGGTGTCCTTCCTTCAAAAGCTGCTGCACATGCTTTGGTGCTGAACCGCCGGCGCCCGTCTCAAACAAGCCGCCGCCATTCAGCAATGGCACTATCGACTGCACGCGGGCGCTTGTACCCAGTTCGAGGATCGGGAACAGGTCTGTAAGATAATCTCTAAGCACATTGCCCGTGACCGAGATAGTATCCTCGCCGCGGCGCACTCTTTCGAGGGTGAATTTCATTGCATCTTCCGGTTTCATGATTCTAATGTCCAAACCGCTGATGTCATGTTCCGGCAGGTACTGATTCACTTTCTTGATAATCTCTTTATCGTGTCCTCTCTGCTCGTCGAGCCAGAATATTGCCGGATTTCCGGTCGCTCTCGCCCTGTTGACAGCAAGCTTGACCCAGTCCTTGATAGCTATATCTTTCGCCTGGCACATGCGGAAAACATCGCCCTTCTCAACTTTCTGCTCGAGAAGCGTACTTCCGTCCTTGTCAATTATGCGGATCGTGCCTTCATTCTCTGCTTCGAAAGTTTTATCGTGAGATCCGTATTCCTCGGCTTTCTTCGCCATCAGACCGACATTGGAAACATTCCCCATTGTCGACGGGTCGAACTGCCCCTTGGCTTTAGCATCTTCGAGAATTTCCTTGTACATCGTAGCATAGCTGCGGTCGGGCACCATCGCGATGCAATCCTGAAGCTCGTCGTTCTTGTTCCACATTTTGCCTCCGTCGCGGACGACATTCGGCATGGAAGCATCGACGATAATATTATTCGGCACATGCAGATTGGTAATACCCTTACGCGAATCTACCATCGCCAGATCGCACTGCTTATCGTAACAGGCGTTGATGTCCGTTTCGATTTCTTTCTTTTTATCTTCCGGCAGCTTGTTAATTTTATCAAGAACATCCGCAAGACCGTTATTGACGCTTGCACCGATTTCTTTCAGCGTTTCCGCGTGTTTTTCAAGCGCATCCTTATAATATACCGATACGCAATGTCCGAAGAAAATCGGATCGGAAACCTTCATCATAGTCGCTTTAAGGTGCAGCGAAAGCAGGATATCATCTTTCTTTGCTTCCTCAATCTGTTCGGCATAGAATTTCCGCAAAGATCTTACGTTCATTACTGCGGAATCAATGACTTCGCCTTCCAGCAGCGCGAGATTGTCTTTCAGGACTTTCTTATTTCCGCTGCCATCCTCGAATTCAATTTTAACATCGGTAGGTTTATCCATAGTGGTAGAAGTTTCGGTTTCGTAGTAATCGCCTTCGTTCATGTGTGTCACGCGCGCTTTGGAACCGGTCTCGGGCCATGGCTTCATCATCTTGTGAGGATATTTCTGAGCGAATCTTTTCACTGCCGCCGCCGGTCTGCGATCCGAATTACCCTCACGAAGCACGGGATTTACCGCCGAGCCCAGCACTACGCCGAATCTATCCCGCAGCGCTTTTTCCTGTTCATTCTTCGGTTCTTCGGGAAATTCGGGAATATCGCAGCCTTTTGAGCGCAGTTCTTTCACCGCTGCTATACACTGTGGGATAGAAGCGCTGATATTAGGCAGCTTTATAATATTGCCTTCCGGTGTTTTAGCAATTTCGCCCAGTTCCGTCAGGAAATCGGGGATTTTCTGCTCTTCCTTCAGATTATTCGGAAAATTCGCAATAATCCTGCCTGCAAGCGATATATCCTTTGTTTCAACATCAATGCCGGAATTCTTAAAATAAGCTTTAATTATCGGCAGCAGGCAATACAATGCCAATGCCGGCGCTTCATCAGTTTCTGTCATTATAATCTTTGGGTTAGCCATGTGCAGTCCTCATCATTTGATAATAATTAAAAGATTTTAAACTATTTATACTAAATTTTTATTTAAACTATACGAAAATTTTCCGTTATCAATTTTATATTTCAAGTGATAACATTTGGAAATTTCAAATTATCAAATAAAGTTCTATCTTGCAATAGTCTGCTAATAGCTATTGTACTTCCGCAGGATTTATTCTTTAATCTGTATTGCAGTTGTTTTTAAAATTTATCTCGTCCTGAGGCTGTCCCATAAGTAGATAATTCAAGTAAAACTTAACTCCGCTCAGGGTGATGCTCCCATAAACACTCGTTTTTGTCATCCTGGGTGAACTTGCGAAATTCCGCTTAATCGGGGCGGAATGGAAGTACAGCCAAAAATGACTTGTGCGACATCCCCAGACGGGTCCTTAACTCGAAATTTTAAGTTTTTAAATTTCGAGTTGGATGATTTGATAAAAATAGTATTTCTGAAAAATATTTGTTATATTAAGCTAAATTGAAATAATACTTGTGGAAAGAAAAGCAATTGACATATATATAAAAATTAAATATATAAATTATTCATGATGTGTCAATCAGAGGATGCATCGAGGAGTGAAAAATGAAAGCCGCAACTAAGTTTATAACCTGCCTGTCGATTATTACAATGTTAATATTAATAAGCAGCTATGCGCAAAAAGATGGTAAAAAGCCGGAATTGATGGGTTTCGGGACGGAGTTTTGGATAAGTAATCCGCCGGTATTTTATGAATATGAAAATGATAGAGATCTTGTAAAAATCTTTGTAGCATCAAAGTTTAAAACACTTGTAGAAGTAGAAATTCCAGCAAAGAATTACCGTGAAAGTAAATATACTTATCCTAATAATTTTGATGATGTAATTGTTTTTGATCTACTACCTGAAGAAGGTCAGGTTGTCGTAAAAGACAGTGAAGAAGATCCTATTCCTGAAAAGGTATATAAGGGCTACGGTATTCATATCAAATCGGAAAAACCGATAAAAGTTCAATGTATTTGTAGATTTGCAGGCTCGAGTACCAGTGATGGATATCTTGTCTTGCCTGTAAGCGAGCTTGGTAGAGAATATATAGTTTCGGCATATAAAGTAGATACTATGTTTAAAAATGTTTGGGATTATAAAATGCCAAGTCAGGCTACAATCACCGCGGCTTATGACAATACAAGAGTCACTTTTGAGTTAGGAGGCAATGAATATACTCAAACTGCTGGTGGTAAGAAGCCTGGGGATATTAAGCAAGTTACCTTGAATGAGGGCGATGTCTGGATGTTCCAATCCAAAGGGGGTAATTCTGATCTTACAGGCAGCAGGATAACAGCTAATAAACCAGTATCCGTTATTGCCGGGAATCAGTGTGCTAATATACCAGTTGGTAATCAATGGTGTGATCATACAGTTCAAATGCTATTGCCGACAGAACAATGGGGTAAGCAATATCATGTAGCTAAACTTCCTGACAGAGAGTATCCATCTCTAATTCAGGTCTTTGCTAAGGAAGAAAATACAAATATTTATAGAGATGGTAAGCAAATTTCTTTTATTTCTGAATCTGGTGGTATCGAAAAAAAGGGCTTTCAGGAAATGAGGATGCATCCATTAGAAGAATCAAATCATTCGGTAGTTATTTCGGGTGATAAACCGATTGGAGTAAATTTCTTAAATACAGGTACAAAAGAAGATGGTTATCCGCTGCCTAATAGTGATCCATTCATAATGCCAATAATACCTTACAAACATTATTACAAGGAAATTTTCTTTAATACACCGGGAACAAACACAGGTGATAGTTATTCGGAAAACTATTTAAATTTTATCTTTGAGACTGATGAACAGGGGTATTTGAGTGAAGATATTCAATATGCTGAATATCACAATGGAGAATTTCATTGGGTGGCTTTAAGAGATAGTTTCCAGGAACCAGGAGAAATCTTTGATTATGATGTTGAAAATAAAAAATTTGCAGTAAAAACATTGACACTACCTGAAGTTGGCATATTTAAAATCAAAGCTGAAAAGCCATTTGCCGCTTATTCTTTCGGATTTGATTGGTGCGATAGCTATGGCTACCCAGCGGATTATGGAAATGAAGAGATAACTGAACCTGAAGATAGAATGCCGCCGGAAGCATTTATCGACAATGAATGCGGATATTACTACGGTTCATTCAACGATAAACCGGAGAATTCTCAAATAAGTTCAGGGATCAAATCTATTGAATTTATTAGTGAGGAATCCAATAATCTTGAATTGAGCTTTGATTCTTTTCAGGAAGGCACTGATGAAAAAGTTAATTGGAAATTAAAACCGGTTGACGGTCAGAAATCGGGTAGAGGCGTAATCCGTGTTTCGGATATGTTTTCAAATGAATTCGATTATATATTTGATTACACAGTTCCGAGATACCAGATAAAGCCATCATACGCTTTAATTTTAATTGCAGATGATGCAGGAATTGAATATGAAAGAAAGTTTGAAGTTCATAATAATTTAGGTCAACCAATAATGATTGAAGAATTTAAACTTAAGAATAAAAGAGAATTTTCGCTAGATTATCCTAAAGACTTACCTTACAAACTTGAACGAGATGGCAGTATTAATTTAAATATTACATTTAAGCCAAAAGCTATAGGTCGCTACACTGATTCAATAATAGTTAATGATACTTGTGGCATTAAAGCATATTTTAAAATACTTGGGGAATGTGGTTTAACGCAGGTTTCGCAATTACCTGAAATAGAGAACAGAACAACAATCTCACCCAATCCGGCAAACGACAATTTTTCACTGAGTATTGAAATGCATGAACCGGCAGAGGTCACCATTTTTATCTCTGATGTTCAGGGCAGGCTTGTCTATGTTCCTTTCCGGAACAAATATCTTTCAAAAGGTGAAAATAAGCTCAATATCAATTCGAGCAGGCTACGACCCGGGGCTTATATAGTTACAATTGAGCTTCTCAGCGGGAAGGTAAATAAGAAGTTGAGGGTGGTTAGGTAGGAAAGCTTTAAGAAAAATTTTAAGTCCTAAATTTTAAGTTAAGAAATAAAAACTTATCATGAATATTTTAGTATAGATGTCACAATTGACATAGTAAGAAAAAACGATTTAACTCACAATAATTTGGTATATTAGCGTTTGAAAATAAATGAGGATACTATTATGGGAATGATTAAACCCGGATTTAGCATTAGAAATCATCAAACCTACTAACATATTATATTTTACTAATTTAGAAGAACCGCCCCGTAAAGCCTTCGGCTTCACTCGCCTCCTTATTAAGGAGGGGAAAAGAAGGGGTGGTTAATTTCTTAGTGTTTAATTGTTTATGATATTGAAAGAATAATCTAATGAAAAATCCCATCTAACTCTTTTGTAAGTATAATTTTTATAGGTTTTATACAAACATCAGGAACTAAATAAGAATCCACCCCGCCCTCACCACGCTAAAGCGTGGTTTCCGCTGAGCTGCAACTGCGCTCAGGCACCCCTCAAGGAGGAGAATTTTGTCAGATGTAACATCTGACGGGACTTTCTGAGGCGGGTTAGCTGTTTTTTGCTACAAATGCAACTTTTGTATTGTGAATCCGGGTTTAATGATTTTCTGCTATAATCCGGACTGAACTTTATGCGCTACCTCGCCGCCAACAAAAGTTATGGAGATTGTTTTAGGTCCATCTTCCCAAGTGTAAGTTTCGGTTTTTGAATCGCCTGATCCGGATGAGGATACTCTATAGTGATTTTTACTCAATAATTTTTCGACAGAGGATAGATCCATGCCGTCCTTAACTTTATTGTAATTTTCTAAAAAAATTCCGGGATCTGAAGTTTCTTTGGTGTCTTCTTTTTCTTTAGTTTGTGCAGTTTCATTGGTTTTTGTAGTGTCTTTTTCTTCATTGTTTGCTTCGCTGCTGCAAGATATTACAAGAATAGCTGCGAATAAAACGAATATTCGAAGTATGTTGTTCATGTATTGCTCCTAAATATTAAATATGCCTATATTAATATTTTAAATTACTAAAAAATAATGTTATACACAACTAAAATTATTTAAAACCAATCTTTTATTATCAAAATCCTGAAAAACTATAATTAAGATTTATTTTAATAGCTCAATTATTCAGGCTCGTCTTCATTATCAGTTTCGTCGTCCCCATATCCTTTGCCAAATTTCAACTGTAATTTGGCAGATTTCGCATATATGATTAAAAGAGCAATTATAGTTACAATTGAAATTGAAGAGCCCCCCCAAACAGATTCAAATAATGCTACAAGAACACCACTAATAATCGCAGTCATTGATATAATAAAAGCGAACCACTGTCCCCTTTTAGTTGATCCAACTTCCGATTTAACAAGTTCATGATTATCTTCAATATTAGCATCCCGATACATTTCCGAGGTAGTAAAAATTCTTTCAGCAGCGCCTGGTAATATTTGTTCGTATTTTTCCAGAAAATCGGGATGTGGCAATGGTCCAATAGAAAAAGATTTAGAAGAACTTATAGATAAATTTCCAGTAACATCCTGTCTATGTTCATCGGATAAATTATCCGCCGGTTTATCATTTTCATCATCTTTGAACGGCGCACCTTTATAAGAATCAATCTTCGAATTCTCTGACTTCTTCTCTTTTTTCATTAGTATTCTTGATTATATTTGCAACATGCTCAATAGCTTTTCTTAGGTCTTTTCCTATTTGATCCCAGTCTCTTGATATCTTTTTTGCATCTTTTGCCAGACTATGTCTTGTTATTTTATGAAATCTAACACTTCCGAAAAGATCTATTGCTGACCCCACGCTAATTAAGAATGGCACTCTGGGATTATAATTGCACTTCAAAGCTCTGATTGGCACTTTTATATGTGTTGTTTTCATTTATCTACCTTCTTATACTACTGATCTGCTTTATCTTACAAATATAAACAAAATAGTTTGAAAGCAAAATAATTAATACTATAAGTTAATTCTAAGACGTAAAGCTATTAATGGATATTGGTTTTATAAAAATCCCTTGTCTTCAAAAAAAGATAAATAATTTCGAATTGATGACAAAGCACTTAGAATCAATTTTTTATTGGGGAGTAGAGTTAAAAAAATTATTTTGCCTCAATGCGTTTTGCTTATACCATATAATTCGTTAATTTTATGTGTGTAAACAATGTTAGGTCTGAAATGAAAGATATTGAAACGTTCCCGAATCCGAAACCGGGAAGAAAATATTGGATAGAACATGTGAATCCCGAATTTACGTCGGTGTGCCCGAAAACCGGGCTGCCGGATTTCGGGATCATAACGGTGCGCTATGTGCCGGATAAAACCTGCCTGGAACTGAAATCTTTGAAATATTATTTCCTGGAGTTCAGGAATAAAGGAATTTTCTATGAGGATGTGACGAATGCTATCCTGGATGATCTGGCAGCCGCCTGCGAGCCGCTGGAAATGGAAATTGTTTCCGAGTGGTCGACGCGCGGCGGAATGCATTCGACGATTAGAGCTAATTATAAGAAAGATGAACAGGTTAAGGAGTAGATAATGTTTAAGGTGGCGAAAGAATTTAAGTGGGAGATGAGTCACAGGCTGCCATTCCATGATGGTCCGTGCGGGAATGTCCACGGGCATACATATAAGCTGCGGATCGAAATAACAGGCGATAAAGATGAAAATTCGATGGTGATAGATTATTATGATATCGAGCACGCAATGCGACCGATTGTCGAAAGGCTGGACCATTCTTTTATCTGCGACAGCGGGGATACGCTGATGATAGATTTTCTGAAGGAAAATGGCTTCAGGTATAATGTGATGGAAGGCTATTCGACGGCGGAGAATATTGCGGAGATGATACTCGATGAGATTTTTCCTGAATATGGGAAATTTTCCCGATTGAAAAAGATTGGTATTCGACTTTATGAAACTGAAGATGCTTTTGCGGAAATTGAAAGGGAGTTATAGCTTATGTTGTCAAAATTGAAGTTGTTCTTTAATTTAAAAACTGCTCTTATGCTGGCTGTTGCGGTATTGCTGACGGTCGGCGAGGCTTATGCGCAGACTTATTCCGAACTTATGATAAGCGCGCGGAAGAAGACGCTGCGCGGCGAATACGACGAAGCGATAAAGGATTATAATAAAGCGGCTGAGCTAAATTCGGGCGATCCGGGGCTGTTCTTTAACCGGGCGAAGCTGAAGGAAAAGGTGGATAACCCGGAAGGCGCCGAGAAGGATTATCAGAGGACGCTGGAGATCGACTCGACAGATCCGGAGGCGCTTTTGGCGCTGGCGAATGTGCAATCCCAGCTTGGGAAGTATCAGAGCGCTCTGAAAAATATCAATAAGGCGGTCGATAGGGATCAGTCAAATTCGAAGCTGTACTTCAACAGGGCGAAGATTAAGTTCGACAATATGGATTTCGAAGGGGCGATAGAGGACTTTTCTAAGGTGCTGGAGATTGATCCTGATCATGCGAAAGCTTTTATAAACCGCGGCATGGCGAAGGAAGAACTGGGTAAGAATCAGGCTGCTGAGGAGGATTATTCCTATGCGATTTCGAAGAATCCTGATTTGATGGAGGCTTACTATAATCGCGGGAGTATAAGGATAAAGCTGAAGTTCCATGCGGGCGCGGAAGAGGATCTGACGACCTATCTTGAGAAGAATGAGTACGATAAGGATGCGCTTATAAATCGCGGGATAGCGCGGTACGGGCTGAAGGAATATAAGAAAGCGATAGAAGATTTTAATAAGGTGGAAAGTCTGCAGGGCGCAGGACCGGAGGTTTATTATTATCGCGGGGTGGCGAAGCTGTACACCGACGATGATGAGGGCGCCTGCAAGGATTTGAAGAAAGCACTGGAACTCGGGCACGGACCATCGCAGCGTTTGATAGATAAATACTGCGGTAAAGACAAATGAAGATTGAGAGCAGGTGGACGTTTTCGATATTCGTGTTTGTGATTACTTTTGTCGTGTATGTAATTACATGCGCGCCGGATGTGATGTTCACCGATAACGGAGAGCTTGCGGGAGCATGCGCGACGCTGGGGATAGCCCATCCGACAGGATATCCGCTGTTTACGATACTGGGGCATCTGTGGACGTTGCTGCCGCTGCCGTTTTCGACGATATATTCGCTGAATTTATTTGCGGCTTTCGTGACTGCGGCGTCGGGGATGGTGTTTTTCAATGTGGCGTTTACAATTTTTGAGCAGTTGAATGAGAAAAGTGCTATCAAACCCGCGAAGCAGGATAAGCGTAAAGCAAAGAAAAAAGCTGAGCCTAAGAAGCCCGTGAAGTTGACAACGGGGAATATCCTGATGGTGTCGCTTGGGGCGGCGCTGGCGTATAGTTTTGCTGCTACGGTCTGGGAGCAGGGGACTTCGCTGGAGGTGTATTCGCTGCAACTGCTGTTGATGAATTTGATTTTGCTGACTTTTTTGAACGGGATTTTCACGGGTTCGAATAAATATTTGATCCTGAGCGCGTTTTTGATTGGGCTGGGATTTTCTAATCACATGACTACGATACTGTTGCTGCCGGCAATTTTATTTATGTATTTCAAGCGGCCGGGGAAGAAGTTTGATTTTAGCGGCGAGAGATGGAAGTTTTTGGCGCTGCTGATACTGCCGTTGCTGCTGGGACTGAGTTTCTATATCTATATGCCGATAAGGAGCGCCGGATTGCCGGAGTTCAACTGGGGCTGGGTGCATCGGGGTTTCGATAAGTTTATGTATCATGTGCAGGGGAAACAGTACCAAGTGTGGATGTTCTCGGGTTCGGAGTCGTGGAGTAAAAATTTTACAAAATTCTCTGAAGCGTTCCCTTATCAACTGGGGTGGATTGGGATTATTCCATTCTTGCTGGGGATAGGGAAGCTGTTTAAGCTGTCGAAGGAGACGTTCTGGTTTGTGGCGCTTCTGTTAGTCGTGTGTTTTGTCTATTCGATGAATTATTCGATACATGATATCGAGGTGTATTTCCTGACGGCGTTCGCAGCGGCGATTATTTTTGCGGGGGCGGGATTTTACTGGCTGGCGCAGAAGATGCCCAAGATATTGCCGGTGATATTTATTGTGCCGCTGGTGTCGCTTGTGATGAATTTCCAGAGCAATGGTCAGTCGGATAATTACCTGGTGGCGGAATATACGGATATTCTGCTGGAGAATCTGGAGGAAGATGCGATAGTGATCTCGGCGCAGTGGGATTACTGGTGCTCGGCGTTCTGGTATAAGAAGCATGTGGAAGGGATGCGTCCGGATGTGACGCTCATCGAGAAAGAATTAATGAGGCGGACCTGGTACCCGCATCAGCTTTTGCAGTGGAATCCCGAGCTAAGGGAACAATGCAAACCCGGGTTTGATTCATATATGCGAGATCTGCAAAAATTTGAGGCGGATGAGACTTATGACAGGATGAGCATTCAGAGTAATTTCGTCGGGCTGCTGAATTGCTATATCGATGAGAATTTTGGGAAGCGACCGGTATATCTGACAATAGATTTGATGCAGACTGAAAAAGAAGTCGGTCAGAAATATGCGAAGGTGCCGGAAGGTTTTACCTACCGCCTGCGAGAGAAGGGTAAGAAGTATGATGTGTCGCTGGATAATCTTGATATGAAAAAATTTATTGCGTCGCTGGAGGGGCAGTCGGGGCATTTGGTAGATGGGATTCAGGAAATTGCCGCGGTGAATGTTGCTAACATAGGCAGCTATGCTCTCTATACAGGTGACCGCGATAAGGCACGAAAAGCGTTTAATCTAGCGCTGGAGATCGACCCGGAGAATGAATATGCGATGCGGGGATTGAGGCAGATTAATAGATAACATTCATGGCTACAGGTTATTGGCTGCTGGCTGCGGGTTTAAAAGTTTAAGTTTCAAGTTCTGAATTTTAAATTTAGAGTTACGCGGGGGGTGTCACGTATGGTGTTCCAACGTTAGAGAATTGGTGCGAGTAGAGACAGAGGGGAATTTGGTTATGTTGAACGCAGCGGCAAGGAATGACTTGCCGCTGCTACGTTCATATTTATCCCATCACCGCATCAGTACTGTCTCCTTCGTTATGGTGCCGGATTGTGTTGGGCGGGCGCCGGCGCTAAGGCTGCGAGCAGTATTATTGCCGCGGTTACCAGTGGTATTTGTATCGATAGATTATCTATATACCTCTCCAAGAGTGTCTTTGTACAAATGATTTCTGGGTATTTCTATTCTACCTTTTCAGGTAAAACTCATCATTGCCGATGACACGCTGGGTTGCTTTGATCATGCCGGAGATTAGTTTTTCCACATTTGCTGATTTTGCACGGTCAAGCCTGGATGAATTTTTGTAATGTAGAGTTATGTAATTTTCCTTCGTGGTGATCTTTTCGTGGCAGGTGCTGTAAAGGAAGCCGTTGCGCACGTCGATAAAGAAAAGATCAACTTCGGTTACAAGCTCGTAATCCTGCCCGGGAACGAAAATCATCGGAACCAGAGCTATGTATGACCCATGCGAGGAAATTGGTTTCTTCTCTGTAGGCGTGCGTGATGCCGCAGTAAACCAGCATATCGGCTTTACCTTTGGCTGCGTGCAAACGGACTTTTTTAATTGGCGTGACATCGGGTTCGGAATGGTACGAGTACCATCGGCGGGCTTTCCTTCTTTTGTATTTATCACCTTCGATAAGTCAGGGAGAGATCTCAAAAATGCTGTTTATGCCGTCGAGAGCTTCCAATGAATTGATAAGGGGCGTTTCATCGACACTTGCGTTGTAAATTGCAAGGGTCAATGGCTTTATAAGTTGGGGCTGCATGTTGAAGGCTTCTTTTATTTCTTCATCGGAAATGTGCAACAGCGAATCCGGCTTGACGACTGATATCGGCGGCATATACTGACGGTGAGCGCAACTACTTAATGCAAGAATAATTGCTATGCCCATGATAAAGAGTATACCTGCTTTGGACATAAATAATCCCCTGTATTGTGAATTGTCAAAATTATGCGGACAGATTTTCTATCCATCCATCTATGTTAAAATAGGAAAATATTTTGAAAAGGAACCCGATTTTCTTACTTTTGACGGGAAAAATCGAGTGTGGTTGCATTTATTCAAGTGTCAAAATGCCAGCTATTAGCGCTTGATTTGCAAAATTTTACAAACATTTCTTAATTAAATAATGTTTTTAAAGAAAAAAATCTTATTTTGCCGAAAATTATTGAAATTTTTAGAATGTGTCATTATGAAGTACCTTTGCATATTTGCTGTTTGCTTGATTTCAGTTGAGTTGTGTGCTGAGGACGAAAAAGCTGATAGAAAAAGCCATACTAAGAAAGATTCCACAGAGTTCGATTTAGCAAGAAATATAGTATATTTGGATATGGGATTACCGATTATTTCGGTTTTATATTATAATTTTGACTATGAAAGAATTATATCACCATATTTCAGTCTTCGTGCAGGTTATGGATATTCTTTCAGTTTGATGAAGATGAAAGAAATATAATTTTCGCTTAAGGGTGCATTCTTTATGATAAATACTCATTTAAAAGGAATCAATCAATTTAATTTTGGGTTAGGGATTATACATTTAAAAGAAAGTGAAGATTATTTACATGACGGGAAATTCATTGAATTCAAGGATTGGAAAAGATATACAATGGTTAATCTCTCATACAGACACCAGCCTAAAGAAGGCGGTTTGTTCTTCAGCGCTGGTATAAATGCCATATATATTTTCCCGACTATTTATGTCAGTCTTGGGTATTGCTTTTGAGAGAAATGAAAGTAAAACAATTATAATATTTATTTCGTCAGAATAAGAGATTATCGATAAATTTCGGATAAAATTATGACTCAAAAACTCGAAAAAGCGTGGGATAAGATTAAAGATCTGCCGGAGGATAAGCAGGATTTAATTGCCCGGATGATCCTTGAAGAAATTGAGGATGAAGAGCACTGGGATAAGCAGTTCTCGGAAACCGCTGATAAAATGCCGGAACTAGCTGAGAAAGTTAGAAAGGACGTGAAAGAAGGGAAAGTGAAGAAAAAAGGGTTTGGTGGAATGTGACTTCTTATATAACTGAAGATTTTATTGACCAATTTAAAAAACTTCCTTCAAAGATTAAGAAGAAAGCTAAAAAAGCATTCGAATTATGGAAAGATAATCCTTATCATCCATCTTTGCAATTCAAACAAATACATAGTAATGAACCAATATATTCAGCTCGGATTGGATTAAATTGGAGAGTATTAGGATTGAAAGATGGAGATAACATATACTGGTTTTGGATTGGAAATCATGCTGATTATGATAGATTGATCGATTCACTTATAAGTTACATACAATTTTAAACAAGAATTATATATTCCCGTATTACTTTCTTACTAAATTCTGCGTTCTTAGTTTAATGAAAAATTTCATAAATTTGTAGTTTGTAAAATTTTGAAATGTATAGGATAACGGAAGGCGCAATGAAGAAAGAATATCCCAAGGCTTATCAACCGGGTGACGCAGAAATAAAATGGTACGATAAATGGCAGAAATCCGGCATTTTCAAGGCGGATAATAAGTCGGAGAAACCGGCTTACGGTATCCTGATGCCGCCGCCGAATGTGACGGGGATACTGCACTTCGGGCATGTGCTGAATATTACCCTGCAGGATCTGTATATCCGGCGGAAAAGGATGCAGGGTTACGAAAGCTGCTGGTTTCCCGGTACCGACCATGCGGGCATCGCGACGCAGACTAAAGTCGAAGCTATGCTGCGTGAGGAAGGTAAAACGAAGTATGATCTCGGCAGGGAGAAGTTCGTTGAGAAAGTCTGGGAGTGGCGCGAGAAGTACGGCGGTATTATCCTGAAACAATTACGGAAGCTGGGAGTTTCCTGCGATTGGGACAGGACGCTGTTTACGATGGACGAGTCGGCTTCCAATGCGGTGCGCGAAGTTTTCATACGGCTTTTCGATGAAGGGCTGATATATCGCGGGAAGCGGATAATAAACTGGTCGCCGCTGGGTATGACTGCACTTTCCGATGAAGAAGTGGAATACCGCGAAATTAAGGAAGAACTCTATACGCTGAAATATTATTTCAATGATAGTGATGAATATCTGAGAATATCGACCGTGAGGACGGAGACTATCTTTGGGGATATTGCCGTGGCGGTGAATCCCAATGATGAGAGATTTAAGGATAAGATCGGGAAAACGGTGATCGTGCCTGTGGTGAACAGGGAAGTGCCCGTTATCGCCGATGAGCATGCCGATCCCGAGTTCGGTACGGGCTGTGTGAAGATAACGCCGGCGCACGATCCGAATGACTTCCAGGTCGGCGGGCGGCATGGGCTGGAGATAATCAATACTATAAACCCGGACGGAACGCTCAATGAGAAGACGGGTGAGTTCAACGGGCTGGAGAGATACGAAGCGCGGAAGAAAATTACGGAAAAGCTTAGAGAGAATGACCTTATCGAGAAGACGGAAGATTATCCGCATAAGGTCGGGTTCTCGTATCGCGGGGGTGAGCCGGTGGAGCCTATTCTCAGCGATCAGTGGTTTGTGAAGATGAAGCCGCTTGCGGAAATGGCTCTGGAAGTGGTGAAGGATGAAAAAGTCAAGTTCTATCCTGACCACTGGGTAAAAACCTACGAACACTGGATGAATAATATCCGCGACTGGTGCATCTCACGGCAGTTGTGGTGGGGACATCGCATCCCGGTTTTCTACACAGACGATGGCAATTACACTGCCGCCCGATATGGAGAGGAAGCGCGGCAGAAGCTGGGACTTGCGGAAAATGATAATCTCAGGCAGGATGAGGATGTGCTCGATACGTGGTTCTCGTCGTGGCTGTGGCCCATGACAACAATGAAATGGCTCTACGACGGCGAAACGGAAACTACCGATGACCTTGAGAAATTCCTGCCGACTGATCTGCTGGTGACTGCGCCGGACATTATCTTTTTCTGGGCGGCGCGCATGATTATGGCGGCGACGAAATTTAAAGGTGAGATTCCGTTTAAGGATGTTTATTTTACTTCGACGATACGTGACGGGCTCGGCAGGAAGCTGTCGAAGTCGCTGGGTAACTCGCCGGATCCGCTGAATATTATTGATAAGTACGGGGCGGATGCCGTGCGCTTCACTATTATCTATCTGTCGCCGCTGGGGCAGGATATTCGGATGGAAGTTGATGTTAAGAATCAGGATATTCCTGCGATGGAGATAGGCAGGAATTTCGGGAATAAGGTGTGGAATGCAGGCAGGTTCCTGATGATGAAGCGGGATATGGTAAACCTGCCGGATGTGTGCCCCGATTGCGAGGATAAAACGCTCGATGAGAGCGAGATGAGCTTTGCGGATAAGTGGATCCTGTCGCGTTATAATTCGACGATTCGCAGGCTGGATACGGCGCTTGATAATTACAGGGTTAATGAATATTCGAAAGTGCTTTACGAGTTTATCCGGAGCGATTTCTGCGACTGGTACGTGGAAATTCTCAAGGTGCAGACGCAGGATAATTCGAAGGCAGCTTATAATCAGGCGCTGATGCGGTTCGCATTCGAGATGTTCGACGGAATACTGAAGCTGCTGCACCCGGTAATGCCCTTCCTGACGGAAGAGATCTGGCACCTGGTCGATGACCGCCCGGAAGATGAGAGCATCGGTTTGCAGCGGGCGCCGGAAGCTGATGAGACAAAGATCATCAAGGAAATTGAGTCGAAGTTTACGCATGTGCAGAAGATCGTCGAGGAGATACGCAGTCTGCGTGCGGCGAGTTCGGTGCCGCCGTCGGAGAAGCTGCCGGTGGTGATATCGCCTAAAAATGACGAAACGCTGCACTATATCCGGGATCAGGCGGAGGTGATAAAATCACTGGGTAGCTGCTCGGAGGCCGCCGTCGAGAAGAATGCGGTGAAGCCGAAGTCCTCGCTTGCGTCGGTGGTGCGCGAAGTCGAGATTTTCCTGCGGCTCGAAGGCGCTATCGACATCGAGAAAGAGAAGGAACGCATGGAGAAAGAGATTGCCCGCCTGCAAAATAATATCAAAGGCTCGGAGAAGAAGCTGGATAACGAGAAATTTGTCCGGAATGCACCTGAGAATGTTGTCACCTACGAACGCGAGAAGCTGGAGAGTATGAAGGTCTCGCTGGAGAAGGTGAAGAAGAATTTGAGCGACCTGGATTGAGAGTTCTAAGTTTTAAATTTTAAATTGAGAATTTGAGGTCTGAACTTCTGATTTGAGCTGATTATTCTGATTTCACTGATTATAAGAGCAAGGTACAACTTTAGGGGTCGAGTGATAGTGCTAATTAGTGAGTGTGATAATAGATGTGTGTAGTTCTGCTTCACAAATTGTATTTGGGAAGCATGGTTCTGAAAAGCTGTGCTTTGATTATCTTCTTGACTTTGACGCTTATCTGCAAAAAATTGTCGTAAGTCATTGATTTTTCGTTCAAAATTTTGAAAATCTCAAAATCTGTAGTGCAATAATACGCTTGCGCAATAACCTTTTATTCTTTATTTTGTTTAAAAATCAAGGTGGACAATGGCATTCTTACGGAAAGAGAGAAAAGCAAGCGGTACTTACCTCAGAATAGTCGAAAGTTGTCGTGACGACTCAGGAAAATCTAAACACAGAACTTTATATAATCTCGGCAAAGCCGAAAATTATTCCAAAAAGACTTTGAGAACTATAGGTCGGTATTTTCTTGAGCTTTCCGGCGAAAAGAAATCTGACTCGATAGCAGTTAATTTTCTTATAGTTCCACAATGGTAACACCCGAGCCTCCCTCTTCAATGGCGCCAAGCCGATATGATCTAATCGCATGATGATCTTTCAGAAAATCATGCACAGCCTGACGCAGAGTGCCCGTGCCCTTGCCGTGAATAATCGAAACCTGATCCAGATTATTACTCATCACAGCATCGCTGAGATAATCCTCAAGCTCGCGGATAGCTTCATCGGCTCTCATACCGCGAAGATCGATGCTGGACTTTGTATCATACTTTATATAATCGGCAAAACTCTGCTTCTTCTTTGATTTTTCTTTCTTTTTCCTTGTGAGCTTGTCGAGATCCATCGTAAATTTCATTCCATTGACATCGACTCTTGCCTTGTCATTCTTTCTATCGATGTCAATTATAGTTCCCACAGAAGAAGAATCCTCAATCGAAACGTTGTCGCCAACCGCCAGTTCGCCCTGTTCTACAGGTTCCTCTTCGGCTTCTTCCTCTTTTTTGTATACTTCACTGGCTTTTTGCGAAAGATCTTCTTTTTTCCTTGAAAAATCTTTCTTGATATCGGAAACCGGTTTCTTCTCTTCGCGGATCTCGCGGATTGTATTTTCTATCAAAGCATTGGCATTACTGACAATGTCCGAGGCTTCCTTCTTCGCCTGATCGATGTATTCACTGCGCTTCTTCTTTATATCGTCGAATTTTGTTTCGTATTTCTGCCGGGTTTTCTCTGCCTGCGATTTCTCTTTTTCTGCATCCTGCCTTAGATTTTCAGCTTCGCGGCGGTATCTCTGCATGATAGAGATGCTTTCTTCGAGCTCTTTTTGTTTCCTGCTCAGATAATTTTTAGCTCGTTCAAGTACCAGCGGACTCAGCCCGTAAGTTTCCGCCAGAATAAAAGCATAGCTGTTGCCGGGCAGCCCCGAGAGGAATTTATACGTCGGCGTCAGTTTTTCTTCGTCGAATTCGAGCGAGGCGTTTTCTATCTCTTCCCTGTTAAGTGCATAGGTCTTGAGCGAGGATTGATGCGTCGTCGCCACAAAAAAGACATTGAGATTAATCAAAGTATCCATAATTCCCGCAGCAAGAGCAGAGCCTTCCTCGGGATCAGTGCCCGAGCCAATCTCATCAATCAGTATCAGAGCCTCTGGTGTACAATTTTGCAGAATATCCCTGATCTGAACAATTTGTGAGCTAAACGTACTCAAATCATGCTCAATCGACTGATGATCGCCGATTGATGAAAATATTGTCCTGTAGCCGGTTTTGCATTCGCCGAGAGGGAATATCCCGCTGAGAGCCATCGCCACATTAAGACCGATACTCTTCAAAGCTACCGTCTTACCGCCGGCATTGGGTCCCGAGACCAGATGCCCGCGCTTCTTCTCATCAAATTCGATGCTTAAGGGGACGACTTTTTCCTTGCCCTTCGCATGAACAAGCAGCGGATGACGAATATCCTTCAGGAAAATCTCCTTCGATTCGAGAATTTCAGGCTGTATACCTCCGAAATCCAGGGCATATCTTGCGCGAGCTATAATCGAATCCAGATGACCGATAATATCCACAGTTGTCAGGAATTGATGAGCTTCATCGCCTAGTTCGCCGGTGAGATTCGATAAAATCCTGTATATTTCGCGGTTTTCCTCATTTCTGAGCAGGGAAAGCTCATTATTCATCTCGATTATTTCGGACGGCTCAAGAAATACCGTCTGTCCAGTCTGCGACACACCATGAATAATCCCCGAAATATGCCGTTTATGCTCGGCTTTCACCGGCAGGACAAAGCGACCTTCCCGCAATGAAAAGAAATCCTCCTGAGCATAGTCATCCTCGACGACCTGCTTTAGTATTTTATCCAGTCTCGCACGCAGCTTATTCGATTTATCGAAAATCGACCGGCGAATGCGGGCAAGCTCGCGGGAAGCATTATTCTTCACTTCGCCGGTATCGTCGATTGCGTCGGCAATGTGTTTTTCAAGAATAAGATTGTGATGCAGATTGGCTGTTTCCTCTGCCAGCGCGGGGTATTTATCTTTTCTTTCGGTGAAAAATTTTCTTAAGAGGCGGGAAGTACGGATATTATCGCGAACCTCGAGAAGGTCAGTAGAGTTAAGTACGGCTCCTTCCACGAGACTTTTCCTGATCTTCTCGCGTACGTCGGATACATTTTCGAGCGGTACCTCACGCTCCTCGATGAGCAGAGAAGTCATCTCGCCGATCAGTTCATGCTCTCTACGGAGCCAGAATGCCTCCTGGGATGGCTTCAGTGCTAAAATTATCTCTTTGCCCGGCTCAGAAATACATTTCTTCTTTATCTTGTTAAGTGCCTCTCCGAACTCAATCTCGCGAAGAGCATCTTCCGTAATTTGTATTTCATCTCTCGATCCGACTTCGGGCATATTTACTGCGATCCGAGTAATTCTCTTACAATTTTCTGTACGGTGGAACCTTCAGCCTGTCCCTTCAACTCTTTCATAATAACTCCCATTACTTTGCCCATATCCTGCATATCGGAAGCGCCGATCTCTTCGATCTTCTGCTTAGCGATTTCAGTTATCTCTTCTTCGCTAAGCTGCTTTGGCAGAAATTCCTGTATAATCTCAAGTTCCTGCCTTTCCTTATCAGCGAGCTCGTATCTTCCTCCTTTTTCGTAAAGAGCAATAGCGTCGCGTCTTTGCTTGGCGGCGCCGTTCAAGATCTTCATCTCGTCTTCTTCATTCATGTCGCGACCTGCGCCGCTTTTGTTGAATTCGATTATCCCCGCTCTCAACGAGCGAAATGTTTCCAACCTTGTTTTATCTCCTGACCGAACTGCTTTCTTCAGTTCTTCGTTTACTTTCTCTTCTAGATTCATATCTGCCTCAGTGATTTTATTTTCCAGTTCCAAAAGAGATTAACGATTTTGCTGACAACTTAATTTATGATTTCGCCCGAAATATTTGCTAAATTTGCATAAATTCTTTTTATCAACTAATTTAATTTTTTAAACATATTAATTCTTTAATTAAATATAATGCAGGAAATAGTATACCATACAAATTATAAATTGGAAGACAGTTATTGGTGGTTCGTAGCGAGGAACAGGATCGTATATGAACTAATTAATAAAAAATGCGACCTTACCGAGGGCGTGGATTTTCTGGATGTAGGCTGCGGAACCGGCGGCTTTTCGAAAATACTGGCTGAAAAGTACAATGTCATTGGATTGGACAATTCCGAATTGGCACTTGAATATTGCCGGGAACGGGGACTTCAAAATCTGTATAAATGTAATCCGGATGAATTTCCTAAAGATGAATGGAATGTGCAGGCTATAACAATGCTGGATGTTGTTGAGCACATCGAAGATGACGCCGGGGTAGTCAGAGAAGCTTATGAAATATTACCTCCAGGGGGTTATGTTATAGCTACTGTTCCGGCATACCAGTGGTTGTGGAGTGAACATGATGTTCAACATATGCATTATAGGAGATATACCAGGGCAAGATTTAATAGATTATTGATAAGTGCAGGTTTTAGCATTGCATATTCTTCGTATTTCAATACTTTTTTATTTCCGCCGGCAGTATTGAAGAGATTTGCTGAAAAGTTAACACCCTCAAATAAGGTTGAGCATGAACCTGTGGATAATGTATCTCCTTTTATGGATAAGTTATTCCGTAAAATTTTCTTGGCTGAGAGGAAAATTTTACCGTCTATATCTATGCCATTTGGCATATCAATAATTGCAATTGGAAAAAAGTAATTTTCAAATAAAATTTCCAGTGATTATGAGCAAAAAACCTAAAAAATCACAAGTCAAAAGAAAAATGCAAACAAAACAGTCGAAAACAACGACAAAACCGAAGAAAACCATCAATCCGCCGAAGAATTTGTCGATTTGGATTGCAGCGGTATTTTTCCTGATTACCAGTTCGATATTTTTCTGGGATCAGATAACCGGCGAAGCCTTCTTCTGGGAAGACTTCACGGAATATGTTTATCCAACGCAATCCTATGCCGCCAGCGAATTTGCCGACGGTAACATCCCATTCTGGAATCCCTATACTTTTTCGGGAATGCCCTTCCTCGCGGATTTGCAGGTCGGCTTTTTCTATCCTTTCAATCGGGTGCTGAGCTTCTTCACCGAGCCTGATGGCAAGCTGCCCGTAGCAGCGCTTCAATTAATGATCATTTTTCACTTTTTTATAGCGCAATTGACATTTTATATCTTAGCGAGGGGATGGAAGATAAGTTCTCTTGGCGCTGTAATCGGCGCTGTTTCTTACGCATTTTCTTTGATAATGGTCTGTCATGTCATCCACCCCATGATAGTCTATCATCTCGCTTGGTTCCCGCTGGTAGTACATTTTTTTTATAAAGGTATCGTCCGGCAGAGCATAAAATTCGCATCGCTTGCGGGGCTGTTTTTAGGAATATCAATGCTTTCCGGACATCCGCAGATGACGCTCTACGAGGCTTTCTTCCTCGGTGTGATGTTTATCTGGTATTTGATCGCCGGAATAAAAAATAAGGAACTGGGCGGCGGCGGAATTGTCAAGCTCGTAATAGCTTCGATCCTGCCTGTGCTGATAGGCGCTGGCATTTTCTGCATACAATATTTACCATCTCAGGAACTCGCCGACCGATCCCAAAGAGCCGAAATGACTTACGAAAAAGCATCCGAAGGCTCGCTGGAAGTAAAACAGCTATACACCGCGATTGTTCCGAAAGTTTTCGGCTTTGTCAATGGCTCTCAAGAACAATCCGCGCCATTTTATTTGACTTATGAAGATCCTGCAGCAAATAGAGAACAGCGCGCCCCATATTATTACTACTGGGAAACGGCATTTTATGTGGGTTTAGCGGCGTTGATTCTGGGAATATTAGGCGCAGTGATGAAAATCCGTACCAGACAGGGCGCCTTCCTCACATTTGCTGCTGTTTTCGGAATTTTTTTCGCGCTGGGCGCAAACAGTTTTATTTTTCCAATATTCCACAATCTGCCATTTTTTGACCAATTCCGTAATCCGGCGAGGATGATCTTCTACACAGTCTTTGCTTTAAGTATATTCGCTGGTTTTGGTTTCGATTCTCTCTGGCAGGGCGGCAGGAATCTTATGATGAAATTCCTCATAATCACAGGCATATTCCTGCTTTTAGCATTTCTCGCTGCTTCCGGCGCGGTACTATCCGGCTTCGGTACACCAGGGCAGATAACTTCGGAAATTCAGAGCTTCGGCGCGGCTTCATTGATATTTATGATTTTAATTGCGATAGTAGTTATCCTGACAATTCGAGGCATATTCCAGCCGTTCGTATCGGGCGTTATATTGATAATTTTGGCAATATTCGATCTTAATTTCGCAGGCGGTGATTTCAATGACAGCCCCAAAAATCCCGAAGAAAGCTACAAAATTGATCAGCAGTTAAAATCCACTTTGAAGCCCAATCCGCCGGAAGAGATTTTCCGTGTGAATATGCGCACATACAAGCCGCGATATATGGCGATGCAGCGAAATCTGGGTTTGATCGACCGGATTATGCTCGTCGAGGGTTATAATCCGCTTATCCTTGAGCGCGTGCAGCCCCCGCTTAATTCCCGGGGTGAAGTAAATGCGCTTAATAATGTTAGATATGAGATCATGGTAGATAGAAGATCCGGTGGAGCGAGATTCCGTGAAAGGCAGAACTACCGTCCGCGGGCATGGATGTGCTATAACGCAAAAGTTGTACCTGCAGATCGAACGGAAAATTTTATGCGGAATAATGCTGTCGATTATTCGAGAACTGTCCTGCTTGAAGAACAACCGGAGGTGAATCTGTCGGCAAGCGTTTCGACTATTGCCAATTTGAAAGTTGAATGCGAAGAATATTCGGCAAATGAAATGATCTACGAAGTGGAAACGGATAAGGCGGGGATACTGTGCTTCAGCGAGGTGTACTATCCTGCATGGAAAGCATATATCGACGGTGAAAAAACAAAAATACACAGGTCAAATTACTCGCAGCGGGCAGTGGAAGTACCTGCAGGAAAGCATACAGTCAAGATGAAGTATCAATCCGCAGCTTATTCCACAGGGAAATGGATAACGATAATTTCGATAATTGTGGCGGTTGGTTTGTTTGCGGTATTCAGGAAAGATGGGGGAGAGGCAGATAGGGAAGATGATCTGCCGAGGTGAAATTTTAAATTAATTACTTAGAGGCTGTTTTATAAGGACGAAATCTCGATAAATATCACTCTGAGAGCAGCTAAAATGCAGTATTCATCAGATTTCTGCCCTTCTAAAGCAGGATCTTCGACATTCGCAGGAATGAAATTCTCTGACTTTTAGGACAGCCTCTAACGATATTTACAATACTAATATTTCACGAATCTTGCCGATCCTTTTTCACTCTTGATCAAATACATTCCCGGGCTGAGATTAGTTAATGGTATATCCCTTTCAAGATTAATAAACCCACACCAGACCTCAACTCCGAGGGGATTATAGATCTTAGTCTTACCGAAAATGCCTGAAATTGTAATATGATTCTCTGCGGGATTGGGATAAATACTTATCTGATTATCAACAAACATGTCTTCCGGTACGGCGCTGGGATCGCAGCCAGCGACTTCCAGAGCTTTTTCGAGAACGAGATCTTTTTCCTGCCGGATGCTTTCAGGCGTTTGATAGACAACGCTGTCGGGAACTATCCCAATTCTTTGTGTTTCCGATTTATCGGGATAGAAAGTGCCTAATGATGTGAATCCGGCGTAAATTTCATGGCTTATCTTAAAGCGTGTTATATTGCCATCGGCGCCGGCAGTCTGGCTGCCAACAATGACAGCATCAGGCATTGCCTTGAGTATCATACAGCAATACTCAGCGTGGCTCTGGGTTCCTTTGCCGCATAGAATTATAACTTTGCCATTGTACCTGTCGGGATTGGTCTGCTGTCCGAATTTTGAAAAACTCCGGAATGAGTTCCCGGATAAGTAACGTCTGGTATCATAAATGCTGCAACTGTTCTGCGGGATGGAAGAATTAAATTTGCTATGTTAACTATGACAGATTCTTCGGGATATTTTCTCAGATCAAAGATAATAGCTTTGGTATTCTTAAGATTGTCATACATAAAATCAGCTTCATCGCGTTTTAATATGCCCATGTTGACATAGCCAACATCGCAGTTCCATTTCTTCCATGGTACATCGCCAAGAGTAGGGATACGTGTAAACTCTGCAAACCAATTATCATATGTATACTTTCTTTCCAAAGTGATTGTCTTTGCATTATCAAGACTGTCCCTATATCCGATTTGAATCTGTGTGGTGCTGTCGCCGCGCAGCATATAAGTTTATACAGCTCTTCGGAAAACATCACGGTTCCCCGCAGAGATATAGGGCCGCAGGCTGTCTTCAACTTCTGATACTACTTTTCCGTCGATCGAAAGCAATATATCGCCTTTAACTATTTCCGGATAATCGGATTTTACTTCGCCGTATTGGATTATTTCCATACTTGTATTTACCCGCTGACACTGTAATAACATCAATTGCGCTTGTGATGGGATTGGATTATTTCCATACTTGTATTTACCCATGTCCCATCAACAAAATCTTCAACGTGATAAGTAAGCACATTGCCGTCCTGATCGTATGTGCGCGTATATCTCTTTGTGCAAACCCACTCATCGTAATCTTTTGATTCATAAGTATGAGTAAGTTTGTTGCCATTTTGATCATAGGTGCATATTTGTCTTTCGCCTTCGTACCAGCCGTCCATCCCCATGTATTCGGTTAGATATGTAAGCCTGTTGCCGTTTTCATCGTAAGTGAATGTCCATTTGGTCTCGCCCTCTTCAAAGGAATATACCATTATGTTTTTGATAAGATAAGTGTCACCAAGTAAAACCGGCTGTTTCCCTTTAGATTTTTACCGTCAAAGGAATAAGCTGTCATTGATATGACTAATAAAGCGATTAATGTGTAAATAGTTTTCATAACACAACTCCCGTTTGTAATTAATTGGTTGATTAATATAGTTATAGCTAATATATAAATAATAAAATAATATTTATTAATAAGTAATAGCCTTGCAAGAATATATTTCAAAAGCAAATTGTAAGATAATTATAATCAAAGAGTTAAATCCATATTCCTGTTCTTTAAAGAACAACCAGTTTGCTGGTAAGCATCTTAGCTTTTTTAAGATAAAATTAAAACAAAGGCAAGAGATTCAAGGAGTTAAATAACCAATAAACATAGTTATAAATTAATATTAATTTATAAAAAAACAAATTAAAAATTAGTAATTGTTTTTTACCTATTCATTTGCCGGTACTGTCAACAATGCATTATCTATAAGGCGTGTTTTACCGAGGTACGCTGCGATAAGAAAAACTATCCGCTGGCGTGGATTGAAGTTATCGGGTTCACTGAGTTTGTTAGCATCTACGGCACAGGCATAATCTATTCGTATCTCCGGAACTGAGCGCAGAGTCTTGTGTAAAACAGCATTGATCATCTTTCTGTTCCGCTCCCCGTTTTCGACTGCTTTTCTTGCTTCCTCCAGAGACTGATAAATTACCGGTGCTTTATTACGTAAGTCTTGAGAGAGAAAAATATTGCGGGAACTTCGCGCTAATCCGTCCTCTTCGCGGGCTATCGGCGCTAAAACTATATCTATGTCAAAATTCAGATCTTTCACCATCTTCATTATCACAAGCGCCTGCTGGTAATCTTTCTGACCGAAAACTGCAAGATGCGGATTGGTTGCATTGAACAGCTTTGATACCACGGTTGTAACCCCGTTGAAATGTGTCGGGCGGCTTGCGCCTTCGAATTTTTCAGTAATTCCGTTAACTTTGACTTCGCTGTGGTAATCATTGGGATACATCTCTGAGACCGAAGGGGCAAATATATAATCAGCGCCATTTTCTTCGGCGAGCTTTTTATCGCGCTCGAAATCGCGGGGGTAGTCTTCGAAATCCTCATTGGGTGCAAACTGCATCGGATTGACAAAAATTGAGACAATCACTGCGGTGGATAGTTCCGAAGCCTTTCTTATAAGGCTAATATGCCCTTCGTGCAGGAATCCCATCGTCGGCACGAAACTTATCTTCTTGCCGTTCGACCGCAGGTAATCCGATATGGATTGCATTTCTTCGACAGTTTCAATTACTTTCATAGTAAACCCATGATTTAATTCTTCTTAATTACTGTTCCCGCTCTGCCGCTTGTTGCGGATGTTATCTTCGAGGTAAATTCCTCGATTTTAGACAGTGGTATCTCGGCGACTATTTCTATAGCATCGGCGTAGTGATCCGTGAATTTCACCGAGTAATCATCCACCAACTTTTTCACAGGCGAGATGTCTTCATACGTACAGTAAACATTGACCGGCAGAGTCCTGTACACTTTTTTGATTCCGCACTTATCGAGGACAGTCTCCGCTGCCTCGCTGTAGGTGCGTGCCAGACCGCCTACACCGAGCTTCGTACCGCCGAAATATCTTGTAACAACCACTATTACGTCGCTCAATTCAAATTTTTTGATCGCAAATAAAATCGGCTTCCCGGCGGAACCCGATGGCTCGCCGTCGTCGCCTGCCCGATATTCCATACCGTCGTATCCTATCCTGTAAGCGAAGCAATTATGCGTAGCGTCGTAATACTCAGAACTGACCTTGTCGATAAAGAACTGAGCATCTTCCTTAGTTGAAACATGAGCCGCCGAAGCTATGAATTTCGAGCCTTTAACTTTAATTTTAGAGCTGTATTTGCCGTCTATAGTCTTATAAAAATCCGTTTCTTTTAATTCCTGGTTCATCCTGAATCAGTTTTTTGTAAAACACAATTATTTAAGAACTAATAATATAAACGAATTAATGTATGATTAACTTTTTATTTAAAAAAGTATTGTTAATTTTCAAACGTAAGAAATATATTCCCGGCAGCATTTTTTCCGTGTCAATACACAATTTGCCATTTTCTAAATCTTTTATTTTATATATATTTACAAAATAATTTCTTCCCGTGACATCTATAATTCTCAAATTAATTGTCGATGATTTATTTATTTCTCTTAATTTAATGTTGATATTGAGTTGCTGCCCGGATTCGACAGGGATGGGTGAAATTTTAACGCCCAATGCTTCTTTCTGCTGAGAAAATTCAGCAGATGTCTGACTATTGTCGGGATATTTCTTTATTCTGACTTCATCCAGCAGCCAGCCGTCATAATTATCCTTAGAATCACTCAACAAACCGAATCTCAATAGAATATCCTTCCCTGCATAATTGCGCAAAGAAAACACCTGTCTTATCCAGATCGGGAAATTCCCCGTAAAGCGGTGATCGTATCTATGCAATTTTTCACCATTTAAACCTGTGCCTTCAATAGTCCTCGTACTTGACAGGCTCTGCCAGCTTTCCCCGTTATCGCTCGATGCCTGCACGCAGCCGACATCCCAAATCCGCTCCATGCTCCACTTAGTGTGGAACTCCAATTCCGCATTAGCGCAGTTGTCGAGGCTTATAGGCTCGTTAATTGTCAGATAATTTTTTTCATACCCGGCATATTTCTTATTCGGACTGTCGGATATTACATAGGAATTGCGCACCGGCGAATACTCCAGCCCCCATTGCGGATAATCCCAGTTTCCAGGCTCTTCCTCATTCTCGAATACGGGAATGAACTCATTTTTAAGTAATGTAATCCGGAAAGTGTCCCGTCTGGGCACGCCGTTCTGCACAATTTTCACTTCTACGGGAACTTCCGTACCATTGCTAATTCCCTGATAATCAATTATTCCGAACTTTTCCTCCGCCTGCGTTGCGGATGCCATATCTCCGATCAATCTATGCTTCGATTCAATTACGACCCTGCTATCAAGCGATTTAACTGATAAATAAGCATCAGTTTCAAGGTCATCGACGCCCGTATTTCTATAAATCACTGTAACATAATAATTTGGCAGAGAATTATCAACAAGAACATCTGTAGGACGGATATTTGCGCCAGCATTCCACGCCGCCTGATAATTGAGATACAAATTCTCTCGTGCGTGCTCAAGGATTCTGTGCGGCGCGCACCAAAAGCCGTCCAGCCTGCTGCCTACCTCCACAGTCATAGACATAATTCGGGATTTTCTATCCTGGGGATAATACATCCAATCGTCGGAATTGCCCCTCGTCTTGTATCCCAGAGATTTATGCGTCAGTCCGAAATGATACCTGTTTTTCACAGACATATCCTGGCACATGTATCTGAAAAGAGTGGAATCCTTCGTATGGTTGCCGTTGAATCCATAAGGATGGATAATAATATTGCTGTAAGTGTGATAATTCAAAGCGACCTTGAAATCATGCCGCTTGCAGAAGTCTCTTACGGCGCGGGTTTCCGGCTCGGAAAAAGGAGCTTTACCTCTATAAGTTTGAGATTCAGGGTCTGTTGATGAACCATCATTAGAATAGTCCCAGAATCTTTTAGGTCCGTAGTTTCTGTTCAGATCGACACCTTGAACGGTATTGCCTGTTTTGCGACGGTTTTTGCGCCAAAGACCTCCGCCATCGGGCAATCTTGATTGATTGTAATAATAGCCGTCAGGATTTATTAGTGGAACGGCGCAGATTAAACGATTTTCAAGGATATAATTCGCTGCCGGATCACCGGCGTCAGCGCTTTCGAGCAAGTCCCACAGGAAATAAACCAGAGTGGTTATCCCGCCCGGTTCCCGCGCATGATGAGCGGCAGTGTAGAGCACTTCCTTCTTTTCATCACTATTCTCTTTGGTAAAATAGTATGCGTAAATTGGTCTTTTTTCGTAGGAATAGCCGATTATTTCCGTTTCCCGAAAGTAATTCGGATATTTTATCTTCATTTGGTCTAATTGTTCGTAAAGCTGTTCGATTGTATAATAACCGCCCATCGAACCCAGTCGGAAATTTGACCCGGACAATGTAATATTTAATTTTTTCAATGATTCGGAGTGTTTTCTGATCTTTCGGGAATAATATTCTTCAAGGTCATCAACTAATATTTCCATGTTAATGTCTATGGATATTAATTTATCTATTTCATGGCTATTGAGGATTGTTTGCAAGTGATCATGATGAATTTGTAAGGCATCGTTGAGAATTAACGGATTTTTAAGGGCTTTTTCAATAGTTAAATTCTTATCAAAAAATATTTTGACTGACGAATACTTTAACTCAGATCTTATACTTGATGTTAAACTCAAAAATAGTGTTATTGTTAGAAATATATATAAAATTTTTTTCATCCGGTTTTTAAATGAGAAATTTTTAGAAAAAAATCATATTATAATTAATTGCAATTTAAGAATTTGCTTAAAATATCCAAATTAACAAGTAAAAAATTCAAAAAACTATAGTAACAAAACACAAAATCAACTGTTATAAAATTTAGGTTAGGGTCATACTATTTCTTAAAAATTAATTCGTATACCTTAAAAAAATCAAGGAAAATGCTTAATTACATTTGTAATTATCGATTTTTTTGTTATATTGATTTAACTTCATGAATATATTTTTTAAAAATAAATTGGATGATAAAATTATTAAAAAAATAAACTCGGAGACTTATATGAAACATTTATCCAAACTTTTTAGCGGCTTTTTTATTTTATCATTAATATTTTTGCTGCCTTATCCCGCGGAAGCGCAGGAAAATAATGATAACGAGGAAATAACTCACGGGCTGGAATACTGGGTTGGCATACCTCACTGCCGAAAATCTGCCGGTGAACCGATAAGGTTCGGTGAATTTCCAATCATGCTCTGGTTGTCATCGAAGGTCAACACGCAGGCGACTGTAACAATCAAAGGACTCGGAACAACCAATCATAACATCAAAGAACATCAGACAACAATTGTAAAAATTCCTGATGTCATTATGAACAGGGAATCGGAGGTGATCACTGAAAAAGGAATTCACATAGAAGCAGATGACCCAATAACTGTAGCAGTTTACATGGCTTATAAGTGGTCGGGGGAATGCTACCGCGCTATTCCCGTTGAATGGCTCGGCAAGAAATATGTTACGGCAAATCTGTATCTTGACGCTCTTGAGCATTATAAACCTGCACAGTTTGTTATAACAGCTACTCAGAATAAAACTAAAGTAACTTATAAGCCCACTGCCAATACCGTGAAGGTTGATGCAGGTCATTCAAATACTGTAGTTCTTGATAAGGGAGAAACATACCTTGTTGAAGGTAGAATTGAAGGTATGAAATACCAGAAACAAACCTGGTCAACGGATTTAACAGGTACTTACATTGAAGCTGATAAACCAATTTCAGTTATTTCCGGACACACTAAAGGAGCTTTCCCGAGATACCAACGGGGGATGCCTACTAATTATCAGTTTCGTTGGGCAGTGTTTTCAAAAAATATGTTAATAGAGATGTTATGGCCCATTGAACTGCTCGGGAAAGAGTATATATCTGCGCCTATCAGATATCATGACCGCGAAAGAGGATTATCAGGACATGATGATTATGGTGATCTAATCAGAATTATTGCAGCCTATGACGAAACAGAGGTCTTTGTTATGAGGCAGAATGGTTCAGGATTCAAGAGGATTGGTCCTGAATTGAACAGAGGAGATTGGTTCAATCTTGAAAGTCAGGAAGAAGCATTATATTACAAATCCACTAAGCCTATACTTATGGCTCAGTACGGTAAATCCTGGTGGAATATGTCAATCCCCGGAGGTCCTGATGATTCAAACAAAGATAAGGCGGATGAAATTCAGAACCCAACTCGCAGCGGGCAGGGTATGATGCTTGTATTGGCTCCGAAGGAGCATTGGACATCTTATGCCCAGTTTCGATCGCCGTATGGTATAGATAATTTTATTTATATGACTTTTAAGCGGGGTGATCAAAACCACATAACTTTCGATGGGCAGCCATTGACCGGGAAATTTGGTACGGCTATGAACGCCATTGAAGGCACTGATTATTTTTATATTACAGAGGAAGTCGGTCCCGGCGATCACCATGTTGAAGCAGATAGCGGCGTGAAATTCGCCTGCTATGCTTATGGTAACTGGGATGCTACCAAGGACGGATTCGCGTACGGCTATCCAACAGGTATTAATTATGCCTCAGTATGTGAGGATACTCTTCTCATAGAAGATGATGATACTTGCGGGAATGTAACTGGGCGTGCATGGGTTGAGCCTGAAGATTCATCCTGTGCGATTCTGTTCAGCATAAGATTTATTGAAGATGAATCTTATAACTATGAGGCAGATATAGAGAATTTTGATCCTGCTACCGCAAAAGAAGCAACATTTATGCTGACTGTTAAGGATCTTAGCAAGTCGGCAAAAGCAGTTATGAGATTTATGACCCGCTCCGGCATGATCAAACAAAAGACTTATACTTATATTCCCGAGGACGTAGTAGCGGATCCTGATTCAATACATTTTGGTACTTTAACTCTTAACGAGAAGAAATGCGTGCCGGTGAAGCTGAAAAATCCTGCTGATGTGCCGGTGACGATCTACGAGCTTACTCTTAAACATCAATATCCTGAGTTCGAGATCAACTCACCTGATTTGCCTGTCACAATTCCACCGAAAGGCGAGGTAGAAATTGAAGCCTGTGCTACGGCACTGAAGCAAATAGAACAGACAATTACGGATACTTTGCTGGCAACGCTTAGCTGCTTCAAGAAAGCGGTGCTTGAATTGAAAATGGGCAGTGGTGAGCCGATTATTCATGTCACCGACCAGGAATGGGTCGATATACCTATCTTTAAGGAAGTTCCTAAGAGTGTTTGGATCAAGAATGTCGGGAATAAAGATCTCATAGTTGAAGATATCGATTGGGATGATAAAACTCACTTTACTAAAGTTGAAAATCTGAGAGAGCACTTCCCGCTGACATTAAAACCGGATGAAAATCATGAATTTACTGTCTATTACAGACCTAATGAGGCTGGAGTGACGGATATAGACACGGCTCACTTCATCAGTAATGCCGGTTCAAACGAAAAATCATGGTCTGAATGGAAAGGTATAGGTATTGATGCCGAGCCTATTATTGACGGCTATGATTTTGGTAAGAGAAGAATCGTAAAACCACATGATGGTAAGAATGACAGTTCATACTATGAATGGAATGTAAATTACGGATGCATAGCCACGAATGATGCAGCCAAATTACATGTCCGGAATATTTACATTGAAGATGATACGGATGGTGTTTTCAGATTGGATGAAAATAATATGATAATTGATTTGACAAAGGGACAATTTGAAACACTTCCGCTTTTCTTTGAACCAAAAGAAGAAAAAGCATATAACGCTAAAGTGATCATAGAAGCAAAATTCTCTGAACTCGTCAAATACGATACGGCTCAAATCACCGGAACCGGAATTCAGCCTCACGTCGAAATCAAAGGCTATGAATGGACTGAATTATTAACAGTAGGTGACACAAGAGACGGTGACGGCTGGCTTACCAATATTATTAAATCTGATGCAGGTAAGACTCAGCAGCTTGTTATTGATGATCTTGTGATAACAGGTCCAGATGCAAATGCATTTGAAGTTAAGCAATCATTCATGGATCAGATGCCTGTGTATGTTGATCCGGGAGATTCGCTTGCTGTGCCTTATACATTTACTGCTATGCATAACGGACGGCATGCAGCACTGGTGCAGACGGTAAGTAACTCATGGAATCCTGCGGAAGATTCAGATTCACTTATTGGTATAGTAGCCGAATTTGGTCTCACCTCGAATGACAGAGATTTTGGCTTGCATTATGTCACTCTGGATTCAACGGATACGGTTTATCTGCAGAATCAAAGCAGCGAGACTATCCAGGTTCTTGAGGAACCGACAATTACCGGCAATGATCCGCAGTACTTCACTCTTGACAGGTACTATGTTGAATCTACCGGACAAACGCCTGCTCAGGTGCCGTTCGATCTGCAATCTCAGGACAAACTTATTTCCGAGGTGACATTCCGGACATTTGACACCGGAGATACGGCTGTGTTTAATGCCCAGATCGATTACAAGACTTCTATCGATGATTATAATGACGTTGAACCGCAGACCTCGAATCTGACGGGCGAAGCTATGGTTCATAAGATAGTACCATGGATTGATGACGATTATAACACATCCCCAATCCATCAGGATGAGTATGTGCAGGAAATAGAAGTCATGATGAAGAATCGTAATGATGAAAAGAAACCTCTCCACCAGGCTAATATCTTAGGATTTACCACGGATATTAAATTTACGAGGGATAATCAAACATCGACAATTGACGTATTTCCGGCTATCGATGATAAAGACCTCGGAGATAGTATTATCACTGATGAAACTATGACCGAGGGATGGTCACTCGACCAGGCTGCAATAATAAACGATGAAATTCTCAGAGTGACAATGTCCCAGAGCGATCCTAACAGACCATTAGCAGTAATGGGTGAAGGTGTTCTGTTCAAGTTCAAACTGCTGCCTTATCTAAGTGATACTGCAACAGTACCTCTGCCGATCGTCACATTTGAAGCTGATCCTCCTTATGTTCTCGAGTATCCGGAACCAGGTCAGATTACGATCCAGCCAGTTTGTGTGAATACTCTGAGATTAATCGAATCATTTGGAATTCAGTATTCGATGTCTGATGTAGCACCTAATCCTATTGATGGTAACTCAACGGCTACCATCAATTACTCAATCGGTCTGGAATCATTCACCACTATAGCGCTTTATAACAGCTACGGTGAAAAGGTTGGCACCTTCGTCAACCAGAAACTGAAACCGGGTGAATATGAACTTAGTATAAACATTTCAAGGCTTGATCTGCCTTCAGGAGTTTATTACTATAAGATCAAATCCGGACCTTACACCGAAACAAAACCAATGGTTATTTCCAAATAATAATAACCACTCGATAATAAAAAATCCCCCTTTTGCACCGAGGCAGCAGGGGGATTTTTTTATTGCTAAAAATATAATTCCAAATTAAAAGGCTGAATGATGAGGGAAAGGGTTATGCCAAAAATCTCGAAATAATAGCAACCCATCCTCATAATGACATAAGAATACGATCTGCTTTGGAATACGAGTTAAAAGATGGATTTGAAGAGAAAAAAATTGATCTGAATTGGGAGGAAGTGAAGAATTCGGTGATTTTGGAAAGTCTTGAGAAATAGATTAAAATAAATTGTGCCACACCTTTGGTGTAAGTGTGGCACATTCTCTACGCTTGCTTACTTATCTTCGAACTTTTCAAATCTGCCTTCTTCCTCATTAAGTTCATAGCGGAGTTTACCCTGATCGAATTCTCTCATAGCTATGAAAGTCGGTTTCGGAAGTTTTTCAAATCTTTGAACTATCCTTATTCTTTCCATCTTTTCAAAAGTATCATCGGTGCGTTCAGTGCTGTTATTATTATTTTTGTCCAAATCACCTTCGAAATGAAATTCAGACAGAGCGTCATCCAGTTCCAATCTAATATCCTCATTGATTTGTCTTGCTCTTGCGCTAAGAGCACAAATTGTTTGGTGTACCCGAGCTTCATCAGATGCTTTAGCTCTGACCGTCAGGGGATTGGCGTATGATTTGTCGAGTTCTTTTTCCATATTACTTCTGGTTTTAATAAATAATATTTATTTCCAAATATAATATAAAGTGGAAGTAATAAAATTATTGTATGGAAATTACATATTTTGTTTTGCCATTTTGGCAGCTATAACAGGACATGGAGCAGTCCTCAATACTTTTTCAGTGGTACTTCCAAGCAGAAAATGTTCTATGCCGCTTTTGCCGTGTGCAGCAATGCAAATCAGGTCAATATTGTTTTCCTCGGCGTATTTTACTATTTCTTCGTCAGGCTTGCCCTCAGTTATTGAACTCTTTACATTGAAACCTTCGGATTCAAGCTCATCGGATATTTCCTTAAGCTTATTTTCCGCATACTCTTTGATTTGATTCTCTATGTCTACAATTTTAGCATGCGGGGCAAAGACAACTTCGCTCGGGACAATAATTGTCTCTACAGTATGCAATAAATGAAGTGTAGAACCTATTGATTTTGCCATTTCCTTGCCATAATTTAAGGCTATTTCGAAATTGTCAGAAAAATCAGTAGGTAATAATATGTTTGAAAACTTATACATATAATTCCTCTTAAATTGTTTTACATATTGAAAGTTTATAACAATTTTATCATTAAGATAAATACGATAATTACTTTTTTTTCAAAGATTGGTAAAATATTGAATGAATCCGATAAAGAATGTGGTTTCACACCTGTTTATTTTTTAAAAGTATTTAAAGAAAGAAAGCAATCATACATTGCCTTTATTAAAAGCGACGAAAAGTATATTTAATTATTAGTTTTAATTAAAAATATTAAATTTGATATTTTTTTCAAAGTTTACTAAAGAAAATAAATTTTAATAATCGAATAGTATTTTACTTCGTTCTTTAAAATGCTGATCAGGGCATAATTCCGTATATCTGCAAATAAGCAGCTAATTCCATCATAAGTGCTATGCCGATATGTGCAATAACACCACCCCAGATAGACTTCGTTCTAAATGCTATAACTCCAAGCAGATAACCGCCAAAGAAAGCGCTTATGGTTTCTGCCAGCGGCTTCCCAAAATGCCAGAGTGAGTAAAGAACTGCCATTGGCATCACAGCACGATGACCTATCAATCGGGATATTCCAATAACCATAAATCCGCGGAAAAATATTTCAATAGTGAAAAATCGAATGGCATAACTGAATTCAAAACTTCCGGCTGCCAGCCATGGCAGCATATGTTTTTCTATGGAATATCCGGGTGTGTAGACTGGGTATTTAGCCATGAAATCAGGCTGGTAGGAAGCTAACACGATGAATGGCGCCATGATAAGAAGCATGGTGAAATATGGCTTGAGATCGAAGTTCTTTGCTGTCAGACCGTAAAACTTTTTTTCATTATTGTCAAATAATATTTTGTAGAAAATGATGGGAACGGTAAACATTACCGCTTGATGAAAGGAAGTGAACAGATAGAAAGTCCAGCGAAGCATACTGCGTGGTATACCGAATATTATCTTGAGGTCATAATAAATTGTGGATGAAGCGCTGTCCGCAGCCAGTACAATCAAAGTAAAAAGACTTATCCCCCAGAAAGCCGGCTTTTTAATTGCTTCATGATCTTTATTGAATAACGCATACAAAAATGCGGGTAGATAATAGCTCAAGGAAAATAATATGAAATATCGGAGGTATTGGGAAGCCTCGCCGTAATAATTGTCAATGTGGATTTGTTTTAGATCGTGGGCATAGTTTAGATAGATAGCAATTCCAAGATATAGAAAAGTCAAAAAATAATATCCGGGATGGAATTCATCCCGGATATGCTCTATCAAAAATCGAATTATTTTTTTCATAGCTGTTGGAAAAGATGCCCTTGAAAATAATAATGTCACACTAAGCAGAATCGAAGGATGACATGAATTACCACTTATATGACAGTCTCTTCTAAGTAATAATGTTTACTTCATTATCACTACCGGCACGCTTATCGATTGCTCAGCCATTTTTGCAATCAGATAATAATTTCCGGCAGATAAATTATCCGTATTCCTGTTTATATGGTAAGTCCCTGGCATGAATACTCCGTTTTTAAGCTCTGCGACACTCTTGCCGGTAACATCCACAAGGAACATCTCTATATTCCTTTCCCTGTCTCCATTGATAATGTATTCAATATTGAAATTGTCTTCAGCAGGATTGGGAGCAACTTTCACAGTAAGCAAACCATCATCGGTAGCAGCCTGCGAAGGAACGCTTGTCCAAGGTCC
>CAZXYS010000007.1:0-64981 GCA_964645005.1 uncultured Hyphomicrobiales bacterium | reverse complement strand
GGATTTTCCAACCAAATCCAGCCAGAATTCGTTGCCATTGGTCGCTTTGTCAACTTCAAGTTTAAGTTTGGCATTGTATTCCGTATTAGGATCCTGAGGGAAAAATCTTATAGTAAGATCAAATGATTCTTCGAAATCCAGGGTAGTTGGATTTGTAATCTGCTCTCTGAATGTGAAAGCTGTTTCTTCGTTATATTCATCAGGAATATATTTTCTGACAAATATTGCTGCTTGCCCCTCATTTTTTAAAGTCAACGTTTTATCAACAGAACCGCCGTCATTTGTAACAGTTCCAAAGCTAATAGTATTGCTTTCGTAGTTAGTTGTAAAATAGCCGCCTTCGGGTTTCTCTTCGCCGCCGGTCCCTTCAATATAAAGCGTCAAATCCGGGAAATCATCTTCACCGCTATGATCTTTGTTGTATTCAATGATCAATTCCTGTGCATAATGTTTTTCACCTACATCCGGCTCGAATTTTACTTTTAAGATGTGCGACTCCCCGGGTTGGAGTATTACGGGATCATCTCCTTTTTCGACTCCCCCTTCTGTTATTGAAAATGCCTCTGAATCCCATGGTTCAATTGTAAATTCATCAAGCGTTGCGTAATAAATCTCCATTTCATCAACACCAACATGGCGAAGTTCAATTTCCAGTTCTCTGCTGCTGTCAAGGGCTATACCGCCAAAGTTAAGAGTATTAGGGACAGCGGTAATTTTCGGACCCGGTTTAAAGTCCTCTGCAACCACCCAGCGCATAGCCTGGAGCATCATATTTTGTTTTATTTTCCATCTTCCTCCAAAGCCTTCCCAACCCATACTGTAGAAGCAAATCCTTGAAGTGTCTTCCTCATTTACTGGGTAGATAGTTCTTATACCCATGGCTGTATCGCTTTCAGCTTCAATGGTACGCTCTGTCACAGGATATTTTTCAGAATCTTTTGTTCTGAACCAATCAACTTCAAGGAAAAATGCCAATGGATCAATAGCCTGACCGCTGCTTTCGTCGCCGCCATTGTAATATTTTGGCAATCCCATTCCAACGGGATCTTCAAGGCTTCCTTCTATTTTGAACATCCACCATCTCCATTCGGTGGTATTGCCGGATTCAGTGACATCACCACATTCGTATTTTTGCCCCTGGTAATCTATACCAAGAATATTCCATAATAAATTGTTGACTTTGGGATCACCTCCGGTGTACGCACTGCTCAAAGCATTTTGTGCAATGATAATGACACCGGTTCCCGAATTGACAAATTCCATTATTTTGTCAATAATTTTCACACCACCAACGGTTGAACTCAGGCTGTATCTCGTTCCATAGGATGCAGGTAATTCTCCTCTGAAGCCTTTTCCGGTATTTCCTATTGGAAAAATCGCGGCGTCATAATCCTTTACGTTTATCTCGTTGAAAGTCTGCTGATTGAATGGGCGGATCTCAAGATCATCCTTATAATTGTCATGATACCTGAGGGTAGCTGCATAGCAGGTATCAGCATAGTAGTCAAGATTGTCGAACATTATGTATTTTCTCTCGACGGAATAGCTGATTTGCGGTAACAATATTGCAGACGCAAAAATGATTGCTGCAAAAATGGTAAAATACTTTTTCATGTCTCACCTTTCTCTTATAAAACTTAGTATACCTTATATTGTTAATTAACCAATTAAAGTCCTAAAGGTTACAAAATAAAAAATCAGTCAGTTAAAATCAACTGCCGAACTGATTTTTTTTAATTTTATAATATAAGGAAAAATTTCAGATTTTCTTGATCTTTACAAGTAGAGTGTCAAATGCGTTTTTGACTTTTTTATCTGTCACAAGATAATTCTCTATCATAGAGCAGGAGTGAAGTACTGTAGAATGATCCCTTCCCCCAAAATATGCACCAATCATCTTTAATGAAGCATCAGTCAATTGTTTCGAGAGATACATAGCCATCTGCCTTGCCAGAGCTACCTCATGCTTGCGTGATTTTGAACTAAGCATATCCGGTTCCAGCTTATAATAATTAGCCACGAATTGCTTGATCTCATCAATTGTCAGCGGTTTTTCTTCATCATCCTTGACAATACCGTGAATTACCTCTCTTGCTAAGTCAAGGTTGAGTTCACGCCTGTCAAGGGTGAATTTTGCTATCAGACTGATTAGAATGCCCTCAAGCTCACGTATACTCGATTTAACGTGCCTGGCAAGATATTCTACTGTGTCGGAAGGCAGATCCAATCCTTCATCAAGGCTTTTCTTGCGGAGGATTGCCATACGCATTTCCAGGTCAGGCTGCTGAATATCCACAGTGAGCCCCCACTGGAAGCGGGATATAAGCCTTTCATCAACCTTATCAAGCTCTTTGGGAGGTTTATCACTTGTAAGCACGAGTTGTTTGCCAGCTTGGTGCAGCGCATTAAACGTATGGAAGAAATTATCCTGAGTTTTTTCCTTCCCGCCGAAGAATTGAATATCATCGACAAGGAGTACATCAATACTTCTGTAGAAATTGATGAATTCGTTCACTCTGTTGTTTTGGATAGCATTCACAAACTCCATAGTAAAGCGCTCACTGTTTGTGTAGAGCACCCTTGAATTTGAATTATGCATCACGATGTGGTTGCCAATCCCTTGGATCAAGTGAGTTTTGCCCAATCCTGTAGCGCCGTAGATTACAAGAGGATTGAAGCGGGTGCCTCCCGGATTTTGAGCCACTGCCATAGCAGCAGAACGAGCTAACTGATTGCTTTCCCCTATGATAAAATTGTCAAATGAATATCGAGGATTCAGAAATGTTGGAAATTCCTGATGCTGCACAGGTGTTTGAGCAAATGGCAGGGTCGTCTGAGCTCCGGATGGCGGATAACGCAAGCCCGGCAGCTTGATAGTCCTGTTTTCCAGCGAATCACCCGTATCATCCATAACTACCTGGTATTGAATCTTGGCTCCGTCGCCGAGCACCTCGCTAATGGTTTTCTGCAGCAGATTGTAGAAGTGCTCTTCAATCCATTCAAAGAAGAATTGGCTCGGCACAAGAATTGTCAACTGATTATTTTCCCATTTTTGTGCCGATATAGGTTCAAACCATGTTTTAAATACCTGGGAATTTACATTATCTTCAATTATTTTAAGGCATTTATTCCATAGAATTTCAGCTTGAGGGTCTGCTTGTTCCAAATTATTCCGTTGTTGCTGCTCCTGTCCTTCCGTTTCCACTTCAGGAAACAAAGACAAGCTTTCACTTTTAATATTTGACACTTCTTCCCCTTCAGGTTATATTCAACAACTGTTATTCAACCGTTTGAATAACCTCTATTTCAGTAATCCGATTCAGTTTTTTGGGTCTTCTTTTAAGATTAGAGACAAAAAAACACCCGAAAATATGTTTCCGTTAATTTTCGAAGGTATTTTTATGTTTTCCGGCTAGTCTTCGGTACCGGATGCCCCCGAACAAAATTGTCATGTACTCAATTTTTACTAACCGTAATTTGTAATATTTTTTTAAAAATCACAAACATAATATTAAAAAATTCGAACTTTTTTTTCTTGGAAGTTTCAATCATTATGCGTTTCAATAAATTATAAATTCAATTTTTTTTATTTTTATTATGATTCCTTAAAATTTCCCTTGCTTTTGTTAATTTTTTGTTAGCTTCAAGTGAATATCAAAATAATCACCGATCTAATCAGTGTCTTAATGAAAAATAAGAAATAAAATCTAAAATTCTAACAAAAATTAGTAACAAAATTCCTTTTAATTTGTCTATATAGTAGTCAATCCTTAAAATAAAAAAGGAATTACGATGAATAAAAAATTTCAAAAAAATAGATTCTTTGTCTTACTTAGCTTTTTTATCATTGCTGCTACACTTCAGATATTTGCTCAGTGGGAAAGGATAACTACGATACCTAAAAACCTTGATGATACGACATTTTTAGATGTGTTCTTTCTCGAATCCGATCCGGATTATGGATGGGTTTGCGGATATCAGGGAACGGTTATTCGAACAACCGATGGCGGCGAAACCTGGCAGGGATTGGAAATCCCATATATGGATCAGTTGGAAAGTATTTTTTTCGTTAATAAAAGAATTGGCTATACATCAGGTTCTAACAGCAGTTTGGGTTTACCGGATAGAATTTTCAAATCCACCGATGGCGGCGCTTCATGGGATGACATTACCCCAGACTTTTATTCCTATGGTTTTGATAAATATCAATTCAATTTATGGGGGAATTACTTTCTGAACGAAAACTACGGTGTTGTTGTCGGCGGAGGTTGCGCAGCAAAACAAGGCAATGGCTATTATCAACAATTCTGGCGAACTACTGACGGCGGCGCTTCATGGAGTGTATTCAAAACTGATTTACCTAATACCGGCATGACAGATGTTATTCTTTATCCTGGGGGCTCCGGTTATGCTGTTAGCAGCGGGTATATCTGGACTACAGCCGATTCCGGTAAAACCTGGGAAATATTCGTAAAATCCGGGGAGAATGATTGGCAGGAGGAGATAACACATATAGGTAATTCTTTTCTTGTTCCATTTGCTGGCGGGTGTATGGGTCATAACGATCATGGCGGCATGAGAATGACAACTGACAATGGCAATAACTGGAGAGAATACATAACTGGTAATAGAATGTTCGGCGCTTTTCTCCTTGATGAGAAAACCGGTTGGGCTATCGGGGAAAATCAGGCAGTCTATTTGACCACTGATGGTGGAGTTACATGGAGTAAGATCAATTGCGGGCTAACCGTTGAAAAACACACTGATGACATCTGGTTCATTGACGACACCACTGGTTTTATAGCCGGAACGGGAGTCTACAGATACCAAAACTTACCGGATACTATCTCTCCAACTATTTCAGCTATAGGAGATACTGTTATATGCAGGGGAGAAGAACTAACTCTGTTTCCGGATGAAGATTATCCGTATATATTATGGTCAACAAACGACACAACCCGAAGTATCACAGTAAGCGAGCCCGGCGAATACTGGGTGCGTGCCGGTATTGATTCATGCAACTGGAATTTCTCTAATAAAATCCGTATGTCTTTTCATAAACGACCTGAAAATATCTTATCAATATCATCCCCCAATCCTCTTTGTGTAGGAGATACTGTTGAATTTAATATCAATTACGAAAATTTTGAAATTGTTAACTGGTCCACCGGCGACACCACCGGAAAAATTGAAGTAACCGAATCCGGCGTCTATGAAGTCACTGTGATAGATACAAACGGATGCACCTGGACAGAAAGCAGAGAAGTTAATTTCCTTCCCAATCCCAAGCCTGAACTTACTGTTACCGGCAGGAAAGATCCGTGTCTTGGTGATTCCGTAATGATAACAGCTCATGTTCAAACTCAATCATTTAGCTGGCATTACTTTCCGATCGATGACATTCAATCCGGCGGTAAACCTAAAGACCTGAAAGACAGCTCTCTTACTATCGTTGTTAAAGAATCAGGCAGATACTTTATTAGAGTAACTAATTCTAATGGCTGCACTAATGAATCTGATACGGTCGAAGTACGCTTCCGGAATGACACTAACGATCTGATTATATCATTCGATAAAGAAGGCAGAGGGTATTACTTCGATGAAACAGTCTATCCTTCGATAGTCTGTGGTCCTGTTAAGATCAGCAACCGAAGCGATTATCCCGTTAATATCAATGATGTCTTCATTAAGCACAATATAGCTTTTTCGCTGCCCCAAAGCCAGTTCCCGATAATTTTACCTCCCAAAGGGCAAATATCTCTCGAAGTCTGTTTCACACCGCGGAAAGAAGGTGTTCAGTATGACACTCTAATGATCGGCGATACATGCTGGCTCCATTCTGTGCCTGTGGAAGGTATTGGGATTGCTGAGGATTACTATGGCACAACCCGATGCGAAACGCCTATTCGTCTGAAAACAATCATTGACGGAGATTACAGCTTTGCTATAGCTGACCCGTATCCCAATCCTGCTGAAAATATTATCAAAGTACCCTTTTCAAGGACTTTACCAAATTCCATGCCGCCAGAACAAACAGTCACTTTAACAAACACTCTGGGCTCGAAAGTGACCAATGGCAAGGAGAAAATACTTAATGAGAATACTAATTCGGAAACTATAACTCAAACAGGGGAATTTGAGATCAATGTATCCGATGTCTCATCCGGATTTTATATCATAAAAGTAAAAACCTCCGGAAAATCCTATGCATTTCCGATAATTGTTGATTAATATGTTCTTCTCAATTAGAAGGCAGGGAGAATATCTCATTATTCCCCTATCAACTCCTTGAACTTCTTCTCATCAAGAATTTCCGTACCCAGTTTCTGTGCTTTGTCGTATTTGCTGCCGGGGTTGGCTCCGGCGACAACGTAATTCGTCTTTTTACTGACGGAACCTGTCACCTTTCCGCCTTGTGACTCAATCTTCTGTTTGGCTTCATTGCGGGTCACGGATTCCAGTTCCCCGGTCAATACAAAAGTCAGACCGGACAGCTTATTGGCAGCAGCGTATTCCTCAGTTTCTTCAACTTCGAAGTTCAATCCCGCTTTTTTGAGACGCTCGATTATTTCCAACTGTTTCTCATTTTTAAAGAACTCGACAATAGAAACAGCCATCTTAGCGCCAATTTCATAGACCGCTTCAAGGTCCTCCTGAGTAGCAGATGCAAGATTATCCAGCGACTTGAACTTACTTGCCAGAAGCCGCGCACTTTCTTCACCAATGAACTTTATCCCGATTCCGTAGAGTACTTTATGGAAAGGCTGCTCCTTACTTTTTCCTATTGCCTGCAGCAGATTGTCTGCGCTTTTATCGCCCCAGCCTTCAAGTGAGGCTATCTCATCCCTGTGCTTGTGCAGATCATAGATATCAGCAATATTGTTAAGGAAACCGAGATCAACAAATTTATCGACAACTTTTTCGCCGAGCCCCTCGATATACATTGCATTACGCGAAGCGAAGTGCTCAATCTTTCTGCGCACCTGCCAGGGACATTCCGGGTGCGTACAGAAATAATTTGCTTCCCCGGGCGGGCGCACCAGCTTCTGTTTCTTCTCGCAGGGGCAGTACCGAGGAAATTCGAAAGGTTTTGTCCCCTCAGGGCGTTTCTCTTTGACAAAGCCCATGACTTTGGGGATTATCTCACCTGCTTTTTGCACCAGAACATAATCCCCTTCTCGTATATCGAGTTCTTTGATATAATCTTCGTTATGAAGAGTAGCTCTGCTGACAGTTGATCCTGAGATGAAGACGGGCTCGAGTATAGCCCTTGGCGTAACAGTACCTACCCTGCCCACCTGAAAATCTATTTTATGAAGCTTAGTCTCGGCTGTTTCCGCTTCATATTTGTATGCTATCGCCCAGCGGGGCGAGCGGGCGACAAATCCCAGATATCCCTGCTGCTCGAGAGAATCCACTTTTATAACAATTCCGTCAATCCGGAAAGGCAGATCATTTCTTTTTGTCTCCCATTCATCAATATAATTGAATACTTCGTCAATATTTTCGCATAATCTATAATATCTGCTTCCGGGGAATTTCATTTTATTTATAATTTCAAGATTCTTGCTGTGATGCGTCAGTTTAACTTTTTCCGAACGCAGATAATAACAAACTATCTTAAGCGGACGAGCATCGACCTGCTTTGGGTCGAGCAATTTAAGAGTACCTGCGGTTAAATTGCGAGGATTAGCATAGATCTTTTCATCCCTTTCCTTTCTCGCTTCATTTATTTTGAAGAAATCCTCCTCGTCCATATAAACTTCGCCGCGCACCTCAAAATTGCTCATTTCATCGCCGTCTATTTCCGGTGGATCGACTGTCAAAGGCAGACTGCGGATAGTTTTTATATTCTGGGTGATATTATCGCCGGTATAGCCGTCCCCGCGGGTTACGCCCATATCGAGCTTCCCATCCCTGTACCTGAGGCTTATGGCAACGCCGTCATACTTAAGTTCAGTAATATATCGAAAATCATCCGTGCCAAGCAGTTCCTTTACCCTTCTGTCGAAATCCATGACTTCCTCTCTGCTATAAGTGTTCGAGAGGGATAGCATAGGCACCTCATGCCGGACAGATTTGAATTCTTCGATAGGCTGACCACCGACGCGCTGCGTGGGAGAATCTTTGGTGATTAAATCGGGGTGTTTCCGTTCCAGCTCTTCCAGCTCCTTGAACAGGGAATCATATTCACGATCGGAAATAATCGGTTGAGCTTCTACATAGTAATAATAATCATATTTGTTGATGAGATTGCGTAATTCTCGTATCCTGTGCTCATCTTTTTGCCGGTCTGAATTTTTTTCGCTTCCCATAAAATATCCTGCAGCTTATTCGTGATAGTTTTAATGTATTAAGTAAACGATTTTTAATCAAAAAATTTTGATATAAAAAAAAACAGTTTTAAATTTGTAGTTCGTCAATATTAAGAAATTTAAAGAGAATAAAAAATGGCAAAGACACAAAGTTTTGGCGATAAAGCAAAAAGGAAGAAAGTTCAACAGGATAAAATTTTAGTTAAAGTGATCCAGTGGTACAAAGATGATAATCGCGGATCACTCAGAGCTATGGAAAAGCTCGTTGGAGTGAAAGATATTAATGAAGTGGACAAAATATCAGCAATAAAGGAAGGTTAACACTATGAAAAAGGATATTCATCCATATTATCATACAGTTAAAGTCAAGATGACCGATGGAACTGTGTTTGAAACCCGTTCCTGCTATAAAAATGAGAATATGACTCTGGAAATTGATTCAAAATCGCATCCGTTTTTTACAGGCAAGCAGGTTCTGGTTGACACTGCCGGACGAGTAGAAAGATTCAATAAAAGATTTAAAAAATCAGAAGAGATCAAAGAAAATAAGAAGGGTTCAAAATGAGCGCTATATATCCAATGCAGACAGGCTCCACCTTTAAACCTAATAAACGTGGACAAAAGAAAAAACCCAATCCTATAAAAGGTCAGAAGGTAGTTGATTATTTAGATCCAAAGTTCCTGCAGCGCTTTACCAACGATCAGGGTAAAATTTTGCCACGCAGAATCACTGGCGTCAGCGCTTTTCAACAGCGTGAAATAGCTAAAGCGATTAAATATGCACGCCATCTTGCATTAATACCATACGTTGCGCAGGACGTTACTTAAAATTAGGAAAATATCGGTCACAGTGAGCGCAACCAAACTGTGCCGATAGAAAGCTTAAAATGTCATCCTCAGCAAAGTCGAAGGATAGACAAAAACAAATTATAGGTCGCACTCATCTTAAAACCTAAAACTTTCCTATTACTATATTTTCCTCAAGTAAATTACAGGTTCGAATCCATCGAGGTCTTTTTTCTTTGGCATTCTGCCGAGCCGCATTAGCTCGCTTATTGCTGCAATATCTCTATTTCTGCCAATGCCTGCTGCGGCATGAACTTTATCATTTTTTATGTAATAAGCTATAAACTGTTCATCTTCAATTTCGCCGTCAAAGATAATCTCGTCCCATTCTTTCGCATGTCCGACATAATGCAGTTCCAGCCCTGCTTGTTCGGTCCAGAAGAAAGGTACTTTCCGGTATTCAATGTTTTTGCCGTACATATTATGGGCTGCTATGGCACCTTGCTGCATAGCGGTCCGCCAGTGTTCAATTTTAAATTCCTCACCTGTGCGCCAATCATCGAATTTGGCGCAATCGCCCGCAGCAAAAACCGAATCAGATAGCCGCAAAAACTTATCTACTTTGAAGGCGCCGTCATCATCCGGTCTAATATTACCGCTGAGATTGCTAACAGGTTTTATTCCAATACCAATCGCAGCTAAGTCGGCATCAATCTCTTCATTGTTATCAAGCAGAACGCCTTCCACATTGTTATTACCCTCAAACTCCTTTACTGTTCTGCCTAATTTAAAAATAATGCCGCTTTCTTCATGTTTTTTCTTAAACATTTTTCCGATCTCAGTTCCGAATATATTCTCAAATGGCAGCTTCTCAGGCGCAGCTACAGTTACATTCAAACCTCTTTTCATAAGAGAATGCGCCGTTTCCATTCCAATGAAGCTGGCACCGACCACAACAGCATTCTTAACATTTTTAACAGCCTCAATAATATTTTGAGAGTCATTATAACTTCTCAGGTAGAAAATATTATCTAAACTATTTCCCGGTACATTAAGATTTCTTGGCTCTCCGCCGGTTGCGAACAGAACTTTATGGAAATTGATAGTGCCGTTATCGTGAACAATTTCCTTATTAAATGTATCGACATTGCGAACTCGGCTGTTGATGATAGTTTCGATCTTATATTTTTTGAAAAAATCTTCACCGCGAAGAGGCATCCATTCGTCTTCCGCATCCCCGGCAAGGTAGTCTTTACTGAGATTCGGTCTGTCATAAGGAAGTCTGTCTTCCATTGTTATCATAACGATTCTTCCATTGAAACCGTCCTGCCTTAAAGTCTGGGCAGCCATATATCCTGCTGCACCGCCTCCGACAATAACATAAATTTCATCATCCTTTACTGGATCGGGGATAGTCATTTCCGGGTGTCTGCTTTCACTTTCCACATCCGGCAGTTTGACTATGATTTGATCCTCTCTGACTTCTGTTTCAAAAGAGTTAAGAGAATCCAAAGCCGGCGGCTCGAGCATTTCGCCTGTTTTTGCATTGAAACAGGCGTTATGCCAGGGGCAGGTGATCCTGTCACTTTTCAAAATGCCATCTTCAAGTTCCGCACCATAATGAGTGCAAAAAGGTGAAACAGCATAGAACTTACCACCAATTTTACTAAGAAGCAAATTTCTGCCGTCCACCAATACTGTTTTCATCTGTCCTTCGCTGAGATCTGTTGTTTTTGCTGCGACAACTTCTTTCATATTAATTTTCCGTAGTTAAACAAACTTATATTTTGGAATGAGGCTCAATCCTCCAGCCCAGGTGCGCATTGCGGCGCCTTCTCCTTCTGAAAAGACGATCCCCTACATATTTTTCGTCAGGTTTGTATTTCTCTGAATGAACTCCGGTTTCAATTATTTTTCTTATAGTATCTTGAACGTGTTCTTCATAGTCTTTTTCTACCTCTCTGCCGCCGAATCGAGGTATATCGGCAATATTTTCCTTTGAAATACCCTCGAAAGTTACAGCTCTCTTATCTTCGTAAATTTCAACCATTTCCGCAGGTATAATGGTATCTTCATTTTCACCGAGATCGCCAACGCTCTTCAGGGTTACTTCCTTCACCGTTTTCAAATCTGGTGTTGAAGTTGTAATTCTTAGCTGTATTCTCGCTTTCAAGTTCTACTTTGCCTTTGCCATTTGGCAGATCGCCCTGCCAGGCTGCTCTTGCTTTTCTTACTGGCATGTTTTTACCTTTGATTTATTTATAAAATTATTTATTTTCTCTAATTTGAGATAAGAAAATTGTTATACAACTATTCGATTGTTTCCCGAGTTAAAAGAGTATTTTGCAGATTCAATTTTCAAATGTATATTAAAATGACCGTATTATATCCGTATAGATTTTATTTTAAAATTTAACTTTCCTGCCTGCGTTAGCTTTATTAAAGTAAATCAAATAAAAGAAGTGATATGGTGAAATTAATAGAATGTCCCCGCGATGCTATGCAGGGCATAAAAGAATTTATTCCAACTGAGCAGAAAGCAAAATATTTAAATAAATTGCTCAAATGCGGGTTTCATACGATAGATTTCGGTAGTTTTGTTTCGCCGAAATGGGTGCCTCAATTGAAGGATACTGCCGATGTACTCGAGAAACTCGAATTGACGCAGGATTCGCCGCACCTTCTCTCGATTGCCGCCAATCTCCGGGGCGCAAAAGATGCCTGCCAATTTGAGGAAATCAAGTACCTCGGTTTTCCGTTTTCGATATCGGAGACTTTTCAGCAGCGAAATATTAACGCTACGCTGCATGAATCTCTCGGACGTGTGGAGGATATTCAGATAGTGAATAATCTTTGCGCCCAGCATGACAAGAAGCTAATTGTCTATATTTCGATGGCGTTTGGCAATCCTTACAATGATCCTTGGAATATGGATTTGATATATAAATGGATAGACGAACTCATAAATATGGATGTGGAGATTGCAGCTCTGTCTGACACGGTTGGGGTATCTAATTATGATTCTATCGTGACGATTTTCGCAGATATTATCAGGGAATTTCCCGAAATAGAATTTGGCGCTCATTTTCACACTACCCCGCAAACCTGGGAAGAAAAAGTTGCCGCAGCTTACGAAGCAGGCTGCAAGCGGTTCGACGGAGCCATAAAAGGCTTCGGCGGCTGTCCGATGGCAGCGCATGAGCTTGTAGGGAATATGCCGCAGGAGAATCTGCTGCATTATTTCAATGATCGCGGAATAACAACCGGGGTAGATATGGATTGCTTCAGGGAGGCATTTTTCACAGCAACAGAGGTTTTTCCAAGTAAGTAATTTCAATGAAACAGACGGAAAAAATATTCATAAATCTCACCAATGGTCTCGAAGCTCTAAGAGATGAAAATCTTGATGTCGATAATATCAATTTCATAAGAATACAGTCATCTCATTGCGAAGCTCACCAATTCGGGCGAATCTTTGACGAATTGGACTATAATTTTCTAATGCACGCCGCTTTGGGCAGCAAATGCATCGTGTACGATTACGGAGCGCAAACCGAATTGTCCAAAGCCATATATATCGGGCTGGAGTGGATCAAATTCGTTCTTAACAAACGATGGCTTGATAAGCATTATGTGCCGAAAGTGAAAGGCAAGAAAGTCACGGCAAAATTTGAAGAGTACTACAATGATCTTTCAAAGCTGACAAAGAAAAAAATTGACTATTTCAAAAAATTCCTTTTAACTGATGAAATATGGATTGAAGGCAAATCGGAAGTCACAACTCATGACAATGATTACGAATACTATAGGGAGCTTCTAAAATCAAATCTATGAGTGATTAACCCCGGATTTACATTAGAGATAAAAGTCATTGCGAGGGAAACGAAGCAATCTCTCTTTTTAGGGGTGAATTATTTGAGTATAGAGCTATTTTTCCGATTCCAATTTCTTCAGCTTTTCCTGAGGTATAGAGCCTCCGAGTTCCCAGACTTTTTGGGCATATTTCCTGGCTTTCTTTATATCATTTTCAATATCAAGATAATAATTGAAAAGTTCCTTATAAGCAGGCAGGGAGTCAGGCTTTATATCTGTGGATTTTTTCAGAAGTTTCAGTGCATCTTCATATTGTTTCTTCCGCATCATCATCATAGCCCAGTTGTAGTAAAGATTATACATGCCTTTGGCGCTTTCCTTTGATCTGATAAGCCTGTCAACATACATGTTCGCACTGTCGATCTTTCCTTCAGTCAGATAAACCCCAGACATAATATCATATATCTGTGGATTGTCGCCCCACCTGCTAATATATGAATTAAGCAATTTCTTTATCCGGTCGAATTGTTGGGTGTAAAAAAGAGCCCAGCCAAGCGCTTCGTATGCTATTTTATAAGTGCTGTCCTGCCGGAGCGTTTCGTCGAGATACTTGATCGCCCTTTGATTTTTACCCATTCTGTAGTAAAATGCACCTGTGTTATAGTGATACTTTGGGTTATTAGGATTCGCATTTATAGCAGCCAGCAGCTCCTGCTCAGCTTTTTGATATTCGCCGTCATTCCTGTAAATTTTATGCAATAAGAAATGATACATAGCTCTGTCGGGTGCATCTGCTGCGGCACTTTCGTAAAAAGTACGCTCATTCTTATACTTCTGAGTTTCATTAAAAGTAAGAATTGAAAGCACGGCGATCAGAATTACAACTATTACATTCAAATTTCTTGCTTTTGTTTCAGTCCATTTTTCCGGGATAAGCTCGAGCAGCACGATCAATATGCCGATCATCGGGAAATAAGCCCGGCATTCGAGGTATTCGTTCCATTCGTGGACATTCAGCAGTGCCATGAACAAACCGGGTATTATCAACACGAGGAACCAAAGCAAACCGAAATTTATTACGTTGTATCTCTTGTTCTTCGCTGCAAGTACCGCAACTGCAAGCAGTGCTATTGCAGCCACTCCAACTGCGGTATTGAAAGTGCTATAAGCAGGCAGTACGGATAGGTTAGCAGGAATAATGAATTTTCCAATGTACTCCGGAATTTGCGGGATATTATAGAAAAATATGTCGAATCCGGTTTTATAGACCTGCTCGCCCAGATCTGAAGCGCTCCTCATCCCGTACCACAATCCTATAGCGCCAGCCCAGCAGGCTGCATATACTATATTTCTCTCGGTAATAATATTCGTCTTTTCAACTGTCAGAAGATACAATGCGAACATTACCGGCAGCAAAACCGCGGTTTCCTTCGAAGATACCGACAGAAAGAGAAACAGGAAATTCAGTAAAAAAAACTGCGGCTTCCCGCCTGCTCTTTGATTTTTTATCAGCATAATGAATGAGAGAAGTCCGAAAAGTGTAAACAGCATGTCGTTCCTGCCCACGACCCAAGCCACCGCATTCGCAAACAGCGGGTGCACCGTAAATATAAGTGCTCCAACCATTGCTGTCATACGTTTGAAGTTCAATAAAGTCAGGACATAGAACAGCAGGCAGCAATTGATTATATGAATAATCAGATTTACAATGTGATAAACCAGGGGCTCCTTTCCGCCAATTTGATAATCGAGTAAAAATGAGATGTTCAGCAGCGGGCGGTAGTAATTTGTTTCCATGTAGCCGGTGAAGATCTCGTCGGGGATGTTCGATATTTTTTCCAGCCGCTCGGAGTTCTTCAAAATGAGTTCCGAGTCATCACAGGAGACAAAGTCAAGTTCGACCACCTGAGCATACAATGCCGCAGCCGCCAAAATTATGAAAACATAAGGATAATTCTTAAGTATCCTTGAAAAGCTGCTTTCATGTTTTGTGCTGCTTTTCTTTTTCTGAGCTTTTGGCGGTGTCTTTTTTGACGGACTCTGTGGTTTCTTTGAATTCATACAATTTTTTTTAAAAATTAATTTTCGAAGATAAAAATAATATTTTCAAATACGAATTTCTATTAAATTAAGGTTAGAGCACTCCTGGAATTTTTTGCTCAAGCATCATCAGGTCGGCTAACACAATCGCTGTAACCGCTTCGACAATAACCGGCATCCTGAGAGCTATGCATACATCATGTCTGCCTTTGATACTAAGATCTACCTGCTTACCGGTTTCCATATTAATAGACTTCTGTTTTTTGGAAATGCTTGGCGTCGGCTTTATCGCAGCTCTGAAAAATATGTCATTCCCGTTAGTTATTCCTCCGTTAATTCCGCCTGCATTATTTGTTTTAGTTTTGCCGTTTTTATCAATGATTTCGTCGTTATGTTCGCTGCCCTTCATCACTGCCGATGAGAAGCCGGAACCGAACTCTATCCCTTTCACCGCGGGAATCGAGAAAATTATATGACTTATCAATGATTCCACCGAATCGAAGAACGGCTCGCCCAGTCCAATGGGTACATTCCCAGCCTTGCACTCAATCAAACCGCCGGTGGAATCGCCTTCGCGAATTGCTTTATCTATTGCTCTTTCCATATCTTTCTTACCACCTGCTGTGACAATTTCAGCGTCGATTTCTACAGGTGTAATGACCTTCTTAGCAATAACACCTGCAGCAACAAGTCCGAGAGTTAATCTTCCCGAGAAATGCCCTCCTCCGCGGTAGTCATTATACCCGCCGTATTTTTTTGCAGCAGTAAAATCGGCATGTCCGGGCCGCGGGATGTTTTTCATCTTATCATAGTCAGCGCTTCTGACATTTTCATTTTTGAAATTGATCAGGATTGGCGCTCCCGTAGTTTTACCGTTGAAAAAGCCGCTCTTAATTTCCGGTACATCAGATTCAGTACGTTTGCTGGAACCTCTCCCTCCGGTTTTACGCCTTTCAATATCATTCGTGAAATCCTCCGCCGACAGTTCCATCCCCGCAGGACAGCCGTCGATAAGCACTCCGACAAGCTCGCCGTGAGATTCTCCGAAGATTTGTACTTTAAATATTCTTCCGAATGAGTTCATGACTATTTCAGATTTATTGTTAATTTTATGTAAATTAAATAAAATACTGCGACCGGCAAAAAATAAATGAGTATTGAATTGAGTATTTGGATTGGTCAGATTCATAATGTCGATATAAATTATTGGTATTTAAATGTTTATCTGTTTGTCAGACAACCAATTTTCCCAATTTTGTGACTTTCCGGGCGAAAAATGCGTTATATCAATTAGAAGGGTAAATTAAATTTAAAAATGAATGATATAAGCACATATAGAGACGAAGAATTACTGGTACTGCTCAAAGAAGACAGCCCAACCTGCGACAAAGCTTTCGAGGCGATTTACGAAAGATACGCTGAAAGACTGAACGCTTACTGCATCTTCAGAGCTGACAGCCCGCAAGATGCAGAAGAAATCTTCGAAGACTGCTGGCTGAAATTACTCGAAAGGACACGTACCGGCAAAAAACTTGATTCAATTCTTCCTTATCTGTACACAATAGCGCGGAATTTGATTATCGACAGATACAGGAAGAAAAATTCAAATAAAAATATTACCCTCGATCTTATGGATTCCGAAAGTCTGGACAAGCTATTGAATCCTTTCGATCTGCAAAAACAAATTGAAAATGAAGATCTTTTATCAATTGTAAGAGCTGCCGCAAACTGCCTTGATGATATTTATAAGGATGTATTCATCATGCATTGGTTCGGCGGATTGAAATACAAAGAAATAGCCGAAGTGCTCGATATCAGCGAGAGCAGTGTTAAAATGCGCAGCAACAGAGCTATGAACGAAATCATTAAAATTCTGAAGCCCTATTATACCGACGCTTCAAAGTAATCAGGAGTCATCATGGAAAAGATAGAAAAATTCACGAATCTGCTTAAAGGAAAACTCGACGAAACAACTGAAAAGGAACTTTTCAGCGAGTTAGCGGCAGATGATGAACTTAGATCGGAATTTAAGTCATTTGCTTCTGTGACTAACAGCATAAAGACGAGCAGCTTTGCCCCCTCGACCGCAGTGAAAAGCAGAATTTTCGCTAAGGCTGGTATGACTATGCCCGCGGCTGTTCCTGCCAACAATGCCACCAAGGCAGGTCTGCTGCGGAAGCCTTTGTTCACAAGTCTTTTGACAGGAGTGGCAACTACTATCACTACAATTGCAATCATGCTGTTTATTTTGAAGCCCGGTGTTGAATATGTTCAATCTCAACAAGCGAGTATAACCAAAAATAACAAGATCACGAAGCAGCAGCAAGCATCACGTGAACAGAAAAACCAAAGCGCATTCGAAGTCACAAAGCAGTCGGAACCGGAAATAAGATATATCTATGTCAATAGATCAAATGATGAAGATAAAAAACAATCCGATTTAAATGAAAAGTCCGGTATGGGAGAAGAAAAATTACTTTCAGGAACAAATTTCAAGCCTGAATACATAAACAACAATTCAGCCATGGTAAATGCAGGAAATAAATCAACCGAAAGCACCGTACCCCGGACTATTTTTAACGGCTCATTGTTAAAAGATGTTTCCACGAAAGAGTTATCAGCTTTATCACTTGAAGTGACCGGCTCTACATGGTGGAATTTCCCCAAAGAAACGAGGGCGCCATCATCTATCAGTAAGTTTAACAATTTAAATATTGCAGCTTTATATGCATTCTCAGATCATTTTAAAGCAGGAATTGATCTGCAGCAGGAGAATTTCTACATGGAATTTAAAGGAACTGAGCCCGGCGGCTCCCTGTATCGATATATGCAAAGCGCAAATTTCACAACCGGAGGCGCTTTTGTAAGATTACAGCCATTTGAGTTGGGAATAATCTCTCCTTACATTCAGTTAGGAGCCGGCATGAACAAGTCGGGATATATTGCCAGCCCCGTACTGGGTCTTGAATTAAAAGCATATCGCGATCTGTCGTTTTTATTCAGCTTTGAATATAACCGCTTTTGGTATCAGCATCAGAATCAATGGTATTCGACTTCCAAAGCAGGTATTAACTATGGTATTTCATACAAATTTTAAGTGGAGATGATGAAAAAGGTTTTATATATAGTTTCATTGATAGCTTTAATGGTAAATGCATGTACTGAGGATATTATCCACTCAGATCCTGAGTATGACAAAGTTTTACTCGAAAAACAACTGTCATCGGTAGATTCGCTGGACAATCTGATTATTAATCCTCTGGACATGGGAAAAGTCAAGATTAGGGCTGCAATTACTGATTATGCAAGCATTCAAAACACTTCCTCGACTATGACCATGACAATTTACAGCCTTGAACCGACTGACACAAGAGGCATATTCCAATACAGCTATCCTGAGGGAATGCCCTTTGACATTAAACCCGGCGAGGATACAAGGACGACCGGCAAAATAATGGTGAAATTTATAGCAAGTCCCTATAATACGGGCTATTACTATGATACATTGATCGTAAACAACCACAGGGATTACTATATCCCGCTGAAAGTAAGAATTTTCTACTAAATCGGCATTAGATCTAATGTTTTTATAAATACATTATTATTAATAACAGGAGAAATCTCATGAAGAAATTATTAACACTCATACTGCTGACTGCACTGGTTTTTGGCGGAAGAGAAGCGCTTTCCGGCAAAGGCGGCGATAAGGACAAAACTCAGCGAAAAGCTACCGGCGTATTCGACCTGCAGAGAAATACGGTGAGCGAATTTGACTTTCTTGTAAATAACGCAGGTATAATCGGATTGGATACAAAAGAAGGATCCGCTCATGGTTACTGGCCCCGCGGTTCGCTGAATCAATATCTATTCGGCGGCGGCTTCTGGTTCGGCGCAAAAAAGGAAACGCCGGACGGCAGAATGAAAAAATATGTCGAAGTTTCATATAACCCTAATTCCGGCAGATCATGGTTCGTACCGGGCAGCATAGAAGACGGCGATACTATAAGACCTGATCTTATCGAGAAAAATCGTGTATATTTTTCATCTGATTTTAATCAGGAAACCGGGGTTCCTCTTGACCAGACTGACGGTCCTAACTGGCCCCTCTGGGTGACCGACACCACCGGTAGATACCAATACGGAACATACATTCATAAATATGTGAATGATGGCACTCAGAGGAATCTTTCGAATTATCCCATGGGACCTTTGTTCGTATCGGATGAAGATATTTACAGCGTTTTCAAGGATACGGATCTGAGCCAATACGAAGGCGGCGTGCAGCGCAGGAAAAATGAAGGCTATCCACTCGGTCTCGAGGTGGAGTCAAGGATCTATACCTGGAAACAGGGAGATATGAAGGACGTGGTTATACTCAGCTGCCTTGTTCATAATAAATCCGAAGATACACTTAAAGAATGCTGGTTTGCAGGTATTTATGATGTTGATATTACTTATAAACCAAACGGGCATGTTGGAGCCACTAATGACCGTATTAAGTATTTCAATGATGACTCGACATTGAACCTCGCGGTAGGATGGTCTGATGCTACAAAAGGTGACAGCGGAAGAGGATTGGGATATATTGGCGTTTCCATGCTGGAAACTCCGGCAACTGACGCTGATGGCTACATCAGGACTGATAAATTAATTTTCGATCCGTCCGAGCAGTTAGGATTGGTAACATTCAGAAATTGGAAAATTGAAAATGACGTTCTAGAGGATGAACCGCGCTATACCATTATATCCGAAGGTAATCTTGATGGTGACAAAGGTCCCGGTGATAACAGAATGCTCTTAGCCACCGGTCCCTTCAACATGGAACCCGGTGACGTAGCACGCGTAGCTGTAGGAATCAGCTTTGCCATGCCTGCTAAGGGCGGCGAAGCCGACGGCACTTATGAAGATTTAGCCGGATTCAAGGACAGGAACAAAAATGAAGGCTCCGGGATACTCGCTAATGACAACAGCGTTATTGGCAAGCAGGAAATTGCCAAAAGAAATTATTATCAGACAATATTGCCGTCCGCTGTAAATCAGCGGTATGGATATGATCTCGAAGTTGGAGAGATATATCCTAATCCGGTAAGTAATACTTTCCATCTTAGCTATAAAGTTGAAAATGAAGGAGAAGTAAGCGTTAGTATTATCGATCAACTCGGAAATAAGGTTAAAACACTGGAAAACGAGTATAAAAGCGCAGGCGAGTATAATATGATATATTCATTGGACAAGAACACCTTTGCGGACGGCATGTACTTTGTTAAGCTGCAAATCGGAAATGAGATAAAAACCAGGAAATTGGTATTGATGAAGTAGCATTACACCATGAGGTGAAAAAAAAGGCTGGGCATTAACTTGCTCCAGCCTTTTTTTAATAAAAAGCTTAAAGATAAATGCTGAAACCAAAAGCGGAACCGCCAGGGTTCAAAACACTTACCGATGTATCCGAGTTATCGCCGTCCATATCAGTGCTTGTTGAAAATACGTTGTAACCAAGACCAACCTGGATGAACATTGCTGCTGTTTTTGCATCATTCAAAAATGCCTGCCCCCCGAAAACACCTGAAACTAAAAGCAGTGACCTTGTCGTCTCTGAATTAGCTGATTCGGTCGTAGGTAGGCTCGAATAGCTGAATCCTATACCGGCGTATGGTCTTGCTGGTGCATTAGAAAGAAAATATTTGCCCTGTACACCGATAGATATTGTCGACAGCGGATCGGGATCGTCCCCTTCGGTATCAGTTGCAACACTGACATAACCTATTCCGCCTTCCAACTGCAGATTGTCTGAAATTAAGTATAGAAAGCTTGTTGTTGGTCCGTAAGTTATGTTCAGGTTATTTAAGGTTGAGGTAGGTATACCGGCAGACGGTATAATTCCTGATGGCAAAGCTATTGCTGCCGACATCCCGAACGAACCCTGCTTAGGTTGAGCTTCTGCCTGTGAGAAAGCTGCGAAGATCGGTATTGCAGCACTGGCGACGTATAGTATTATCTTTTTCATATGTATCTCCCTTTATTATTGAAAATAATTAAAATATTCCCCGAAAATAATAATATTAGATAATTAAACCGAATTAAATATTTAGGAATGATTAAATATTAATAGTTATTTAATTATCACACACAATTTCAATAAGCATAAATAATATCTTCCTTACAAAATACTTATATTTGTTTTTTCTTTTTTATTAGTCATATAATAATGAAAACATCATATTGTTTGGATATTACATGTGGAAAAGGGTAACTTATTTGGAATATGTTTTGATTTTTTTGTATTTTGTTCTTTATTTCAAAAGGATATTTATTATTCATGAAATTTATTAAATCAACTCTTTAAATAATTATATCATCAATAAATCAATATTTTAAGATGTTTGAAGATATTATTGAAAAAGTAAAAAAATCAATCTATAAAGAAATTGGCTCCGAAGAGTGGATTTATCTTCCTCAAATTCTTGAAAATGATGACATTCACATTAGTTACAAGACATATATTTCCGCTGAAGTCGACCGCTGGATCTACAAAGAGCAAATGAACCGTGTTGCAAGTACCAATTTTGAATTTGACAGCCCTGAACTGCAGGAAGAATTCAATAAAATTGATACTATGCTTAGAGAAAATGCCCGATTTGACGGAAACAATCTCGAAACTGTCATTGATTCCGCAGTTAAAACACGACTAAATATATTGTGCAGACCCAGAAATGCACTGAAATGGTTTGTATTCAGGGGAGAAACCTATAAGCCGTTTTATGAGATACTCATGCAGTTGAATTTTATTTATGATTTCAATTATTTGATAAGCAGTTTCAAAGAGTGGGCGGATGTAAACGGATTTAATGAAGATCCCAGGAAACTTGTCAGTGAAGCTGAATTTCATAGGATCATCGAAAATATTGATAATGAAATGATCTACGAAATGACCCCCGAAGGCTTTGTTGATCTGATAAATCCCATATTTGAATTTTTCTATGAAAGCGGGGACTACGACGGCTATAATATGCCTATAGAAGCTTTGATCATCTTTCTTGACGATAAAGGGATAACACCAATCGCCAGATCTATGGAAAAATTATACGGGGATGATGGCATTAAGGTCATTACCAGACAGGATTTCACTGACTTTGTCCATACAATGCTTGATGAGATTGATAAAAGTGAAGATTTTTATAAAGCAGATTCGGAACTCGATAAGATTGAGCAGATTGAAGCGGAGACGGAACAAACACAAGAAGAGATAGAAATACACATAGATAAGAATGTTGACGAAATAGTCGAAGAGAAAGCTTATCCGATAGAGGGAAGCTCTGATAATTCAGCGGAATCTATCGGCGAAACTGAGCAGCCATCTCATGAGGAAACTTCAACCAGCCAGGATCAGTCGGCATATCATTATTCACAACAAATTGAACAAAATGAAAAACCTTCGGAAGACATGGAATTTTTTAAAGAATTAGAAAGAGACCATGAAGAATTAATGGCTTCTTTCAATAATGTTGAAAGCAAAAAACTTATTGAGTTTGAGGGTAGTTTGCCGGAAAATGCTGTTGAAGAGGAAATGAACGAACAGAATTTAGTTTCGGAAGAGGAGCATACCGTTGATGCCGAAGTTATGATAGAGAAGGACTATGATCCGGAACCGGTAGATAAATTTATTGATAAAAAGTACGAGAAAAAATTCATAAAGAAAATTTTCAATAAAAATAAAGAAGAATACTGGAATTTTCTTACAGAAATAAGCGCTATTACCTCATGGAGGGAAGCATCCAGAAAGATAGATCTGCTTCTGGCAAACAAATCATTAGATCCTAATTCCGGCATAGCAGAGGATTTTAGAGAAAAGATCAAAAAACGTTACATTATAAAATAAGATAATATGAAATTTGTTGATCATGCTAAAATATACGTCCGATCGGGGGATGGCGGTCCCGGGCACATCAGTTTCCGCAGAGAAAAATATGTCCCGAAAGGAGGACCTGACGGAGGTAATGGCGGCAAGGGCGGAGACGTCGTGCTTAAAGTCAATCCCCACATGAATACTCTACTGGATTTTAAATACAAAAGACATTATAAGGCAGAGAAAGGAAATGAGGGGGGAGGCTCCCGAAAAACAGGCAAAAGCGGTAAAACTGTCTATATCAAAGTGCCAAAAGGTACAGTCGTAAAGGATGCCGGGACGAGTGAAACGATAGCTGATCTGACCGAGGACGAACAGGAATTTGTAGTGGCTGAAGGAGGAATAGGGGGGAGAGGCAATGCAGAATTCGCAACTTCTACTAATCAGGCGCCCCGATATGCCGATCCGGGAAGACCCGGCGAAGAAAAGGAGATATTGCTGGAACTAAAGCTTTTGGCTGATGCAGGATTGGTTGGACTGCCAAATGCCGGCAAATCGACTTTAATTTCAGTAATCTCAGCAGCCAGACCCAAAATCGCTGATTATCCGTTCACCACACTTGTTCCGAATCTCGGAATAGTTCGTGTGGGTCATTATAAAAATTTCACTGTTGCTGATATACCCGGTTTGATAGAAGGAGCTCATCAAGGAAAGGGTTTGGGAATTCAGTTTCTCAGGCATGTGGAGCGTACCCGGGCACTGGTTTTTCTTATTGATTGCATGAGTGATGAGCCGAAGCGGGATTATGAGGTCTTAAAGAATGAACTTATAAAATACAACCCGGAAATGAGACTTAAGAAAAGCATTATTTGTATTTCAAAAATTGATGTTTTGGATACTGATTCAAGGAAGGAATTATTGAAGAATATCAATTTCGGCGATACAAAAATTCCGGTTATGATGATTTCCTCCGTAGCTAACGATGGGCTCGAAGAAATGAAAATGAAAATATGGGAAATGATAAATGAATGATATATTATGAAAATAAAAAAGTGAATGTTAATTGACTTAACAGGTTAATTTCTGTAAAATTTAAATTTTTTTAAGACGTTTTTCTTTTTATGTGTCATTATAGTTATAGATATAAAGGCAAAGAAGTTTTTTTAAAGATTGAGAGAAATTAAATTATGAAAAAATCAGGTGTAAGTGATCTTTATTGCAAGATTGAGAAAGCTCTCCCTAAAAATAGTATTAAATTGATCATGAAAATAGGACCTATAATTTTCTTGTTATTATTATCTGCTGCAATTGCTGCATTCGCGCAGCCGGACGTTTGGCTGGATAAGGGACGAGAAGCCATGAGCCTGCGTGATTATGATAAGGCGATAGAATATTTCACCAAGGCAATAGATCATAAGCCGCAATATGATGATGCCTATTTCAGCAGGGGAATGGCGAAAATGTATGCACAGAATTACGAAGACGCCCTGGATGATTTCAATAAAGCTATAAGAATCAACCCTGACAAATCTGATCATTACAATGCACGTGGTCTGTGTTACGGCTATCTGGAGGATGTTAACAAAGCCATTGCCGATTTTGATAAGGCTATTCAACTTGATCCCAACTTTGCGGAAGCTTATTTGAACAGAGCAAGCGCATATTCTTCAATCAGGACATTCCCCAAAGCAAGGAAGGATCTCGAGAAAGCAGCCAAACTCAATCCTAATAATCCTGAAATCTATTTCCAAAAGGGCAGGATGAACTACAAGCTGGATCTGTACAATGAGGCGGTAAGGGATTTTTCCAAGGCTCTGGAACTTGGTCTTAAACATGAGAAAGTCTATTATAACAGAGCCAATGCATATTTCAAGATGAAAGATTACGGAAAAGCTGTTAAGGATTATACCAGCACACTTAAGCTCGACCCAAAAGATGATGAAGCCCGGAACAACAGGGCGGTAGCTTATGACAGGCTTGGTATGAAGGATAAAGCCCAGAAAGACAGAGATAAATTGAATGAAATGGCAGGAAACATATTTACTCCTGTCGATCAATTGACTTTTGTTGAATATTCCGATTCCAAAGGTCTTATAAAGATAAAGCTGCCTAAAAACTGGCACATCATCAGGAAGAATGATGAATTTACTCATGAATTCATTGTATCATTCGAAAAATTACAAAATTATAATCAGCCTTATACAGCAGGAGTCAGGTTTGCATATAACAAGAATATGAAAAGGTATGTTCCTAACATGAAATCCCCGAAGGATCTTTTGGATTTCTGGATTGGCAGTCAGTTAAAAAATGCGGAAGATTACGTTACGTATGACATTTATAAAAAGAAGCACTTTCAAAAGAACGGCTATATGTGCCAACTTAACGAAGTAATGATACAGATCAATAAAGATCAAAATCCGCTGAAACTCTATGAACTGGCGATGGCACGCGGTGAGACACTTGTTTACGCATATTTCCAGTCATTTGCCAATCAATGGGGCCACTATGAGAAGATATTTGATAAAGCTATTGAATCCTTGTATGTGAAGTGATCTTTACGGTTTTATTAAGCGTATTTGTCAAACAACTCCATAAATCCCTCATAAGTCTCTCTATCAATAAAGCCCTCGGAATAGGCGAGTTCTACTGTGGCTTTGCTAAGCATAATATAAGGCTTCAATATTTCCTCGGAATCTTTCATAGCCTCCAGATGGTGCCGGACGGATTCAATATCCCCGCGGGCAAAAGGACCTGTAAGTGGCATTTTTTCATTTTTGTAAAGCGAGCGGATGTTATTTTCGAAAGTTGTCAAAGTGATATGGGGGATGAATTCCGCCGGTTCAATACCGCTATCTCTGGCTGTTTTAACCGCCAGTGAAAATATCGTATTGAAGAAATTCGAGGCTGTCACCGCCGAAGCATGGTATAACTGCTTCTTCGCCGGATTGTTTTTTTCGATGAAATGCGGTTTCCCTCCGGTAATTTGAATAAACTCACCCAGTAATTCTTTGTCTTCATCATTGCATTCAATTCCCCAGCCAGCTCCATTGATAATATCAGTCGTAAGATGATAAAAAGTCTGATATGGATGAGCTGCGGCGGTTTTGGCGCCGGCATCCCGGCAGGCGGACAACTCATCTATAGTCCTTGAACCCGAGGTATGTAAAATATATTTATCTTTTAAATCTTTTTTAAAAATTTTCGACAACTGTTCTGACACTTGCTTTATGGAATTATCGCTGACGACTATAATAATGATGTTCGGTAAATCCGTAATTTCATCAATGGATCTAATAATATTAACATCCTCGGTTATATTATACTTGATTCTATTGACTGATTCGCCGCTTCTGGCTAAAACCCATTTCAGAAAATGTCTTATGCTCAGTTCACGAGCCAGCGCCGAAGCAACCTTCCCGGCGCCGATAATCCCGCAAATATAATTTGAACTATGCTTCATATATGCTGACAGGCTCTATCTTATAAGAATCTTTCGTATCTTCGATGACGTAGCCGCGCTGCCGTATTTCATCGCGCAATCTGTCCGCTTCGGCGAAATTCTTGTTCTTGCGTTTCTGGTGGCGCTTCTCTGCCATTTCTTTAACTTCTTCGGGTATCTTGACTCCCTCTTCTTTCCTCGGACCAATTTCCCAGATGCCGAAAATGTGATTCATGTCGGTGAAGAAATCAATTAGCGCATTCTGCGTGCCTTCCGTCAAATCATGAGGCTCATGATCATTCATGAATGAAAAGATATACGCCAGCGCTTTCGGCGTATGCAGATCATTCGCCAGCCGGGAATAGACGTCGTTTCTCAATTTGTCGACATTCGCTTCGTTACTGCCATATTTCTCATCATGCAATTGATAGATATATTCCTGGATCCTGGAACGCCCTTTGTGCGAGGACTTCAGCCCATCAAAAGTGAAATTCAGCGTCGATCCGTAATGCGAACAAAGCATGGCAAATCGGATATCCAGCGGATCCAGATCTTTCGCTAATAAATCCCTCAAAGTGAAGACATTACCGAGCGATTTGCTCATCTTCTCGCTCTCTATCTGCAAAAATTCATTGTGCAGCCAGAACACCGTAGGCTCGATGCCGTAACCGGCTTTACTCTGGGCTATCTCGTCCTCATGGTGAGGGAATTTCAGGTCAACGCCGCCTGTGTGGATATCAAATGGCAGCCCGAGAATATCATGTTCCATAGTCGAGCACTCGAGGTGCCAGCCGGGGCGCCCGTCGCAGCGTTCGCCGTTAATTTCGAATTCCCAGTAAGGTTCGCCGGGCTTTTTTGCTTTCCAGAGGACGAAATCGCTGACCTGCTCGCGGTCGTACTGGTCGGCGTCTATCCGTGCGCCCGACTTGAAATTTTCAAAATCGATCTTCTTCAATTTGCCGTAGAGTTCCTCGTGGCGGTATGCTTCAAGATTAAAATAAACCGACCCCTCGGAAATATAGCCAAATCCCTTATCTAGAATATTTCGGATCAAATCCTGCATAGAATATATATATTCGGTCGCTCTTGGCAGGGCGTAAAAGTCATTTACATTAATGCCGAGCGTAGATATATCATTCAAAAAAGATTCTTCATAATATTTAGTAAAAATTTGCAGATTCTTCTTCGGATCGTCGGTTTGTTCGCCCATGTCGGGCATCCATTTATCGCTGCCGATGGCGCTGTCGCGGATAGTCTTATCGTCGATATTGGTAATGTTCATCACCCATTTCAGATCGTAACCGCCGACAACCCGCAGCACGCGCTGCAAAAGATCGGCAAACAAGAATGCCCGCATATTGCCGATATGAGCAAAATTATATACCGTAGGTCCGCAGCTATACAGCCTGACAAGATTATCCTGCAAAGGTTTGAAAGTCTCGGTCTTATTCGTCAGCGAATTATGAAGTTTAATTTCCATTTTTATCCCAAATTTGTCAATTCAAAATGTTAAAATTAATAAAAGATTTTAAACAAATTGGAAAATATGTTAGATTTAGAAATATTTGTTTTGTTAAACGAAAAAGAATATAAAAAATTAGTGAATTAATATGAATGTATTCAATGCGGAATTCGTAAAAGGGGCGGTATCGCCGGATAATTTCCCCGATTTGAAGCTGCCGGAAGCGGCGTTCGCAGGACGCTCAAATGTCGGGAAATCGACCCTGCTGAACAGCATCGTAAACAGGAAAAATCTCGCCCGCACGAGTTCCTCGCCCGGCAAAACGCGGGAAATCAATTTTTTCATAGTCGATAATAAGTGGTCGCTGGCGGATCTGCCCGGTTTTGGGTATGCTTCTATCGGCAAGAAATACCGCGAAATGTGGAAAAAGCTCAATTTCGAATATTTCGAGAAGAGGGAAAATCTCAGACTGGTCTGCCTGCTGGTGGACAGCCGCCACGATCCTACCGATAAAGACCTCGCACTGATGGAATGGATGGAAACCACCGGCGGAAAATTTCTCGTTATCCTCACTAAATGCGATAAGATCTCTAAAAAGTTGATCGCCGAGCGCAAAGAGCAGGTAGAACACGTCCTGCAATATTGCAATCATGCGCTCGAGGTACTGCCGTATTCGGCGGTATCCGGTATGGGCAGGGAACATCTAACCGCAATCCTGAAGAAAAATCTTGTATAATCTAAAGGTAAAATCATGGCTAAAAATTTTCTTGACAAAATCGAAAATTCGTTTTCCGAAAGCATAGAACTGAAGAATAAACTCAAGAATGAATATGCCGAAAACATAGAGCGCATCGGCAAAAAGCTTGCGGACATAATCAAAAGCGGCGGCAAGATCATGTTCTGCGGCAACGGCGGCAGCGCAGCGGACAGCCAGCATCTCGCTGCGGAACTTGTCGTCCGGCTGCGCAGCTCTTACGAAAGATCTGCGATTCCCGGGCTTGCGCTGACTGTAGATACTTCGATATTAACTGCCGGCGGCAATGATATTGGCTTCGACAACGTCTTCGCCCGCGAAGTCGAGGCATACGGTCACAAGAAAGATGTCTTGATCGCCATATCCACGAGCGGCAGCTCTGAGAATGTTTATAGAGCCGTCCTCGAAGCAAAGAAGAAAAAAATTTACACAATCGGTCTTCTCGGCAAGGACGGCGGGAAAATCGCCTCCGAATGCGACGACACTCTCATAATCCCCAGCGAAAACACCGCCCGCATCCAGGAATGCCACATCACCGTCGGACACATCTGGTGCGAGATGGTGGAAGAGATATGTTACGGGAAGTAGATGCTGTCCCAAAAGACAATGCATGTCATTCCTGCGAATGTCTTTAGATCCTGCTTCAGCAGGGCAAAAATCTATTCCCCCTTAACAAAGGGTGACAAAGGGGGTTGTATTAAATTCCCCTCCTTGAGGGGTTCCCGAGCGCAGTTGAAGCGTAAGCGAAAACCACGCCTTAGCGTGGCGGGGGCGGGGTGGACTCTTCAATTCGTAATTCGTAATTCGTAATTCATAATTCATAATTCATAATTCATAATTGAATAAGCCCCGTCTCCGTCAGATGTTAAATCTGCGAAATCCTCCTCAAAGTTGCACTTTGATTATCTCTCGTCTACGTCGAATTCTCGCTGCACAGAATGCCGCCCACGCAGACGAAGCAACCGACGACTTCAGTCGTCGGCATCACTGCCGGCGCATCGAAATCCTCGACCGCCAAATCGACGCCCTCGCCTACGAGTTGTACGGATTGACGGAGGAATAAGTGAAGATTGTGGAGGGGAGGGGTAATGGAAGATTATGGATGTTTAATTAACCTCAGTTATTCATTAAAAATAAGTCAATAATCTATGTCTCCACATATTTATAAAATCAATAATTATTCTGTACTGTTTATAATTTTCAAAAGGTTTAAGACAACTAAATGACCGAATTTTAAATCTTAGTCTTAATTCTCTTTTTTTCTTATGAGATATGTTCTTTTTAATATTTAATTGACAGTGTGAGTAATTATATTGGATTGGTTTATGTTCAATAATATTATTTCTATCAGTTTTTGAAAAATTTCTGTATTCTTCAATTATAGTTTTGACACTGTATGCATAAATACCATAATCGTACTTAAATTCTTTCTCATCGGTAAATCTTGCCCAAATTGGAATGGAATATGCACTCCAATTACATGATTGATCTGATTTTAACCTACTAAAATCAGGATATGTGTCCCCTTCTTTCCAATCAACATTAGGTTTATGCCTAACATACATGTAATTTTTGGATTTGATTCTTTCATTTGGCAAGGCATTTCTATTTTTTTGTTCCAGACATTTAGGATATTTCATGATAAACTATAAAATTCTTTGATCCTTTCTATTATTGTATTAAATTCATAAATATCTTCATTCTCAATTATTTCCTTTTGGTCTAGATCTTCAATAATATAACCTTCCTCGCCATCATTGTAGATCTCAAAATACAAAACTTGTTTATCATTATAAAAACTCAAACATATACCTTCATCAATCGATGGATTTACTCTATCAGGGAATATTAATAATTTTGATAAATCATGGATTAGAGTTCTTGTCTTATTAAGTACATTATCGTTTGGTAAAGCTATATCTTCATAATCAGCCCAGTCATTATTTAAATTTTTTATTTTTTCTAATTTTTCCTCAATTTCAATCAATTTAATTGTTTTCTGAATATAGCTATAATCTCTGTATTTTCTTCTAAAGTTAAAATTTATGTTATTATATCTATTTAATATATTTATATATAAATCTTTATCTTCGAAGATCTCAATTAAACTTTCTGTTATACTCTTTTTAGTATAATTTTTACTAAAAACGTTGGTCTCTGAACTGATTTTTGTCAACAAATCATCTGCATAAAAATCATCAGTTACATCAGTTTCATTACCTGGTTCTCTTTCTATTTCATCGTTTGTAAGTACATTTGTTGTCATTTCTTCATCCCCCAAATATTTTTAGCATTATCGGTAGTTATATCCAAAAAGAAATTTAATAATATCTCATGACTATCATTAAACCAATCTTTCATAGATTGTTCCTCGTTTTTTTTACCCCTGCATGTTGATTCCGTAGTAATCACCTTTTTATTATCTTTTTTAGTTACAGCGCTGTCAACTTTAAAATTAAGATTTCCATTTATTTTTGGTTTAGTAATAACCAATTTACAGTCAATATGTTTTAACTGCTCAGATAAATTCCAAAATTTAAAAATATCATCTAAATAATAAGAATCTAAACTAAATTCTTCTAAAGAAATGTGATCAAAATATGTTAATTCAAGTTGATTGATTTCAGGTTCTAAATCACCAAATTTAACTAAGTCTTCATAAATTTCAATAAAATCATGATATATTCTATCGAAATTTGGATATTCTTTTTCATCATTTGTTTTTCGCCAATTAAAAAGCAATTTATTTGGCTGAATTTGTATTAGTCTATCGCCAATTTCATTTATAAAAAATCTACGAGCATTAAATCCTGGTATATAGTTGTATTCAGTTGGCTCTTCTATTTTCTCAACTATAGAAGGCAATATTGTATTTTCTTGTATTTTAGGATACTTATCTTTGGTTTTTTGATAATACTCGAATATTAAATTATTATTTAATATAGAATTCTCGAACTGGACTCCAATAACTAATTCAATAATTGGGGGATTTTCAAAATTTATTTTTTTACTCATAATCCTACTTTTGTCTATTATTTATGAATAATTTCAAAGTATTGATCATTTCTTAAGATTAGCGATCGATTATTACTAAATAACAATATTATTACTCCTATTAAATCTTCAATGTACAATTAACATTTACTAAATATAAACAAAAAAATACAACCATACAAAAGTACTTATTAAATTCTTAAGTCATAAATAATGACTAATTTATTAAACGAAAAATTATTTTTTTTGTTTCGATCACATATAATTGTATCAATTTTCCAAAACAATTTACTTCACCAAATGTTATTAAAAACTACGATTCCATTATCAAACATTGAATTGGCTATTATTAATAGAAATCACTACCTTTGCGCCCCCATTAATCCGTAGGATTTAAAAGTCACACATCCGACCTCTACTGTTTAATCCCTACGGGATAACGCCCCATACCTGGTACATCCGTTTTGCAAACGTCCAATCCCTGCGGGATACCCCCTCTTACCGACCCCAGACCCCAGACCCCTAAGTTGCATGATTATGCATCTTCCGGGGCATTCTCACAATGAAGGTCGTGCCGCGGTCTTCGCCGGTGTCGACGTCGATAGTTGCATTCAACGCGTCGGCGCATTTCTTGACAATAGTCAAGCCAAGTCCCGAGCCGGGGACCACACCGATGAATTTCTTATCGCGCGAAAAGGGTTTGAACAGATTTTTCTTTTGATCGGGTGATATGCCCTTGCCCCTGTCGATAACTTTAAGTTCTATATTCTCATCCTTTTCAGTGAGATGCAGCTTTACCGGCTCATCTTTAGGAGAATATTTGCAGGCATTGCTGAGAAGATTTAGTGTCATTTGTCTGAGCAGCTTCGGATCGGTGGTTATTCTGTTTGTCTTTGCTTCGTTTACGAATTCCAGCGGATGATTGTTCTTATCCACGATTTTTATCTCGTCCATGACTTTTTGCATGACCTCGGGGATGTCCACATCAGTCATGTTCTGAATTATGTCTTTTTCCTCACTCTTGCCGACAAGAATAACATCTTCCAGCAATCCGGTCAGTATATTTACAGAACTTGTGATCTTGTTGAGATATTTCTCGATCTGGTCTCTGTTGGCGCCGGAATTGTAGATTTTGATCAGTTCCGCATAGGACATGATAATAGTAAGAGGCGTGCGGTATTCATGAGAAACCATAGAAATAAAGCGCGTTTTCATCTGGTTAAGTTCTTTTTCTTCTTTCAGAGCCTGTTCCAATCTCTCTTTGGCTTTTTCAAGCTCTTTCCGGGTTCGCATGTGTTCTTCGTTTTCATTCCTGAGTTCGTATATAGCCTTATTCAACTGTTCGGTTCTTTCTTCTACCCGATTTTCAAGTTCAATATTGAGTTTGCTAATCTCTGCTTCAGCCATTTTTCTTTTTGTAATGTTCATAGCATGAGTAACTATGTGGAGCGGCATTTTATCGGAATCGTAAATGACTGTAGCGGTAAGTGAAACCCAGATCGTTTTACCGTCTTTCCTAACATATCTTTTATCGAATTTCGCAGTGTTAATGTTTTTATTCAGAAGGTCTTCAAAAAATCTTTTACCTATTCCTTTTTCATTAGGGTGAGTGAAATCCTGGAATGATTTCCCAAGTAATTCCTTTTCTGGATAGCCTAGCATTTCGCAAAGATTATCATTAGCCTTGAGGAATTTGCCGTTAAGGCTTATCAGAGACATGCCTATTGCCGATTTATCGAATACAGCACGGAATAACTCTTCGCTTTCCTTCATTGCAATTTCCGCAAGCTTCCTGCGATGAACGTCTGTTAAAACTCCATTTATAGCAGTAAAACTGTTTTCCTTGAAAACAGGTTTGCTGGATGTCGATACCCATCTGCTCTCGCCGGATTTTGTAATTATACGAAATTCAGCAGGTTCGGTATTCCCCTGAGCAACTTCCATAAATTTCTTATCGACAAAATCTCTGTCAGGCAGGTAAATGAATTCTCTAAAGTTTTTTCCGGCCAATTCTTCAGTATTGTATCCGGATATTTTTTCAATAGAGTTGGTAATATACTTGATATTGCCAACAGTATCGATCGTAAAAATAACCTCATTAATATTTTCAAGAATATTGCGGTATTTTTCTTCGCTTTCTCTGATCCTTTCGTCGGCTTTTTTTCTTTCAGTGATATCCATGAACATAGCTACCATTTTATTGGGGGAGTTGCTGAAAGCATAAACTTCAACAGCCCCTTTTATTCTATCATCCTGATAGTTAATGGACTCGGTTTTCCATGGTTCGCCGGTTAGACAGGTTTTTTTGTATAATTCCGGGATTTTTGTTCCTGCCATTGCAGGAAAAGCATCATTAATATTTTTGCCAACCAGATTAATATGATCTATGTCTAAAATATTATCTGCAGCCGGATTATAGCCTGTGAGAATGAGTTCGCCGCCTTTTAATTCGTACATATGAATGCCCATTGGGGTCGATTCGATGATATTGCGGTATCTTTCTTCGGTTTCGAGGATATTTTCAACAAGTTTGTAGTGTTCGGTGATGTCTGTATTATCGATAATGCACTCGATGACATGTCCTTTAGCGCTTATAAGCGGATATAGTCTGGACAGCATTTTCCTGTACTTACCGATCTTATCCTTGAATGTGATCTCAATACCATAGTAGATCTTTTTGTCAAAGACTTTGTTTATTAGCTGCTTAATTTTCTCAGCTTCGGATTCGTCCCATAGAACTATCTCGATAGGTTTGCCGGCGCTCTCCAGCCGCTCTTTTATGGTATTGTGGCAGGCTAAGTTCCATTTTCTAATAATAAACTCTCTGTCAACCGAAAAGATAAAATTCGGTGAATGATAGACAGTTTGATAAAAAACTTGTTCGGACGTTGTCAGCGCTTCCTGAAGTTTTTGATTTTCCTTTTTCAGTAACCGCAGCTCTTCGAGCAAGTCCGCTTTTGTTTCGATAATAGGTTTCATATCTACGAAAAACCAGTTTATTTTATAATGTTTACAAAGATAATGATTATCAATTGAAAAATGAAATTATTTTCATGAAAAAATATTAATTTTATAAGTTAATATCATGATAATGACTTACATGAAGTCAGGAGTAAATACAATAAATATCATGCCATTTTTTGGAAAGAAAAATGGCTTTCGAAAAAATGAATATTCTCGATTGTAAAAAAAAGGGAATATTAATAAATTTTATTAAATTGTAATTAGTTAATATTACTATAAACATAGATTTTAACCAACTTACCGGGGTAAAAAATGAAAAATATCCTTCTGTTTCTGTCCCTCGTGCTAATAGCGCTCAGTTGTTCACAGAACAATGTGAAAATAGTGAAGACAAATATTCCTGAAGATGGGGAAGTCGCTTCCAGGCAAAATCTGACGATTACTTTCGACCGTGAGTTGGTAACCGATTCCGTAGTTCAGGCCCAGGATTGGGACACTACGGGTTATATTATTTTCAAGCCAGGAGTTGAAGGCGTTTTCAAGTGGGTTGATAAATCGACGCTGCTGTTCTCGCCTGCGGTGGGATTTAAGCCGAATACGAATTATACCGCTATGCTTACCGGGAAGTTGTTCAAATTCACTAAAGAGACTCTGCTGCTGCCACAAAAAAGCGCCCTGGAATTCCATACGGAGTTGTTTAATATAAAGGATGCGCTGATCATGTGGCATTTTGCGGACAGCACTGCTATTAAACCTGATTTGAAGGTGAACCTGGTTTTGTCGCAGAAGATCAATCCGGCAGAGATGGACAGCCTGCTCGAAGTGAAGATCGACGGCGAGAATAAGTCCTTCAGAATAGAAGAGCCGACAATTGGCTATGATGTTACGTTTTTGCTCGAGAGAGGCGAACCGGGCGAATTCGAAGGTAAAAATCTATCGGTGAAGCTGAAGAAGGGATTGACGATAATCGCTTCGGATAGCAGAACTAAGAAGGAATTCGAGATAGGGGAACAAATTCCTACATTGGACTGGCTCAAGTTTACTGGCATTGAGACCGGGAAATCGTTGAGTGATCTTAGTATTCAATTGTTTACCAATCAGTCGATTGCTTCGGGGCAGGATTTGAAGGATTATATAAGTGTTTCGCCTAAGATCGATTTTACGGTAGAGCAGAATGAATTTGGGCTGGCAATAAGGGGGAATTTCAACCCTGCCGATGTTTATGAAGTGAAAATATCTGGGAAGCTGAAAGGCGCCAACGGCAGACCTATGCAGGATGAATACAAGGGGTTCGCTACATTCGATGAAATTGACCCTGCGATTGAATTTTCAACTGCAAATGCGATGTATCTGAGTGCGAAAGGTTCGAAGAATGTAGGCGTACGGATTTACGGAATTCCCAAATTCACCCTGACAATTGTCAAAATTTATGAAAATAATATTCTGAATTTTATCCGCCGTGGCAAAAGATATAGATGGCATTACGAGGACGGAGAGCAACACTCATTTTATAGCTATCAGACGGAAAATCTCGGCGATAAAATTTACGAGAAGAAAATTGCAGCAAAAGACCTCAATAAAAACGGCAATGTGAGTCTGCTGAATCTTGATTTCGAGGATGTGTTGAAGGGTATGCGCGGAATTTACGTGGTCACAATAAAATCCGACGATCACTTTTGGATGCAGGATAACCGGATCATTTCCATTTCCGATGTTGGTTTGATAGTGAAGAAATCAGGCAAGGAACTGCTGGTTTATGCAAATTCGATAAAAACTTCGGAAACTTTGCGCGGAATAAATGTCCGGCTGATAAGTACGACCAATCAGTTGATCGATCGGAAGAAGACTGACCAGAGCGGCATTGCCGTATTCAGTGATTTTACTAAAAACGGGACTGAGTTCGAGCCGGGACTTATCGCCGCGAATCAGGGCGAAGATATGAACTATCTTGTGCTGAACAGCGATACGGAAGTGGATAAGTCCGCCTTCGAGGGGATTGAAGGCATTGACGGCGCTGGATATAAGACTTTTCTCTATGGCGATCGGAATATTTACCGTCCGGGCGATACGCTGGTCATAGCTGGTATTGTCAGAGAAGAGGACTGGGGCGTACTGCGGGAAGTGCCGATAAAAGTTGAGCTGCTCATGCCCAATTCCAAAGTCTATAAGGAAATGAAGGTGCAGCTTAATGACCAGGGCGGTTTTTCCGAGAAGCTATATTTGCCGGAGACGTTAGTGACTGGCTTTTACAAGATAAGAGCTTCGCTTACGAATGATGTTGTCCTGAAAACGCGGGCTATTTCTATCGAAGAATTTATGCCTGACCGGATAAAAGTCGATGTAAAGACAAATAAGAAGGAATATATCGTGCCTGACAGGTTGGTGGTAGAGGCTGATGTCAAGAATCTCTACGGACCGCCAGCAGCCAATCGCAATTACGAGATGGAATTTTTTATTAAAACACAGCCGTTTAAACCGAAGGAGTTTAAGGATTATACCTTCGACATCAGGAAAAATGCGAAGAACAGATCGTCTTATATTCGTGATACAAATCCGTTGAGCGGCTTGCAGCTCGATTTCAAGCGTCGCACCGGGAAAACCAATAGTGAAGGCAAGCTAAGCGAATCATTCGAACTTGAATCGAAATTGAAGAATCGCGGCTTGCTGCGCGGAACGGCAAATTTGACGGTATTTGACCAATCCGGCAGGACGGTTGACAGGAACGCGCTGGTGGATATCTATACGCAGGAAACATTTCTCGGGATAGGTGATTTCGATTACTGGGTTGGAACCGACAAACATTTGAGAATACCTCTTGCTGCAGTTGATAAAAATGGAAAGGTCGTCAGCGGGAAAGCGAGAATTCAGGTTATCAGATACGTCTGGGAAACCATTTTACGCAAAAATCGCAATGGCAGCTATTTTTATGAATCTCAGAAAATTGAAAAAACAGCAGTTGATATTACTAAAGAAATATCCGGTAAGAATTTTTCATATAGTTTTAAGCCGCAATTGTCCGGTAGTTATGAGATTCGAGTCAGCATTCCTGATGCAGAGACTTATGTCCGCCGCAGGTTTTACGCCTATTCATGGGGTGATACCCGTTCGACGGCTTTCGAGGTGGACAGGGAAGGGAAGATCAGCATCGAGACAGACAAGGAATCCTATTCCATCGGCGATCGGGCAAAACTCCTATTCAAGACGCCTTTCAAGGGCAAAATGCTGATTACGGTTGAAAGGAACAGCATCCTGGATCATTACATCGTCGAAACCGACGAAAAAGCCGCCAGTCTGAATCTTTACATCAAGAAAGAGTATCTGCCTAATGTATTTGTTTCGGCGGCATTGATAAAACCGCTGGATAACGGCGCTATGCCGCTGACCGTAGCTTATGGTTTTGCGCCGGTTCTCGTCAAAGATAAGAAACGGGAACTACCGGTAGAGATAATTACGAAAAAAGAGTCACGCTCGAAGCGAAAACATTCGGTCAAGGTAAAAACAAAGGCGGAAAGGGATATTCACGTCACGATAGCGGCTGTGGATGAGGGAATTCTGCAGGTCAGGAATTTCCAAACACCTGATCCTTACGGCTTTTTCTATCAGAAAATAGGATTGGGTGTAAATTCATATTCACTCTATCCTTATCTATTTCCGGAATTGAAAGTGCAGCCCCACAGATATGGCGGCGGCGGGGAAGCGGATAAGGCTTATGATCTGCTCAAGCGCACTAATCCAATGCGAGCCAAAAGAGTAAAGCTGCTTGCATACTGGAGCGGCATTCTAAAAACCAACAGCCGCGGAGAAGTGTCTTACGACTTTGATATACCGGAATTTTCGGGGACAGTGAGGATAATGGCATGTGCATACAAAGATCAAGCCTTCGGTTCGGCGGAATCGAAGGTGGTGGTTTCTGATCCTATTGTCATCAATGCAGGTCTGCCTCGATTCCTCAGTCCCGGCGACAAACCCGAAATGCTCATCACCCTCTCAAATTCTACCGAAAATCAAACTACCACGGCTGTCAGCGTCAGGACAAGCGGTCCGGTAAAGGTATCTAAAAAGCCTGAGAGCAGAGTGACTATCCCTGCTAACAGCGAAAAGCAGCTCTGGTGCAGTCTTGAGGCGGAAAGAAATATTGGCGTTTCGGATATAACTGTGGCGGTCGAGGCATTCGGCGAGAAATTCAGGAATACCACGAATATCTCGATCAGACCGGCTGCGTCGCTGCTGAAAACTTCGCAATCAGGCTCTCTTGCTGCGGGCGAGAAGAAAGAAATTAAGAGCAAGTTTGATTTTATTGAGCATACCGTTGATTCGCGGCTGCTGGTGAGCAATTCGCCGCTGGTGGAATATTCCGAAGATCTGACATATCTTATAGGCTATCCGCACGGCTGTATTGAGCAGACAGTGTCGAAAGCTTTCCCCCAGCTTGCCTATATCGATCTGATAAAGTATCTTAAGCCCGATATTTCCGGCTCTTATGAGCAGGAAGCAGCCAGAAATGTCCGCTATGCCATTGATAAAATTCAGTCAATGCAGCGCTATTCGGGTGGACTCGCTTTCTGGCAAGGCGGGCATCGGGCTTCCTGGTGGGGCACTGCTTATGCCTATCATTTCCTGCTCGAAGCAGAGCTGGCGGGATATTCCGTTAGCAAACAAACTATGCGGAAAATGGCGGAATTTATGATCGATAAGACGTCCAATGCGGATACGACGAGGTATTATGTTCGCGATAATGGCAGCTGGAACTTCAGGCATGTCTATAACAGAAGTGCTGTTTATTCGCTGTATGTGCTTGCGTTGGCGGGAAATCCGCAGGTTGGGCTGATGAATCACTTCAGAAGTAAGCCGGGAATGCTTTCGCAGGATTCGCAATTTATGCTGGCGGCAGCATTCAAGCTCGCCGGTGACAAAGGCGAATACATAAAAATGCTGCCCGCCTATCAAGTGAAAAAATCCAAAAAAGAGACTGGCGGCAGTTTCTCCACGCCGGTTCGTGATCTGGGAATATCGGTCTATACACTGGTGACGGCAAATCCGGAAAATGACAGGATATCCGGTCTTGCCCGGCATCTGTCACGCCTGATGAAGAGCAAGCGCTATCTCTCGACTCAGGAACGCAGCTTCGGACTTATGGCTATGGCGAAGATAGCCAAAAGTTCAGATCCTAATGCCGCCAGAGCTTCGATATATCTCAATGAAGAGCTGGCAGGCAAACTCAGAGGCGCCGAATATTTTACAAAGGATTATAAATCGCAGAAAACTGAAATTCAAAATACCGGCTCTGCCGAAGTTTATTATTTTTGGGAAAGTGAAGGACTCACGCTCGGCGACACTTATGATGAAGAGGATAATTTTATCAAAGTGCGCCGCCTCTATTACGACAGAAACGGTAATGAGTTGACTGGAAACAAGTTCCGACAGGGCGATCTGATAGTAGTGAAAATCGAATTGGAATCACTGCACCGCGGGAAAATCGAAAATATAGTGATAACAGACATGCTGCCCGCCGGTTTTGAGATTGAAAACCCGCGGATAAAGAACAAACGCGAGTTCAAATGGATCAAAAAGCAGGACAGACCCGAGCATTACGACTACCGCGACGACCGTATCAACATTTTCACCGACCTCAACGGCAGCCGCAATAATGACGAGAAAACCTTTTACTACATGGTAAGGGCTGTCACCAGCGGTGAGTTCAAGCAGGGACCTGTAAGCGCCGACGCTATGTATAACGGCGAGTATCATTCTTATAATGGCGGCGGGACAGTTATCGTTGAGAAGAGATAGGGTTATAAGTATAGATATTTAAATTACTTACGGATATTTTCCGCTATGGTACGTTTCCAACAGATTAAAAACCACACTTTATTCCCCTCCTTAGTAAGGAGGGGAAATAAAAAGGGGTGGTTCTATCTTTGCCTCAAAAATAAAACACTCACTTCCTCTCTGGCAGGCATTCTCAGCCTGTTCATAATATTTATAATTTTAAACATGCTCTTCCCCTTCAGAGCAGACATTGATTATTCCCAGTTGATTCTATCGCGGGACGGCAGAGTCATTGGCGCTTTCCTTAATGATGACGACAAATGGCGCTTCAAGGCTGATCTCGAAGATATTTCGCCAAATTTGAAAAAGTCAATTTTGTTCAAGGAAGATAAGTATTTTTACTATCATCCCGGCATAAATCCTGTATCGATAGTCAGGGCGCTTTATCAGAACATTACTAAAGGCGGGAAATTTTCCGGCGCCTCGACGATCACCATGCAGATTGCTCGATTACTCGAACCGAAGGACAGGACTTATCTCAATAAATTGATTGAAATGTTCCGCGCTTTGCAGCTTGAATTCCATTATTCCAAGGATGAGCTCTTCGAGATATACCTCAATATGCTGCCTTATGGCGGCAATATTGAGGGCTGCCGTGCTGCTTCGTATTTTTACTTTGGCGTCAGCACTGATAAGCTGAGTTTGGCGCAGTCGGTGGCTCTCTGCGTTATTCCTAATGATCCGAATTCACTGCGCCCCGGTGTTTTCAATGAGAGAATAACTAGCGAAAGGGATAAATGGTTGAAAATACTGAGCAATGCTGATGTTTATACCCAAAAAGAGATTCACTACGCTCTTAACGAGAAGTTAAATGCATACCGTAGAACTACGCCCAAAACCGCACCGCATTTATGTTTCAGGCTTAATAGAAAATACCCGGACAAACCTGTCATCAAATCCGGTATTGACTATAATATACAGAATGAAACTGCGGACATAGTCTCGAATTACATGTACAACATGCGCGAGAAGGGGATTTTCAACGCATCCGTTATTATTGTTGATAACAAAAATAACGAGGCGCTGGCATACATCGGCTCGAATGATTTTAAAGATGAGCGCCATTCGGGGCAGGTGGACGGGATTAAGTCAGTGCGATCGCCCGGAAGCACGTTGAAACCACTGATTTATGCTATGGGCTTTGATTCCGGGATAATTACGCCCAAACGAAAACTTTTAGATGTGCCCCTGACGGGCGAATATGCGCCGGAAAACTTCGACGGCGCCTTTCACGGCAGAGTAACCGCCGAGGAAGCGCTGATAAGATCTCTGAATGTACCGGCTGTTCGCCTATTGCGTGAAGTAGGATTCGAAAATTTCATCAATAAATTAGAGCAGGCGGGATTTCAGAGCATCAGGGAAAATAGTAAATCGCTTGGTTTATCCGTAATTCTTGGCGGCTGCGGCGCTGCTTTAGAGGAATTGACAAAGTTGTACTCTTGTCTGGCAAATTCCGGTAAGCTCAGAAATTTGAAATATATCAATTTTGACAAATCGAAAGAAAAGCAGATCCTGAGCGCCGAATCAGCATACATGATATCGGAAATCCTTTCTGCCGCGGAACGTCCCGACCTGCCGCAGGGCTATCTTTCGGCTGTAAATGTGCCGAAGATAGCATGGAAGACGGGAACATCCTACGGCAGACACGACGCATGGTGTATCGGTTATAATCCTTACTATACTGTCGGCGTCTGGACGGGCAATTTTTCAGGCGCTGCAAATGCCCGATTAACCGGCGCAGATATTGCCGCCCCGCTGCTATTCGAAATTTTCAGAAATTTAGGCGGCGGCGAGGATGACTGGTTCGAAAAACCGGAAAATCTCAAAATGCGCGAAGTTGATGAAGAGTCTGGCTTGCTTCCCGGTCAGTACACCGAGAAAACTATCGACGATTTCTACATTCCGCTCGTTTCGCACACACGGACATCCCAAAGCCATGAGAAAATCTACGTTTCCGCAGACGAAAGCGTTTCATATTGTTTAAATTGTCTGCCCGACGGTAATTACAAGCATAAAATATACCCGTCATTGAATCCCGAACTCATAGCATATTACGAAGCGCACAATATCCCCTTCGAAAAGGCGCCGCCGCACAATCCAAACTGCCCCGGCATACGAAAAGACAATCCGCCGGTAATCTCTCACCCTATCGCCAACCAGGAATACTACCTCGATAAAGACGAGAACCAGCGCATCATGCTTGAATGCCGCGCCGCCGGCGACACCCGCGAGATATACTGGTACATAAACGACCGATTCTACAAAAAGTCCTCACCCAGCGAAAGCCAGTTCTACACCCCCGAAGACCCCGGCATAGTTAAGATCTCATGCAGCGATGATAAGGGAAGGAATAGCGATATTAATATTAAGGTGGTGTTTTATTAAAAAAATACTTGCATGGTAATATTATATTGAGTAAATTTGCTACTCGTAATACAACTGAATTATTATATTATCTTAGGAGCAAATTTTGCTCGAATCATTAATAACATCGAAAACAAGGATAAAACTCTTACTCAAATTCTTTCTGAATCCTGAGACTAAGGCATATTTGCGCTCTCTGGCGGAAGAATTCGGCGAGTCGTCGAATGCAGTTAGGATCGAGCTTAACCGCATGCATGATGCCGGCTTGCTCGACTCGGAAAGCAACGGCAGAACAAAAGTTTACTATGCCAACAAGAAGAATCCCCTTTACCAGGAAATTCACAATCTCGTTCGTAAATATCTTGGCATTGACATTGTAGAGAACGTCATCGACAAGCTCGGCAATGTTAAGTCTGCCTTCATCATCGGCGATTACGCTAAGGGGAATGACAGCGGGATAATAGACCTTGTGGTGGTGGGTAATATCCGGCGGAATTATCTCAACGAGCTGGTAGTTCTCGCCGAGCAAAACATGAAGCGTAAGATCAGGACCCTTGTTTTCAATGAAGACGAATTCGAGCAGTACAAGAAAAGCCTGAAGATCGACAAAGCGGTGCTGCTCTGGAGTAATAAGGAAAACGTATAGTATGTTCAAAGGCATAACTTTTAAAATAAAGAAAGTCTGGCAGCTATTTGAAGGATACAAGCTTCAATTTGGCATCATTATGCTTTTGATCATCCTTACTAGTTTAGCTGAGATGATATCCGTCGGAACAGTATTTCCAATCCTGCAATCAGTTCTAAAAGAAGCTGAGTCAACGAAATTAAGCAAGTTCTACTCTATATTTTTAGATAAACTGCCGCAGGATAATTTGGTATTATACATAATCCTAATATTGGTATTTTTCAGTGTATGTACTTTTATTTTAAGGGTTTCCGTAGTCTATTTTTCAACCAAAACAATCCAAAAGATACAATTAAACTGGCAAAGTACGCTTTTCGAGAAGTATCTTTACTCAATATATGAATACGTCCTTCGCTTCAAGCAGGGCGAAATAATCTACTACATCAACGACGAGACCCGAAAAGCCGGCAACTTGCTTAATATGCTCATAAAATTCATATCAAACTCTTTCATCGGCTTTTCGATATACCTGCTGCTGCTGACAGTCAATTTCTACGAGACATTATTCCTATCGGTGATAATCATAGGAATAATGTCGCTTGTACGCTATTTAGGCGAGAAATACCAGCTTAAATTGAGCAGGAAAATGATACAATCTACATCGCAAATGAACTCAACAACCGCGGAATCAATTATGGCATTGCAGCAGGTAAAATTATTTTCCCTGGAGAGCATTTTCCACGACAATTTCCGCGAGTACGGCAAAGAGCGCAACCGCGCTTTCGTTCTGCGAAACACCATCAACGAAATTCCCGCGAATCTAACATTTTTCATAATGCCTCTTGTCTTTTTGTTTTTCTATTTGTATTTTACATTTATCTCATCGATGGATTTTAAAACTTTTCTTCCGTCAATGGGATTAATTTTTGTAGGATTTACGCGGATTTCTGCGTCATTAATGCAGGTATTACAGAACAGAATGCAGATCTACAACATATTACCCTCGCTGCAATTGTTCGAGAGGATAATGAGCGAGCCCGTCAGAAGAGAGAATCTGCGCGGGGGCGAAGAGTTCGAATCACTCGAGACGGACATAGAGATCTCGCATGTGGATTTCTCGTATGATTCCGCCTCGCCCATTTTCACGGACCTCTACCTGACAATACCTAAAGGCAAGACGACGGCGATCATAGGTCCATCGGGTTCGGGCAAATCCACGATCTCGTATCTGCTGACCGGCTTGTACAAACCGCAGAGGGGCGCAATCTATATAAACGGCAGAGATTTAGAGGAATACAGCGTCGAGTCGCTGCGCAGGCGAATCGGATTCGTCACGCAGGACACATTCGTATTCAACATGAGCATACGTGAAAACATCCGCATAGGCAAGACCGACGCCGCCGACGAGGAGGTCGAAAAAGCGGCGCAGGCAGCGCACTGCGTCGAGTTCATCGAGAAGCTGCCGGAGGGCTGGGACACGGTAGTCGGCGAGCGCGGCATGAAGCTGTCCGGCGGTCAGCGCCAGCGCATAGCCATAGCCCGCGCGCTAATCCGCAACCCTGAACTCTACATTTTCGACGAGGCGACAAGCTCGCTGGACAATCACTCGGAGAAATTAATCCAGCAAAGCATAGACGAAATCCGCGGCGGCGCCACGGTGATAATCATAGCACACCGCCTCTCGACTATAGAGAATGCGGATGTGGTGTATGATCTGGGGGAGATGGAGAGGAAGGGGAGTGTAAAGTAAAAATCAATGAGTTTTTTAAAACTAATATTAATAGAAAATAATTTAATATCTTAAGGTATTTTATTAATGAATTCTTTTAAATTAAAAACAATAGATTTAATTTATAATAACAAAACAAATTTATTATTTCTTTTGGCTACCATTTTATTTATTGGAGCTTATGGACAATTACCAATTTTTAGTAGTAATCAATATACATATTTATTGCCTGGTGTTGCATTATCCGAAACAAGTAACCTTGATAATGATTGGCTTGTTAATTGTACAAATCCTATTCCTGTTTTTACTATATACACCTTTCTTATAATTAAATTGTTTTCTTTAAATTATTTTTATTTTGTTCACAGTATATTTATAGGAATATTTTTTTTAAGTTTAATCTGGATTATTAAAAGGCATTTAAATATAAATAGTTTTAATGTGACTATAGGAATGTCGATTGTTATTATAACTTTTTTAAATGCAGACTTTGTTAATACTCTTCTAAATAAAACAAATTTGCCAGTCTTAAGTTTAATACCAGAATTCATAAAATACACTACAGAAGGAGTGGCAAATCAAGCGTTATTAAGACATTTCCATCAACCAAGTACTTTTGGTATTTTTTTACTTTTATCAGTGTGTTTCTTTTTAAATGGAAGACATAAGACAGCTTTAATAATAGTTGCTTTGACTCCTTGGTTCCATGCAGTTTATTTTTTACCTTCTTTTCTTATGATAATAACATACTTGTTTTTAGAATACAAAAATTATAATATTTTTAAATTAACGAAACTGTTTTTAATTACTATTATAATATTGTTGCCACCATTATTCTATGTAATATTAAATTTTGTATCAACTTCACCAGATTTATCATATAATGCTAAGAATATACTAATAAACAAGAGAATTCCTCATCATGCTAATCCTAAATTCTGGTTTAAATTGCCAGTTATATTCCAGATGATTTGGATAATAATAGGAATATTTTTAACTAGAAAAAATCATAAGTTATTTTCTATACTTTCTGTTATGTTTTTATTTTCTTTTTTACTGACAATTCTTCAAATAATAACGAAAAATGAAACATTAGCAATGATTATGCCTTGGAGAATTTCTGTAATTCTCATGCCCATTTCAAGTGCTATAATAATTGGTGAATTTTCAAACTATATCCTTCATAAGATTAAAATTAATAATAAATTTAAAAATTTATTTTTATTTTTATGTTTTATTTCTTTGCTAATACTATTTATCTCTGGATTAGTATTTATGAAATTTCGAATCCAAAACAAAAATAATCATAACAAATCTTTAATAAAAAAAGTTGAAAAAGATTGTAATTGTGAGGATGTTTATTTAATCAATCCTGATTGGATGTGGTTTAGACTTTCTACTAAATGCCCAATATATATTGATTGGAAATCACATCCCTATCGTGATATTGAAGTTATTGAATGGTACAAGAGAGTTCAGCTTGCAAAATCATTTTATAATACTAAAAATAACTATAAAAAGAAATTATATTTAAATAAAATACAAAAAAATTCAAATATTACACATATTGTTGTTAATAAGAAAGAAAATAGATTAACATTCTTTACAAATTTAAAAAAAATATATAGCGACGAAAAATATATTATTTATAAATTAGAATAAAATTTTTTAAACTAAATTTTATGAATTAATTTAATTATATTTAATTATTTGATTATTAATTAGTAACTAATAAATTTAATATGAATGTTTTTGTGTTATCAACCGGTAGATGCGGCTCTCTTACATTTTCAAAGGCATGTAAACATATTACTAATTATACCAGTTCTCACGAATCAAATGTATCCATTATCGGGGAAAAAAGACTAATATATCCTGATAATCACATAGAGATTGATAACAGGCTTTCATGGTTTTTGGGTAGAATAGATAAAAAATATAATGACAATGCCGTTTATATTCATCTCCATCGAGATAAGGTAGAGATAGCTAAAAGCTATATGAAACGTTATCAAATTGGTATTATGAAGGCATACAAACAAGGGATACATATTCGTACTCAAGACAACATTGACAAAATGGTAATTGCATTGGATTTATATGATACGGTTACATCGAATATTGAACTATTTTTAAAGGATAAAACAAAAAAGCTCAATTTTAATTTGGAAAATGCAAAAGAAGACTTCAAGAAATTTTGGGAATTTATTGGTGCTGAAGGCAATCTAGATGCTGCTTTAGCAGAATGGGGCAATATTTATAATGCATCAAAAGAAGATATCTATTTTAAATCAACAAATAAATATATCAACTTTAAAAAATTTAACCCCAAAAAAATATTTAAAAAGTTTTTTTAATTTTTTTAAACAATTATGATAAAATTAAATTTTTTCGATAAATATAATAATAAGGATAGAAAATTAATATTGTTGTTCCACATAGGAAGGAGTGGAAGCACAGTGTTAGGCAGTATGCTTAATCAGCATAAGAAAATTTATTGGGAAGGTGAAGTATATAATAAAGCCGCAAAAAAATTAAATCCGAATCCAGTTGAAATATCTTCCAACTATGCAGATAAAATAATAGAATATTTTGAAAATCAATTAGAAAAAACAAGAAAACCATTTTTTGGTTTTGAAGTTAAACCTTTTCATATAAGTAAGTACCTGGGCAAGGATATAAAGGATTACATCACATCTTTAAATGATACTGTAGATTATTTCATTGTTTTGAAAAGAAAGAATTTTCTTAGGAAAATAGTATCTTCATTAGTTGCACAAAGTACAGGATTTTATCATATGGGGAAAAAAAATAAATCTCAGTTAAAAAAGATCAATATAAATTTTAATAAAATAAATATTGACTTTAAAGAAAAGTCTTTAATTGAATTTCTTGATGAATACGACTTAGCTTTTCGAAAATTTTCAGAGTTTTTAAATGATAAAAAAAATCTATTATTAACTTATGAGGATCACATCCAAGAAAATCCTTTTATTGCTTACAATGCTGTATGTGAGTTCATAAATTTAGACATTAGAAAACCTAAAATTAATTATTTAAAAACTAATCCATTTGCGTTAAACAATATTGTCATAAATTTTGATGAATTAAAAGAATATTTAACAAATACCAAATATGAATGGATGCTTTACGAATAAACTATACTCATAATAAAAATGCTAATCGATGTTATTTTAAGAATATCAGATCAAATTGCTTCTAAAAAAGAATTACCTGAACCAGGACATAATGGACCATACAAACATACTGAAACGCCTGTAAGAGTTAGTTCTCATTGGCTTATAACTCTAATTTATTGTTATAAATGGACTGGTTTAAATAAGTATTTGTTTAAAGCAGAACAATTACTAAATTTTTTATTATCAGAAAGTGCAAGACCTCACAATTATTCTTTCTTCCATAGGATTAGTAAAAAAAATGATCAATGTAATGGTTTAATTGGTCAGGCATGGACAATAGAAGCTTTATGTGAAGCAGCAAAATTTTTTGAGGAAGATAAAATTTATCAAGTTGCTGAAGAAGTGTTTTTGCATCATAATTTTAATAAAGAACATGGATTATGGTATAGACTTGAGGTAGATGGTAAAATATTAAGCATAGATTTAACTTTTAACCACCAATTGTGGTTTGCTTCATCTGGTTCTTTAATTAAATCAAACAACAGCGAAATAAACAATTTAATTAATATTTTTTTAAATAAACTAGATAGAAATTTATCCATTTATAATGATGGTTTAATCAGTCATCCTATCTATGGGTTATTTAATAAAAATGAAGGCTTATTAAAGACATCCCCAGAGATAATGAAAAAAATAAATCAGGGAATTTATAAATTCATGAACCTCTATTTACACAATATAGGTTTATATGATACTAATAAAATTCACTATAAGTCTATAGGTTACCACAGTTTTAACCTTTATGCTTTTAAGAACCTAATAAATTTTTTCCAAAATCATAAATTCTGGGTTTCAAAAACATATAAAAAAATTAAACAATATTTACTTAAAAATAAATTTTTTAATAAGCTAGATAAAAACATATATGGATATTATTATAATCCACCAGGCTTTGAAATTCCTTATATTTTTTATTCTGATGAATTAATAAGTGAATCTGACTTTTTAGAATTTGCTAACAAATGGATAAATATTCAATTTGAAAAAACTTTTAATTTTAAAACTTATAAATTTGATAAAAATAATCCAGACCCTAATACTCTTACTGCAAGAATATATGAAATAACCAGATTACCTTTTCATATACTCGAAAAAATAAATATTCCTTTATATAAATAATTTAATAGTATGTAAATATGAAATTAGTTATTCTTATACCAACACATAATAGAAATGAACTTTTGGAAAGAACTTTAAATTCTTTGTCAGAATGTGAATTTCCGAATGAATATGAAAAAACTATTGTAATTGAAAATGGCGGTGAATTTGGAGCTAGTAATATTACTGATAAATTCAAAAATATTAATGTACAATATCTCTATTCCGAAGAAGGTAATAAAAGTCTTGCACTTAATAAAGCTTTAACTTATATAAACGATGATACTTTTATTTTTTTTACGGATGATGACGTAAGATTTAATCAGAATATATTAATTGAATATGTTAATACTTCAAAAAAATTTAAAAATTACTTTATTTATGGTGGTCCAATGGGGGTTGATTACGATGAAGGTGCCCCAGAAAGTTGGCTGATAGAATATCTACCAAGACCCGCAAAAGGATGGAGTTTAGGAAATAAGCAATTAATAACAACAGATAATTTTACTTTTCTTGGTTGCAATTGGGGGGCTTTTGCAGAAGATATAAAGAAATATAATGGTTTTGATGCTAATTTCGGTCCTGGGGATAATACTTTAGGCGTTGGGCAAGAATCATCGATGCAAAGATCAATGTTTGAAAAAGGATGGAAAAAATGTTATATACCTGATGCTTTGGTATGGCATTATGTTCCTAAAATTAAATCTAATAAAGAATTTGCATTAAGACATATATATAAAACAGGTGTAATGTTTGGCGCAAAATATGCTGTAAAAAGATTTTTATTTTATTACCCTTTAGAGTTTTATAAGATATTTTTATATATAATTTATGTATTTTTTAAATCAAGATTTAATTTATTTAATAAAACTAGAGGAGAAAAACTAAATTTCATAATTAAGTTCAAAAAATCATATCTGTTGGGTCTTATAAAAGGATTTAACTATGCTAGAAAGAAGAGATCATGAAAATCTCTCAGTAATCATACCAGTTTTTAATGCCGAAAATTATGTCGCAGAGGCGGTGGAATCCGCGCTGGCTCAACCGGAAACCGGTGAGGTGGTGTTGGCGGAAGACAACTCGCCGGATAATTCTTTATATGTATGCCGGGAACTTGCCGATAAACATGAAATAGTCAACCTCTATCAACATCCTGACAAACAAAATCACGGCGCCGGTTCAACAAGGAATTTAGGCATTGATAAAGCCCAGTTTGATTTAATTTCTTTTTTAGATGCAGACGATTATTTTCTACCTAATAGATTTAAAAAAGCTATTGAAATTTTATCATCAAATGATTCTATTGATGGCGTGTATGAAGCTATTGAAGCAAGATTTGAAAATAGTGAACAGGAAAAAGCCTGGGAAGAACATAAACGTGATAAAATAACAACATTGAATGCTTTTATCCCGCCTGATAAGTTATTTGAGAATCTGGTACATGGTTACTATGGCTATTTTCACGGGGACGGACTGGTGGTTAAGAAAAAATTATTTGAGAAGACAGGATATTTTAATAAAGAATTATATGTATCTCAGGATACGCACATGTGGTTAAGGTTAGCTGCCATGGGGAAATTGGCTGCGGGAAGTATTGACAAGCCGGTTGCTGTGAGAAGAGTGCATGATGCAAATAGGATAACCAATGTACCTAAAGACAAGTTTCAGAAAATTAGAGAAAGATTGTGGAAATTGCTTGCCGAATGGGCTGCGGAAGTTGGACTGGGAACGAATAAAACCGCTTTGATCCATTACAGGTTATTATTCCATAAAGCTTTTGAAGCTAATTTTGAAAGAAATAGTTATAATAATTTATTATCTTTGATAAAATCATTAATTGTTTTTTCTTTTAAAAATAATTTAAAATTATCACTACATATTTGGTACCATTTTTTTAGGCATATAATTAAATTGACTTTTTATAAGAAAGGTAAATGATAATAGTTTAACACCATGCAAACAATATTACTTACAGGCGCGGCGGGATTTATCGGGGCGGCGACGGCGAAATTACTTCTGGAGGAAGGATTGACGGTCGTCGGCGTCGATAATATCAATGATTATTATGATACGAAGCTGAAAAGTCATAGGCTTGCTCAGCTTCATGAGGATGACAACTTCATTTTCTATGAAAAAGATATTGAAGATAAAGCCGGTTTGGATGAGGTGTTCGAGCAGTTTAGATTTGATGCTGTTATCAATTTAGCCGCAAGGGCAGGGGTGAGGTACAGCCTTGTCGATCCGCATGTGTACCTTACGACGAATGTGCATGGGACGCTGAATTTGCTCGAGTTGATGAAAGAGCATGAAGTAGGAAAGTTCGTGCTGGCATCGAGTTCCTCGCTGTATGCGGGCGAATCCATGCCTTTTACCGAGGATTTGCCCGTAAATGAGCCAATCTCTTATTACGCCGCTTCGAAAAAGTCGGCTGAACTTACAGCTTATACCTATCACTATTTATATGGCATTGATGTATCGGCGCTGCGCTATTTCACAGTTTACGGACCAGCGGGGCGGCCGGATATGAGCTACTTCAGGTTCATCAAGTGGATCGATGAAGGTACGCCGCTGGAACTCTTCGGCGACGGCACCCAGGCAAGGGATTTTACCTATATCGATGATATTGCCGGTGGTACCGTGCTCGCTATTAAAAAAACAGGTTATGATATTATCAATCTGGGCGGCGGAAATCAGCCGGTGTCAATAAATTATATGATACGGAAGATCGAAGAATATCTCGGCAAAAAAGCAAAAATCGAGTACAAGGATTTCCAGAAGACCGATATGAAGTTCACTTGGGCGAATATCGACAAAGCTAAGGATATACTTGGCTGGCAGCCGACTGTCAGCTTTGACGAAGGTCTAAAGCGGACAGTTGACTGGTATGTCAAAAACCGTGACTGGCTCAAGTATCTCAAAGTCTGATCTGCCGATCCACCCCCCTACAGCACCGCTTCCAGTTCCATTTCGCTTTCCATGCGCACCTGGCGGGCTTTGCTGCCGTCGTAGGGACCTACGACGGCGGCGCGCTCGAGCTCATCGACTATCCTGCCGGCGCGGGCGTAACCTACCTTCAGGCGGCGCTGGATTAGCGAGACCGAGCCCTGCTGGTGGCGTATCACGAGGCGGGCGGCTTCCTCGAAGAGAGGATCGCGGTCGCCGTCGTCAACGTCGCTGTTGTTGTTTTCTTCCTGGATTGAGGGCAGCATGTAGGGCTTGGAATAGCCCTTCTGGCTGCCGATGAATTCGCAGATTTCCTCGACCTCGTCCGTAGAGATGAAAGAATTCTGGACGCGGACAGGCTTGGGCGAGCCGTTAGGCAGGACGAGCATGTCGCCGTTGCCGAGAAGCTGCTCAGCGCCCATGACGTCAAGGATGGTGCGTGAGTCAACGCGCTGCGCTACAAGATAAGAAATGCGCGCAGGGAAATTCGCTTTGATAAGTCCGGTGATAACATCGACCGACGGGCGCTGCGTCGCAAGAACGAGATGGATGCCTACCGCTCGCGCCATCTGCGCCAGGCGGGTGATGGGTTCTTCGATCTCTTTCGATGCCGTCAGCATCAGGTCGGCGAGTTCGTCGATGACGACAACGATGTACGGCATCGGGCGGTGCAGCATACCGCCTTCAGTGCGCAGCTTACCCTTTTCTACTTTTTTGTTGTAATCCTCAATATTTCGCTGTCCGACGCTCGCAAGAATGTCGTAGCGCTGTTCCATCTCTCGAATGAGGGCGGTCAGCACGACAACGACATCCTGCGGATTAGTAATAATGTCATCCTCGACTTCCGGCGAAGCTGCCAGATAATGATTGGCAAGCTTGGCGTATTGCTGCATTTCGACTTTTTTCGGGTCGATAATGATGAACTTCAGCTTGCTGGGATGAATTCTATACAGCAGCGAGGTGATGATAGTATTTATCCCTACGCTCTTGCCGGCGCCGGTAGCGCCCGCAACAAGCATGTGAGGCATTTTCGCCAGATCCATGCTGAATACTTCGCCGGAAATTGTCTTACCAAGCGCAAGCGGTAATATGAAATGACCTTCCTGGAATTTGCGCGATGTAACCACGCTTTTGAAGCGCACCAACTTCGGATTCTGGTTGGGAATTTCCACGCCTACTGTGCCTTTTCCCGGGATAGGGGCGATGATCCTTATTCCGCGGGCTTTCAGCGCCATGGCAAGGTCGTCGGCGAGATTCTCTATCTTGCTGATCTTGATGCCCGGCGCTGGTACGAATTCATACTGCGTGACTACCGGTCCCGGCGTCACCCGCATATCCTCTATATATATCTTGAAAGTTTCGAGCTTTTCCTGCAAAATTTTGGCGTTCATCTTCAATTCCTGGTCACCGACGCCGTCGTAGTCATCCTCGTTTATCAGGAAATTTGTCGGCGGGAATTGATAGCGGATTTCTTCGTCGTGGATTCCAGTTCCCAGGATAGGTCTGACTTCTACCTTTTCGTCTTCTTCGTGTTCGTTGACTGTCACGACGAGCGGGCGTTTTTCGGATTCTCCGTTGTCGGGGATTGTTCTTTGATCGGGTGGCTCCGCTTCATTTCCGGAATTATCTATCTCAGCGCCGGTAGAATCTGATTCATGGTTTTCAATGTTCTGCGATTTTTCGCCTTCATCTTCCTCAAAATAATTGTCTATATACAGTGCTTCCTCGTCGGTGTATGACTCGGTTTCGTCATCACCGTCGCGGTTTTCCGGTTCTACCGATCCCTGCCAATTTCTCTCGTAAGGGTCTGAGGGGATTATGTTAGGCTCAAAATCGTCAGTTTGCTCTGTCTGCGGTTGTTTTGGTTCGGGGCGCGGCTGTTCAGGCTTTATCCGTACAACATTCTTGAATCTGTCTGATAGACGGACATTTTTTTTATTCTTTGGTTTTTCTCTTTCAATTTTTTCAGGTTCCGGCTGCTTTTTCTCCGGCTCAACAGTCGGCTGTTGATAATTCCTTTCAGGATAATCTTTAGGATAGACGGCTTTTATGCCGCTATCTTCTTCGTCGTCAGGTGGTCTTTTCTGAGAAGTATAATCGGATTCCGACCTGAAGCGAGTGCTCATCCCGCTGCGCATAAACTGCGCCGGATCATCGCCCGCAGAGACGAAAACCGTTCCCTCGTCATCATCCTCGACCTGATCGCGGATGATCTCGGCATCAGTCTTTTCCTCTTGCTGTGGTTGTTCCTGGGGTGCTTTAGAGGCAGTTTCATTCTCAGGTTTTTGTTCTTTTTTGAATTTATCTTCGGCTTTTGCGATAAGATCACCGGTTTTATTTTTGACTTTGTCGGTGATTTTATCATAAATATTTCCGAATTTCTCACCGAGAATGTCTAAATTTATGTTCAATCCTATAACCGCAGTGACAGTCAGACCCGCCAGAAAAATTATCACGGAGCCAACCGTCCCTATTATCCCCGATAGCGCCATCGACAAAAACTGCCCTATAGCGCCGCTCCATTCATGGGGCATGCCTTCGAACCACGAGATTTGCTGCAACGTCCCGGCGAATCCTGAAAACAATATGCCGAATATTAGCAGAAAAATTGTTCTCTTGATTTGTTTTTCAGTTATATAATTGAATCTGAATATATCTTTCGCCCAGAGGAAAAGCAGAAAAGGCAGAAATATGATAACGTAACCAAGGGTATTGTTGTAGAGCAGGTCTGCCATGACGGCGCCAACCAGTCCGAGCCAGTTATGCGTGCGTTCGGCGCGGGCGATAACCGCTTCGTCGCCTGTCAGCAGCCCGCCTACCTGCACAATAGATATATCCGTATTGACCTGGTCTTTCGGTGTGTACGATACCAGCGAAAGCAATAGCAACACTGCGAAGAAGAACAGTAATATCGAAAATATCTTCAGATATTTGTTATACTCACCGAAGTTTTTGGCTTTGGGTCGTTTGTTGGTTTGCTTTTTTTGACCTGATGATGCTTTGCCGCCGCCGGAATCATTCATGACCCGCCGAATAATGACGTCATCGTTTTGCGCTTGCATTTGTCCCCCCCAGGATTTATGCTGCATTTATTATTTAAAATTGCGAATATATTTTATCAATTATCCCAGAATCTTTGGAATAATAGTGAAATTTAAAATAACGAATTTTATTATAATATGCAATTATTATACCGATTCCCTCATTACTAATTCCGATTTAGTAATGTCTTTTTCAGGCAAAGTTGTACTTTGCCTAATAATCACAGTAAATCAGTTTAATCAGCGGTTTAGACTTTTTACTTCACTTCCACTCGCTCCGAGGCTCCCGCGTTGGAAGGCAATCCCTGACGCTCCAGCCTCATTCTCAACTTAAGACTCTTTAAAAAAGTAAAAAAGCCAGCAGCCTGTAACCGGCAGCCTGCAGCCATCAATAATTACTGCCCCTCATAGATTTCCTTCCCTTGCAGCGACTCAAAATACTTCTGAATCAAAATCTCATAATCTTTCGTATAGCCCTGTTTAATTGAGTTCAGCAGTTCCTGCAGGGCGCGGGTCTTGCCTTCCTGCGTGCTGAAATCAATCTCGCCCGGGCTTTGCAAGTCGTAGTCCTTACCCGCTTTCGACTTACGTTCCTTCTCGAAGTCTCGCTCATGTATCGATCTGTTCGCATCCAGCAGGCGCGACAAAATTCTCTCCTGCTTCTCGAGAGTTTCAGGCGTAACATCTCCGGATTCAATATCCTTGACGACTTCTTCCATTTCCTCGGCAATCTTATTCAGGTCGCCGAGAGACTTCCTTTCGCCAGATTTCTGATCCTGTTCTCGGGCAAGCTCACGCATCGATTTGCCGGCGTTGCCCTGCTGTTTGCCGAGGCGTTTCATCTTGGCGCGCTGTTCCTGGCTGAGCCCGCCTCTATTTTGGGACATTTGTTGAATTGCCTGATTTATACCTTTTTGCTGGGCGGCTAACTTTTGTAGCTGCTCGCCGAAGGAACCCATGCCGGGCTTGCCTTGACCCATGCCGCCCGGATTCTGGCAGGCGCCGCTGCCCTGATTTTGCATCATGGACATCATCTGCTTCATCCTGTTGACTGCATTATTCAGCGAACTCATAGCGCCCGACTGAGCCTTCGCAGCCGAATTCGTGCGGCGCTCGGAAAGCTCCTGCATCGACTGCTGCATCTGCCTCATAGCATCGCCCATTTCCTTACCCATCTCAGGTGTAAATGCAAACGACTTCTCGGACAGCTTCAACATCGAATTAGCCACATTCTGCATTGATTGCAGCATCTCCGCCTGCTGTTTGGCGAATTGCGGCAGCATCGTTGAATTATAGTCCGAGCTCTGCGTTTTTTGTTTCAAGGCTTCCTGTTCTTCGGACAGCTTCAGCATATCCGAAACAGCTTTAGACATCTTTCTCATAGCCTCTTTCTGGCTCTGGCGCTGCATTTTCTGCTTCATTTGCTGCATCTGCTGAGCAAACTTCTTCATATTCTGCGAAGCCTTACTCTGATTCTGGCAGGCGCCGCTCATATTGCCGCTCTTGCACTGCGACGAAGCCTGCTGCATCTGCTGGCGAGTCTCCTGAGGCTTGAGTTCCTGCTTGGCTTTGTCTAGATCCTCCATCGGCATGTCATCGCCGATCTCCTGCATCATCTTCTTGAGATCCTCGAGTTCCTTAGTCATCTTATCAAAATCTTCCGTCAGCTTATCCTGCTTCTTCGAGAGTTCATCTGTCTTGCTCTTATCATTTGGATTTGCGTTTTCCATTTGTTTTTCGAGGTCTTTCTGCTTCTTAGCCATTTCCTCGGCTTGTTTCGTGAGGGCATCGACCTTCTGTTCCGCCTGCAGTCTTTTCATAATTTTCATTGTCCGCTCTATACTCTTGCGGAATCTCTCTTCGTCGAATTTCACCTTCTCCATGGCTTTCCGCATCTCTTCCGGCGGAACATTTTTCATCGCATTCTCCATCTCGCGCTGCATCCTCTCGAGCTCCGGTGAATTCACCTGCTTCATCAGATCCTGCAGTTCCATAAATTTCTGCATCGTTTCCTGCGAGAGTATCTTATGCTCCTGCATTTTCTCCGTCAGCTTTTGCAGGTCTTTTTGCACATCCGACAATTTCTCCTGGAGCTCCTGCTGCTTCTTCATTATATCTTCAGCTTTCTTCTTATCCTTCCAATCGAGCTTTTTCTCCTTGGATTTCTTCAGAAGCTCTCTGTCGAACTCTTTCAATTCCTTATTGATTTCATTCGCTTCCTTCATTACTTTTTGAAGGTCGCGCTGTATATTTTCCTGCTGCTGATCGGTATCTTTCATAACTTCATCCAAAGACGGCAGCCTCACCGACAGCACTTGCGTTTTAGCCGTCTTCGGACCGTTTACAATATCATTATCAGCCACTTCGAGGTAAAACTCGTAGCGGTCGCTCTCGGCAATATCGACTTCATTGAGGTCCCACAGATACGGCACCTCCGCTGCCTGCTGATTCTCATTGAAAGGTATCTCTATCGACGAAAATTCCTCATCCGGCTCGATATATCTCGATTCCGCCAGCCGGTAATGCAGTTTCAGTGAGCTAAATCCGTAATCATCGGAAATAGCCGTTATTATCTGCAGCATCGCATCCTCGCCGATCTTCACGTCAAACGTCGGCTGGACCATCGATATTGTCGGGTAGGCGTCATTCATTGCTATTATCCCATAGCGGATAGCGCCGTCATTTTTCATACCTTCAGTATCCTCGACGGAAATATAGTAATTCCCCGAGGAAGTCACGCGGAACGAGCCGTTCGCCTTTCTTCCTTCGATCTTCAGCGCTTTAGTTGTAGTATCCTTCGCAACTTTAGCGCTGCCGCCTTTGCCTTTGACGACATTCCTGATGAGTACAATTTCCGCCGACTTCAAGTCCTTATTCGCGATAGCGTTTATATCCACCCGCGAGCCTTTCAGAGCCGTGATATCGGCATTCTGCTCATTGAATGATTTCGAGGCGAGGTCCGTATAAGACGGATAGATCACCCGTCCGTTGATAGCTCTTATCATCGGGCGGTCGATAACCTCGATGTTGCCCACCTTCGTTGTAAGCATCGAGCTGAGCCATTCCGCCGATGCATAAAAACTCACCGACCGCTTCAGCGATGGAATTTCATAGACATAATCGCCGTCATTTTCCAGCCGAAGCGTGTATTCGTCATAATTTTCCTGCTGTTTTTCCTTTAGATGAAGAGTGACATTGTCCGGAGGCGTACCGGTGGCTTTCACTTTGATCTCGGTTTTCTCGCCGCGCAGGATAGCAGCCGACTGCGGCTCAATCGTAATCGAGAACGGAGCCGGCGGCAGATACGATTGATTGAAGTTCGCTATCCTGCCGAATGCAGACCCAACCGAAGAACCAAACGCCAGAAAAGTCCCGGCTGCCACGATGAGCGCCCCGAGAAACATAAAAAATGTGCGCTTGAGTTCATCTTTGTCGATAATTACCGAGAAGTCTTTCCCTTTCGACTGATTCGACGCCGTATCGAACGCAGCCAAAGTCAGATCGCGCGATACGCCGTATTTCTTCTCATCCGACGAGAACAACTGTATCGCGTTACAGAGTTTATCTTTAATTTCGGGATACGAATTGCCGACCCTTAGCGCAATATTTTCCAGCGTAGGATTATTTTTAACGCCGAAGCTCCGCAGCACAGCGGGGAAAAGGTATATCCCTGCCGGCACAGCGAATCCCAGGAAAACAATTCCTGCGAGCACAGTCCTGAAGAGCGTGTCGCCATGCGCGGCGAGCTCTATAAGCGAGGCAGCAAACACTGCCAGCAGCCCCACGAACAGCGTTTTAAACAATCCAACCGTCAGCAAATGTATATTTTCCTTTCTTCGCGTGGAAGTCAGGCGCGTCATTACATCATTGAAAGCCGCTTCGTACTGAGTCATATTCTCCTCATCTATTTTATGTACTTTTTTAAGAATTAACGATTAATGCAGATATTTAGCTTTTAGTAAATGTTCATCGAACATATCAAATGACGCAAAAAACCGGCTAAGATTACATAGAGATTTCGTATCCCGTCTCCATCGGATGTTACTCCTGCCGAAATCCCCCTTAATAAAGTTTGAAAGGCGCCCATCTCATTCCAACGCTCTAGCGTTGGAATGCCATACCTGACGCTCCAGCGTCATTATATGCCCCTGAACTGCAGTGTCCATCCGTCTGAGTCAGTTGTTATAACTGACTGGGCGCCCAATCCGGCAGTTGTAATAACTTCCGGGACGAGAAAAAACAATTATTAATAAAATTTAAAAAAAAAATACTTGCATATAAGGAAATTATTATTATTTTAGAGATAGTTTGTGGTATAAAAATAAGAAAAAAGGAAACAGGAAAGCTAAAAAGCTAAATCAAGGAGTAAAAGAGTTTTTCAGGGTAGGAAAACAAGCGGACGATAGTTTTTTGAAATATTGATTTTTTTATTGACCTGTTAGGTCATAAAATAAATAAACTATTACTAACAAATCAAAGGAGGTTTGTTATGACAAGCCAAACTAAACTTCGCTTTCTTATCACAGCATTATTTGTCGGAATCCTCTACGGGGGGGGGGGGGGAGTTTAAAAGCGCAAACACAGTGTGATAATACACAGTGGTCTGTTTCCCCACAGTTTATAGGAATACAAACCGGTTCGGGAAATAATGCACAAAAGCCGCTGCATATTGATGGATATTGGTCCCAACAAACACAATGTCCCGATCCTGCCATAAGACTCTCATTCCGAGACCAACCAGTATATTGGGGACATTTAACATTAATAACGCCGTATAATAACTCTTTATTTCAATATTCTAACTTGGCAACAGAGAGAGATATGGTTTTACAATCAGATGTTGAAGCTAAAGATGTTATTCTTACTACAAGAAGTGATGATGGTTACATAAGATTCGCAACAACACCTACTTCAGGAACCTTTGATATCGAAAGACAAAAAATAACACCTAGTGGAGACATTGGTTTTCGTATGTTATATCCTGATGACCCGGTTGGTCGTATTGATTTTAATTTGTCAAATGATTTTGAATACCATAATCTCCCCAAAATATCCTTTGATGATGGATATGGAAAACCTATCATAAAAATGTATGGGTTGACGGGTACTGATCCTAATAATCCAAATTCTGATTCTTATCCTTGGTGGATAGAATGCAGCGGACATGGATATGGTTATCTTCATTTTAGATCACATAATGCACCGCCCTGGTTCTCTCAGATAGGAAGCGAAACACCGGTAACTAGAGTTACATTTAGGTCAGATGGGAATGTAGGTATAAACAATACTGATCCGGATGTAAAGCTTCAGGTTACTGAAGGCAATGTAGTTTTTGACGGTGATGATGACGGAGCTTACGAAACTATTCCTTCGGGCGCCGGTTCAAGATTCATGTGGCTGCCGGAAAAATCAGCATTAAGGGCTGGAACAGTTACCGGTACTCAGTGGAATGTCGCTAATGTAGGGGATTATTCAGTTGCTTATGGATATGATTGCATTGCCAGTGGAGAGGGCTCTTCGGCATTTGGCAATCAAAATAATGTAAGTGGCATCAATTCATCAGCTTTTGGCTCTGCTAATATTGTTAATAATCATTACTCTTGTGCTTTTGGCGCTCAAAACACATGCTCTGATCTTTATACTATGGCTTTTGGTTTTGATAATACTACTAGTGCACAAGGATCAATGGTTTTTGGTTATAATTCAAGTGCCACTGGTTATTATTCTGTTGCAATGGGATATGGAAATGATGCTTCTTCTACAAATGCTGTTGCAATTGGATATAATGCTAAAGCTACTGATTTAGATGCAAAATCTATAGGATATTTAGTGGAAGCTGATGCAGAAAAAGCAACAGCGATGGGTAATGGTATCAGTACAAATGGCTATGCAGGATCATTTGTCATCGGAGATCATAATACACCTGGATATAATTGCACGCCAGCAACAAATCGTGATCAGATGGTAATGAGATTTACTGGCGCTCCCAATGATTCATCAGCTAATGACATCGTATTTAGATTCATTACTGCTACAGATGCTTCTTGTAATATTATTCATGAAGCTTTTCTTACCAGCGGTTCTAACGGATTGATTTCCACTTCAGACCGTAATAAAAAACGAGATATAACTCCCGTAGATGAATATAATGTACTCTCCAGATTAAGAAAAGTACCAGTTAATACATACAAATGGAAAATTCATGAAACTTATGATGGAGATAAGATTGTAACTGATTCTCTCAGCAATACATGGATGGGTCCAATAGCACAAGATTTCTATGCTCAATTTCCAATCGGATATCCTGACAGTACAGCGTTAAGTAACTCAGTTATGAATGCCGCTATGATGGCAAGTATTCAGGCTCTGGCTGATATTTCGGATTCTCTTAAAGAAGGAATTAGCCGGAATTATAGTAAATCTGAAGAATTGGATACTAAAGTTAATAATGCAGTAACACAAAGTGATTTTAACGTATTTAAAGATAGTATTAAATGTTACGCAGATGCCTGCGACAGGATAAAGGATCTGGAAAATAAAGTTGATGAATTGGAAGGGAAGTTGGATTCGCTTTTAGCTGAATTGAGTGACAAGAATATTAAAAAGAATGATGAGATCAATTCAATACGATCTTCAAATAATTACAATGATATTATTCTCGAACAAAACAATCCCAATCCATTTGCCGAAACAACGGAGATCAACTACTATATTCCTGGAAAATATCACGGTAAAGCTAAACTAATAGTAGCTGATGAAAAAGGAGTTAAGACTATCAAGGAATTCGAAATATGTAATTCAAAACCATGCCAGTTAAAGATATCTGCCAAAGATCTATCAACAGGCGTCTATATTTACGGTATTGAACTTAATGGAATGATCGTAAAATCCAAAAAGATGATGATCATTAAATAAATTCAAACAAGGTGTCCGATATATTATTATCGGACACCTACGATTTATATTAATATTACGGAGAAACAAAATGAAAAAGATCATCCTATTTATAATATTAACCATAATATTAAGCCAGAGCCAGGCATTTTCCCAGTGGGAAAATCTGTTAAATAAAAGATATTTTCCTGAACTAAAGAGAGTCAGTTTTATTAAAATAGATCCAAGCAATCAAAATAACATACTTATATGCTGCTTTTCGCAGCTTTTTTACTCTACTGATAATGGAGATACTTGGGAAGAAATTTGGAATCCTTTTCTTCCCGATTGGGAACCTATCCAAATGATTGGTGCCTATAAAAATTATTTTTACGTAGCACTAAATGAAGATGAATTTTATTATTCATCTAATTATGGAAAAAATTGGGAAAGATGTGCAAGACCATATTTCTTGTACAAATTTGAAGGGGATGACCCTGATACTTTATTTAATACATATTATCATGATATGACATTCCGAAAAGACACAGTCTATTTAGGTGGAAATGGAGGTATATTTGTTTCCACAAATTTTGGTAAATCATGGAAACCAATGTTCGGTCCGGATTATCCAATACCTCATGCTCCAGGACCAACTAGTGTGTATTCAATTATAGTCGAAGATAATGCTGTTTATATAGGCAGCCGTAAGGGAGTTCAGGTTACAAAAAATCATGGCAAAACTTGGGAATTTTTAAATAAACCGGATAATATACAGAGTCTTTCATTTTTTAAAATTTTTTCATTAATTTCAATCGACAGTGTTTTTTTTGCTCTATGTGAGGATGATGGAAATATATATTCATCAACTAACGAAGGAGCAAGTTGGAAGAAAGTATATAATAGAGATGATGGTTTATTGTTTCATCAGAACATTTATTCATGCGGTAATATTGTATTTTACCCCAGATTTGAGGAGAAGGTAACTTATAGCAAGGACTACGGTAAGACGTGGCAAGAATTACCGGGATTTTATAATCCGGGCGATATGGTCTCCTTCAATATCAATGAGAATTATGCTTATGTTGGTCATAATGGTACGGGACTATGGCGAGCGCCTCTATCCGATTGCGAAGTTGTCCTAACCGATGTAGAACAAAAAGACAATAACAGGATAAAAAAACTATTCCCCAACCCCGCCACCGACCGCATATACCTCGAGCTGAACACCGAGAGCTGGCAGCTATCCACCGGCGAGATGGAAATTTACAACACCTTCGGCGAGAAGATGAGCAATGTGAGCGCTAATATTTTAGGCGAGAAGATAGCTGTAGATGTTTCCGGGTTGAGCCCCGGCATGTATTTCCTATCGTATAATACGAAGGAAGGTAAGTTTGTGGAGAAGTTCATAGTTATAAAATAGAATATCTTTTGCTGCTTCCTACTCATACTCCCGCGAAGCATCAAACAATTCAACATCTCTTATCCCCCCTCCTTAAATAAGGAGGGGGGTAACGCCGAAGGTGTTACGGGGTGGTTTCTTGCTTCTCTGCAATCATTGAATATCCCTATCTTATATCATTTCCTAATTGATTTGCAGCAAATTTCATTCATTCCGAATATTCCGAATATTACGACAGACCACGTTGCAACAGCAAGCTTTAGCTTGCTGCAAAATAGAATATTTCTAGCTCGTTGCAAAGCGCTAAAGCGCTTTGTTGCAAAAAGGAAATGATATTACAAAATCATCTCATTTGGGTAGATAAATTAATATACTTTTTGGATACTTTTTAAATAATTTTAAAAAATAATTGGTGACAATATGAGAATGTTAATAAAACCATTTATAGTAATCATCATCTTGCTTTTTACATCAAATCTGTATTCAACTGATCCTCGATTCGTTAAACCCGAAGAATTGGAAACAGGTTGGGGGCTTTATAGAACCAAGAATGAGATTGATCAAGGTTGGATATTCTACCCAAAAACGCTTATTCGTACTCTTAATGTTTCCCCTAATGGTAAATGGCTTATTTTTAAAGATGATTATTATCTGAAATTGATGAACCTTAAAACAAAAGAAATCAGGAATATTGCTAAACAAGGTTGGTTAGCACGATGGGGACCTATATCCAATATTATTTTATATACAAATCATAAAATTGATTCCGTCTGTCTTTTTGATTTAGAAAAAATGGAAACTCTTTATAAATTCCCATTGGGAGAATCATTTGGTCGTAGATGGTGTATAGATAATTATATGTATTATACTTTTCCTGAAGGTTACTCACCCAAAAAAGACAGCACAATGTATAGAACTAACGGAGACTCATTAATTCAGAAAGGAAAGATTGTTAATGAAAGGATCGAGGGCTCGAAGTGGGTGCCACAATATGCACCTAATTTTCCCACCAACAGCGTTGATTACTATGTAACTAAATATGTACCTCGAGATAATCCATATAAAGTCTTGGGATTTGGGGTGGTAAAAAACTTTGACTATCCGAATAGAAGAAAAGTAAGAATAGAACCACCGGATACATCATGGGCACATAGCGGAGCAAATTCCTTTGGTTATATTGATTATGCCACTTCACTTATTAAAGTTGGCGCAAAAGGAGATGTTTATGCATTCTTCTCGTTTAGAACTAAAGAACAACTGGATAAATTATATAAATGCACGCCGCCATTCGACAGCGCCGCGCTTGAAGCTCGGAATGCCAGCGGCTGGTATAGAATGGACACAACCGGAGAAAATCTTGTCCAGCTTATAAGGTGCTGGTCGCCTATGGGGGAAGTAACACTGCCAAAAGACGGTGAAACTATTTATTATGCTTTTCTTATGCCGGATACAACCGCTGCGATC
>CAZXYS010000006.1:0-133071 GCA_964645005.1 uncultured Hyphomicrobiales bacterium | reverse complement strand
CAAGGGTAAAAAAAATATTCCCTTTTATAAAAAAAAATTTGGATATTAACATAAAAGATGTAACATCTGACGGGACGTTCTGAGGCGAGTTAGCTGTTTTTTGCCGCAAATGCAATTTTGTATTGTGAATCCGGATTAGTGATAAGTATAACAAAAAAATGGCTGCCGATTCAAAATCTACAGCCATTTTTTTTAATTTTTTCAATGATCTACATCTCTTCAAGTTCGTGTTCAACTTCGGAAAATACATCGAGGATCTTGTCCAGATGCTCTTTTTCGTGGGAAGCCATATAGCTTGTTCTCATCATGCTCATATTGGGCGGTACTCCGGGCGGAACGAATGCATTAACAAACACGCCTCTGTCGAAGAGTTTCCGCCAGAAGAGAAGCGCTTTTTCCATTTCGCCGACGATCACCGGTATTATAGCCGAGTGATTATAAAGCACATTGAATCCGAGATTCTTGAAGCCTTCGCGCATATAGTCCGCATTCTTGCGCAATTTATCGACCAATTCCGGCTGCTCTTCGAGGATGTCCAGCGCGGCGAGAGTAGCTGCGCAAGATGAAGGCGTCGGGCTGGCGCTGAAAATAATTGCCGCCGATTGATGCTTAAGATAATTGATTACGCGCTCGGGTCCGGCTACGAATCCGCCAAGTGATGCAAAAGTCTTGGAAAAAGTACCCATTATCAGGTCGGTTTCCTCAACCATATTGAAATGGCTGGCTGTTCCGCGGCCACCTTCACCGATAACGCCTATTGAATGGGCATCGTCAACCATAACGCGGGCACCGTATTTGTGGGCGATCTTCACCATATCCGGCAGGTTAACCTCTTCGCCTGTAACGGAAAATATACCGTCAGTGACAATGAATTTGCCCGCTTTTTCGGGAATTTTTTGCAGGACACGCTCGAGGTCTTCCATATCGTTATGCTTGTAGCGTACAAATTCCGCAAAGCCGCCTTTAGCCATCATACAGCCATTGACTATGCAGGCATGATTTTCCTTGTCGGAAACAACGTAATCGCCGCGTGCAGCCAATGTCGAGATCGTCCCGAGGGCAGTCTGATAGCCCGTGCTGAACAGCAGCACAGCTTCCTTCTGCAAAAATTTTGCGAGACGTTTCTCTAATTCGATATGCAAATCGAGTGTACCTGTGAGATATCTCGAACCGGAGCATCCGGTTCCGTACTTGTGAACAGCCTGAATTGAAGCTTCTTTAACTTTGGGATGGGCGGTCAAACCGAGATAATTGTTCGAGCCCGCCATGATCATCTTTTGTCCGTCAACATAAACCTCAGGGCCTTCGTTCTCTTCAATAGGATGAAAATAGGGGTATAGCCCCTGTTCTTTTACTTCGTCTGCTTTTGTAAATTCGATACATTTCTGAAATATATCCACTACGTCTCTCCAGTGTTTCTTTAATCTTATTAGTCTAAACTAAAGTTTTCTTTTAACAAGTTGCAAATATCTAAGAAAATCTTTGAACAAACAAATAATTAGTTGAGATTTTCTATAAACATTCAATATAACAACAAAATTTGTTTTATTCAAAAAAATAGTTAATTCTATAACAGCAATTATAATTCCGTATTTATGCTATGTTAAAAATTCTTTAGGAATATAAAATATAATTAATGTGATTTCAGTTTATTATTCTCGTAGACTTTTAAAAATGATAGTTATTCGTTAATTTTAATTCTTTCTAAAAAGTAAAAGTGTTTTTTAAATATGGTATCAATGAAAATTCTGAAATTACTGCTGATCTCCCTCATACTGCCGTATGTTTATGGCTGCTATGATTCCTTTGAAGTATCTGACCCCGTTGATAACGATGGAGAGATCACTTACGCTCCTGAAATTTCAAGTATCGAGCCAACAAAGGTTTACTTTGCAGATACTATTGAAATTAGAGGTCAATATTTTACTGCTACACCTGGTTCGGATGATTATATTTTATTCGATACGGTAAAAGTACCCGCCGTTTTTCAATCACAAGGCAAGCAATTACTTAATACGGTAAGGTGGAAAAATGATTTTATTCAAATAGTGGTTCCGCCTAACATACCTTTTGGCAGAATAGAAGTTGCCGTTTCGATTGATGACTCCCTCAGCAACAAAGTTGAAATTGAAATATTACAGCCTGAACTGCCCGAAATAGAAATGGTTGAAATCCCAGACGGTAAATTTAATATGGGTGACCAGGCAGGCAACGGCTTTGATAATGAGCTGCCGGTTCATGAAGTTACGCTCACAAGGGCATTTAATATGAGTAAATATGAAATTACCCAGCCTCAATGGAAAGCTCTTATAAATAGTAATCCCAGCACAGTAAAAGCTGACAGCCTCCCGGTAAACAAGATCAGTTGGTATGAAGCTGTGGCATTTTGTAATAAATTATCCGAGAAACACGGATTTGAGAAATGTTATAGCGGATCTGGCGAAGATATAGTCTGCGATTTCGACGCTAACGGTTACCGCCTGCCAACAGAGGCAGAATGGGAATATGCTGCACGTGCAGGCACACAAACCGATTATTACGGCGGAAACACCGAATCTGATCTTGACAGAATAGCATGGTGGTATGGAAATATAGACTTCACAAACAATTCTACATCACATCCGCCTGGATTGAAAGAACCTAACGATTTCGGTTTATATGACATAATCGGGAATGTAGCTGAACATTGCTGGGATTGGTGGAGCGTCGGCTACGAAAATGCCGATACACTCGATCCAACAGGACCTGATTCCGGACCGGGAAGAGTTATTCGCGGAGGTTCATGGGACAGTAATGCCAATTCCTGCCGTGTATCATTCCGGTATCTATACGAGGAACCTGATTTTCACCCCAGATACGCAGGTTTCAGGATAGTCAGAACTAAATAATAATTCATTATGAAAATATCTTCAAGAATTAATTCTTGACATCTATTCCACCGAAGACTGCTGTATAGCGTATTTGCAATACTGGTCTGATCTCATTATCACCACCGGAATAATGTGTTTTGTTATCCATTCCACCGAGTATTGGGGTACCTTTGACTTCAAGTTTCCAGTTTTGGGGGACTATTAAATCGATACCGCCGAAAACTGCTGTAATTTCCAGATAAACATTTTCAGAAATGATATCTGAGTGACGCAGGTCTATTTCAGTCCCACCAAATACAGCAGTAACCGAGCCGCCTTGAAAATCATCAGTGTTGACAATTTCTTTGGAACCTCCAAATACAACGAAGTGGTTTAGTTCATTTTCGGTTATTTGTTGATTTTTCCCGTATATGAATCTATTACTTAACAGAGAGATACCAATCAGAATTAGTATGAGGGGCCATGCATAATCCCAGAACCCCCCGGGTAAGATACCCAGATTAAGAGCCAGTAGTAATAAGCCAGCTAAAAATACGGCAATTCCAAATGTTATTGAATTCTTATCAGTTGAAATTTTATACAGTCCGAATGCAACAATCAGGAGAGGCCACCATTCCCCTCCCAGAAGTAATCCCAGACCTAAAATTATCAACAATATTCCAAATACAGATCTTGCATTCATCTTATTTCCCAAGTTAGTGCACCTTTTAAAATTTATAACAAGTCAATTTATTAACAATCATGCGCTTTATTGAAGGGTAAATTAACAATTAGTGACCTTAATTTTTAATAAAATGTAATTTATAGTAAATTCTTTCGTATATTTTATTGTGATATACGTTTTATCATGATTTGTGTTTCGGATAATTTTTTTTAAATTTGATGTTTCATAAATTATTATAATTGTTATTAAAAAAATTAACTGTCTGCTATTTTCTTCTTTTTTAAGATAATAAGCGGAATTTAGAGTATTAATGAAAAGTGAAGCAAAAGAAATCTTAGGCAAAGAATTAAAGTGCCTGGATAAGGGGTTTATCCGCCTTATAGATGTAATGGGAGAGGATAGTTCAATTGTTCAGGCAGCCCGCGTATCATACGGCAAGGGCACTAAAAGTGTAAGAGAAGACAGGGGACTTATACGCTACCTGATGCGCCACAGGCATACATCCCCATTTGAAATGGTAGAATTTAAATTCCATGTCAAATTACCTATGTTTGTTGCCCGGCAGTGGATCAGGCACCGTACAGCCAATGTTAATGAATACAGCGGACGCTACTCGGTTATGAAAGAGGAATTCTATGTTCCTGAGATAGACCAGATACGTCACCAGAGCCAGAGCAACATGCAGGGGCGATCGGAAGAATCACTGCCCGAGGAAGAATCTGCTGCTATACGTGAGAAAATGGAAAAGACACAGGGGGAGCTTTATGATGAATATAATTCCTTGCTTGAGGCTGATTTAACAAGGGAACTGGCAAGGATTAATCTTCCATTATCAACCTATACGGAATGGTACTGGAAAATCGATCTGCATAATCTGCTTCATTTTCTCAGTTTGCGAATGGACGAACATGCTCAGTATGAAATCAGAGTATATGCAAATAAAATCGCTGAAATTCTGAAGCTTGCCGTACCGCTGACATGGGAAGCTTTCGAAGATTACAGACTTAAATCAACTTTTTTCTCTCATGGTGAACTTCAATATTTAAAAGATTTTTTTGACAAACTCGACTACAATGAGAACAAGTTAAAAGAATTTGGAATAAGTGGTATAGAAGCGAGGGAATTTAAATCAAAAATTGAGTTTATAAAGAACTTATGATCCGGAAAATAATAATTAATTTTTACAAAAAATAAGGAGTTTCTAATGTATTTAAAATCTTTTCTAACAGCAGCAGTAATTTTTCTGATAACTTTTTATTTTTCCGATGCGGGAAAGTTGGAAAATTTAATTGCGAAAAGCCATGAAGCTTATGGCATAGCAGACTATAGTAGTATTGAAACCATGAAGATTGACGGTAATATATCTCAGATGGGGCGCGAGATGCCGATAACATTTTATCTCGGCAATAACAATCAGTTCAGAATAGAGCAATCCATGCAGGGTAATGAAATACTTTTCATATCTGACGGACAAAATGCATGGCTCTCACAAATGGGACAGGTTCAGGATATTCCAATGAGAAATGCGACACAGCAGATTCAGCAATTGAAATTTTTTGAGCCCCCTATTCCGGCAAATGACACAGTTAGCAAATACGAGCTTGCTGGACGGGAAACAGTCGACGGCGCCGATATGTATAAAATAGTTATGGATCAGGATTCAATTGTAAGAAGCTTTTACATGGGCAAAGATGATTACCTGATACACAAAGTTACTGTTGATCTGAATATGGAGGAACAGCAGACAATAGACATAACTTATAATGAATTCAAAGATATCGATGGTTTTACAATGCCTCACGAGATGATTGTAGATGGCATGCAGGGTAAAACAAATATATCTTATAACTCAATTGAAATTAACCCTGATTTGCCAAGCGGTCTCTTTACGAAACCGGAATCCACACAGCCAGCTCCGGACCCAGGCGGAGGTCAAGGTGTTCCGCAGGGCGGCGGTAGAAAATAACCGCTTTACCTGTATAAACATACAACCAAATATATTAAACGTCAGTAAATTTCGTCAAAATGAGACAGAAATTTGACAATTAAATATATTTTATTATAGGTAGGTATTAACACATTTGGGGACAACATGAAAGTCGACGTTGTTATGCCCAAAATGGGCGAATCATTGACTGAAGGAACGATACAAAAATGGCTTAAGCAGCCTGGAGATAAAATTGAACGTGATGAAATGATCCTTGAAATTTCTACCGACAAGGTAGATACAGAGGTTCCATCACCTGTAGAAGGTACACTTGCGGAAATCCTTGCTGAAGAAAATGAAACCGTTGAAGTCGGCAATATAATAGCGAGGATAGAAACCAGTAAGGAACAGGCGGAAAAAGCCGACGTTGAACCTTCCGATGAAGGGGGGGCGGAACAACCTCAGCAATCTAAGAAAGAACCTGAGCAACAATCCGAACCCGCACCGGAACCACAGGAAGCAGAAGCTTCCGTAGAGACTGAAGAAGCACCGGGGGGATCATCAGAAGGTGCTTATGAAGTGGTTATGCCCAAGATGGGTGAATCGCTTACCGAAGGTACCATCGTAAACTGGCTCAAAAAGCCGGGAGAAAAGGTTGAACGTGATGAGATGATTCTTGAGATTTCCACCGATAAAGTGGATACTGAAGTTCCTTCACCTGTTGAAGGAACTCTGCTTGAAGTTTTGGCGCAGGAAGGTGACACGGTGGAGGTTGGAAATATAATAGCCAGGATAGACACCGGAGATGGCGCTGCGCCTCAGAAAAAAGCCCAGCCTTCACAACAGGCATCCAAAAAGGAAGAACCTGCAAAAGAATCTCAGAAAACCGCCGCTAAGGCTCAGCCAGAGGCTAAGCAAACCGTGAAACCAACGAATGGATCTACAACAGAAATTCCAAGAAAAGCCGGTGACAAATTCTTTTCACCTGTCGTGAGAAATATAGCTCAAGAGCAAAAAGTCACGCTGGAAGAACTGCAGCAGTTGCAGGGTTCAGGAGTAGACGGGCGAATTACCAAGCAGGATGTGCTAAATTACATTGACCAGAGAAAAGAAGCTCCGCCGCAACCCAAAACGGAACCTGCACAAAAGCCTGCGGCAGAAAGGAAAGAACCTGCTGCAACAGAAGCACCTGTAAGAGCTGCCGCCGGTGAAGACACAGAAGTTATTCCAATGGACAGAGTGCGTTCCATTATTGCGGAACACATGGTTCGTTCTAAACAGACTTCTGCGCATGTTACCAGTGTTGAAGAAGCCGACATGACAGAGATATGGAAATACAGGAATAAGATCAAGAATGACTTCGAAAAACGCGAAGGCTTCAAGATCACCTTTCTTCCGTTCTTTGCTAAAGCGGCAATTGAAGCTATAAAGAAATTCCCCAAGGTCAATGTCAGTGTCGAAGGGAATAACATTCTTCAACATAACAGGATCAATCTTGGAATAGCTACAGCTCTTCCCGACGGCAATCTCATTGTCCCTGTGATAAAAGATGCTGATTCGCTGAGCCTAACAGGTCTGGCACGCGCGATGAACGATCTGTCCACAAAAGCAAGGGACAAGAAATTGAATCCTGACGACATTCAGGGCGGCACATTCTCGATAACCAATTACGGAAGTTTTGGCACTCAGTTTGGATCACCGATAATAAATCAGCCGCAAACGGCTATAATGGGTCTTGGTGCTATTCAAAAGCGACCTGTAGTAAGAGAGCTGGACGGTCAGGATGTCATTGTACCTCGCAATATGGTTTATATTTCACTGGTATTCGATCACAGAGTAATTGACGGAGCGCTCGGTGGTCAGGCACTGCATGCTATGGTTGAATATCTCGAGAGTATTAATGAGGATAATATTCAATTGTAGGTATTAATGTTTATTCAATTATTAGACTTTTTTCAGGGTAAATGAAGTCAAAAAAATCATAAAGTAATATCTACTGCCCGTTGCGGAGCGATTCGTGACGGGCAGTTTTTTTAAAACAGCAGGGTGTATAAATGGGATATAAACTTTTACCTCACACAGCGGATGTAAGAATCCATGTGACAGGAAACTCATTGGGAGAATTATTCAACCATTCACTTGCCGGATTGTGTGAAGTGCTAAATCCCGGTTATAAAGTAAAAGAAAATGAGATTGAAATTTATGAAAAAATTGAAATGGATGCAGTAGACAGCACAGCTCTGCTAATTGATTTTCTTTCCGAAGCTTTGTTCTACATGTATATTAACGCCGCACTGTTGCCCGTGCTGAAAATTCAAAATTTGAATAATAATTATATAATAGCAGAGATCTCAGGTAAAAAAGTAGATGCTTTCAAGGAAGACGTTAAAGCCGTAACCTACCACGAAGCCGAAATAATTGAAAACGACAAAGGACAAATGGAAACGACCATCGTTCCGGATATTTAAATAAGGCTTACAGAGTTTAAATTCTCCATCTATTAATTCATTAAAACTTTGTTTCCTAAGTCAGTCATAGTTAATTTTGTTATTTCGTATTTTGAAAAACAGAATTAACGGTAAAATTATGGCAATAAACGTACCTTTATTGGATTTAAAAGCGCAGTACCGGACCATTAAAAGCGAAGTCGACCCTAAGATAATGGAAGTAATTGAATCGCAGCGTATGCTTCTCGGCCCGGAAGCGGAACAACTTGAATCAACTTTAGCGGATTATACGGGAACCAAACACGCCGTCGCCGTATCCAGCGGCACCGACGCGCTCCTCATGGCGCTTATGGCGTATGACATCGGACCCGGCGACGAAGTCATCATCCCCACTTATTCATTTTTTGCAACGGCTGGAGTGGCTGCCCGGCTGCATGCGAAACCCGTCTTTGTCGACAGCGATCCCGTAACTTATAATATTGATCCCAATTTAATCGAACAAGAGATCTCTGATAAAACCAAAGCTATAATCCCAGTGCATCTATATGGGCAGTGTGCTGATATGGATCAGATCATGGATATTGCAAAAAAGCACAATATCCCTGTCATCGAAGATGCGGCACAGGCTATCGGCGTGGAATACGGAGACGGCAGGAAAGCGGGTTCCATCGGTGAAATGGGTTGTTTCTCATTCTATCCGACAAAAAATCTCGGCGGCTTCGGCGACGGCGGTTTGATAGCCACGAATAATGACGATTTAGCTGCTAAACTAAAGCAGATGCGCAACCATGGCATGGAGCCGAAGTATCATCATAAGTTTGTCGGGGGCAATTTCAGGATGGACGCGATAAATGCCGCAGCTCTGAACGTAAAATTCAATTACCTTGAACAATGGCATGAAGCCCGACGCCAAAATGCCGAGAAATATACCAATGCATTTACTGAAGCCGGCTTAGCTGAAGACACCGGCATTACCGAATTCTCTGACAAAAATAAAATACTTCTTCCAAAAGCAGTTTATAAAATCAACGGATACAAGAACCATCACATTTACAATCAATATAACATACGCATCCAAAAGCGCGGCGAATTAAAAGCATTTTTGGGAGAAAACGGAATTGGCTCGGAGATTTATTATCCAGTGCCATTCCACAGGCAGGAATGTTTTGAGTATCTGGGCAATGTGGATTCTAAATTCCCTGTTTCTAATAGACTGGCTGCAGAATCTCTTGCTATACCTGTTTATCCGGAATTAACAGATGAACAAACAGAGTATGTCATTGATAAAATAAAAGAGTTTTTATCAGCAGTATAACAGCGCATTTGTTTTATTTTTTAAAAACATAACGATTTAGTAAATTTGAAAAATTTTGTTAATGATCACAACAAGGAGCTACAAAGTGAAGAAACTTGCATTATTATTGATTTTCGGATTACTGTTTTCGGCATTTACATATGATCTGTCGGCTCAGGACGATGAATATTACGATGATGAATACTATGAAGATGACTATTACGGCGATGAAGAACCTCTGAATAAATTTATGCCATCTATCATGGCTGGCTATAACCTGACTATGGGAGATTATAATAAATTTATGGGGAATTCTTTCGGCATTTACGGTCAGTTCGAATACCGTGTCATGAAGCATTTTGCCATCGGGCTGAAATCAGGATTTATCCATTGGAGACAGGACTACACCGGCGACAATGAATTCAGTGTAAATGTTGTGCCTATTGATTTAATGCTATATATTTATTTCCAGGGAACGGAGGATTTCCAGCCCTACGCCGGTCTTGACATCGGTTATGAAAACGTATATCATATTTATCATGAATTTATCGGGACATCCACACAACAACAGGGAGGACATAAGAAGGACTTTCAAAATCATAAGACTAATATTTCTACATTTGGCTTTGCTCCGGTTGGTGGTGTTATAATGCCATTTGGCTAATTTAAAATGAATTTCAATCTAAAACTGAATTTCATACTTATAAGCGATGAAGACACTATAGAGCTTCAGGGAATTAATGGTTTAGGAACTTTAAGCTGCTTTTCAATAAATGCCGGTATCTCCTATCCATTTTAACAAAAAAAAATTCAGCTTAAAGCCGGATAGATAAATTTTATCCGGCTTTTTCTTTTTATTCAATAAACTTCTTATTATTTTTCCTGTCAAATAGTAAAAGCATTTTAAATTTTCAGGGAAAGTAAAATGAAGAGAATATTTACACTTATTATAACTCTTATCTGCCTGACTCAGCCCTCTTTATCAGAATTATTCGAAATTGAGATTCCCACGAGAGTCGAAGAAGCAGATAAGAAATTTCTGAATGCAGACCTTCATTCCGAGGACACAACCAAAGCCAAACCCGTTATTCTTATTCAAACGCCATATAGCAAAAATATAATCCGCCCATGGTTCAATAATCCTGATTTTTTCAAAAACCTTCAATTGCCAATAGATTACAACTTTTACCACTATGTCGTGATGGACTGGCGGGGCTTCTTCACAAATAAAGATAAGAACATTACCAATTATGACAGAGGACTTGACGGCTACGACGCCGTTGAATGGATTGCCGAACAGAAATGGTGCAACGGCAAGGCAGCTACATGGGGCGCCTCAGCGCTGGGTTTGATCCAGTTCCAAACTGCGCGTCATCAACCGCCGCATCTGGTATGCATAAATCCTCTCGTCAAAGGCTATAGAAACACTCATTACCAGTACTATTATGGCGGGGTATTGCGTGAAGAACACCTTAGCGACCTTATAACTTTAGGATTTGGAGCTGGTCAGGTGATAAATTATCCTGACTACGGCGCTTTCTGGCAATTAATTGAGGAAAAAACCGACTATGCGCCGGATATAAAAGTTCCGGCGCTTATGATAAGTGGATGGTATGATCTGGCGCCGAAAGACGTCATTAAAGATTTTTATAATCTTGTGAAAAAAGGCGATGAGTCCGTAAGAGATCAGCACAAGTGCATCATGGGTCCGTGGCTGCACTCGGGTGTAGGACAAACGGAGCAAGGTGTTCTCAGTTTCCCTGATGCAAAAAATGCTGCACGGGAAGCAGCTAAATTCTTCTTCGATTATTATCTGCTCGGAGCTAAGAACGGCTATCCGTTGAGACCTCAATTCAGTTATTTTCAAATGGGTGAAAACAAGTGGCGGGAAACAAAGGATTGGCTCAATATTTCTGCAGATGAAAAAGTTTTATACCTGCATCCCGAGGGTAAGTTGAAATTCGAGCCTGTACCGCCGGTGAATATGATAATACCACCGGATACAATTAACTACGAGCCGCGCGATCCGTCTCCGACAATTGGCGGCTGCCGGTTGTCACAGCTGCATGATTCTGTCGGTCCACGCAATATGAGCTATGTGGAAAGTCGGCATGATGTTGTTACATATCAAACTGAAAAACTCGAGGAAGAATTAATCCTGTCCGGCAGAATGAAAGTAATCCTTAATATTGCCAGCAACCGGACGGATACTGACTTTAGCGTTCGGCTCTGCGAAGTTTACCCAGACGGCAGGACTATTCTTATCCGCCAGGGAATTCGCCGCGCCCGCTACCGTAATGCACTAAGTGAACAAAATCTGCTCGAGCCCGGCGAGATATATGAGCTTACAGTAGAATTTGACGACTTAGCTAAGACGTTCCCGAAAGGACACCAACTTAAAATCATCTTATCATGCTCAAATTATCCCATGTTCGCCGAAAATCCCAACAGCGGCGGCACTCAATACCAGGCGGGCGATACACTAACCGCCGAAAATCTTATTTACCACGATGAAGTCCTGCAATCGAGAATAATTATACCTACAACGCAAACAACTTCCGTAGAGAGATACGCCGGCGCTGAAACAGGTAATGTAAAAATATACCCTAATCCCGCAGAAGACAGGATGACAATTGAATTTATGAATAAAATTCAAGGCGAAAGGAATGTTGAGATATATGATTTATTGGGAAACAAGCTGAAAAATTACAGGATAATTAGCCGGAATCAAAACAAATGCTTACTGGATGTATCAGGTTTGCGTTCAAATATTTATTTGTTGAAAATATCTGATAACGAAAATAATTGGGTGAGAATGTTAAATATCATTAAATAAATAAGATACAATGACCTAAGTGTAAATTGGTATTTTTAAAAATACCGTCAATATGGTATTGTATGTTAATAATTGTATTTATAGATTGCCGTTGAATTTTTTACAAAATATTTTAGCTACAGGCGGATAATTTGAATTACCATATCCGCCCGCATGCATTTCTTTTAATTCTATTCTTTAGTTTTTAAGCATTTACAATTTGATTTCCGACATAGAGCATTTGTGAATTATTTTAGATCATAAATTATTCAATAATTGGGAGTTACATAATGAAAACAAGACATACCAATTTCAGAGTTTCGATATTTAAGCTGCTGTTATTATTCCTATTTTTTGGTTTTGCGGGTAGTGAAATTTATTCGCAAACTACTAAAAAAATAGTTATCTCCTGCGGTACAAGAGCTTTAACCGGACTCGCACAGGATCTGGTTATCGAAAGTGACGGGAGTGTTACATATCGGGATTATGATATGGGAACCGGTAATAAACAAACGATTACTCCCGCAAGCAATATGACATCGTCACAGTTGCAAGAAATTTATAATATTACAACAACTCCAGGAACTGATGGTAAAGATTTCTTTGATCTTGATGCCGAGTACCAGGCTGATCCACCACAATCTGGCGGTACGGCTGTTGGTATAGAGATCTATACAACCGACAATAAGGAAAATCAAGTATTCGCGGTAAATGTAGCAGTAGAAAAAATCAATGAGATTGTTAACAAGCTCAATGATTTCTTCACTGAGAACGGATATGAATTCCAACTTTCTTATCTCTATATGGAAAATTAAAATAAGGATAATATCATGAAAAGAATAATACCAATTAGTAATAACAAAATATTCCTTCAGGGAATTTTTGTAATATTATTTATTTTGTTCAGCACTAATTTACTTAATGCTATACAAAATCAAGGTACAACGGTTTTTCGTTGTGTCGACAAATGCACAATTCATGTTGTTTTTCAGGTTGGCGTTGATGGAAGCGATACTGATGTTTCGTCAGTTAAAACCGCTTTGGAAAATTGCTGGGAAGGAAAAAATTGTAAAATCCCATGTGAAGACGATCCTACCAAATTTTGTAAAGTGACTGTTGACGTACAGGTAAAAAAATGGGGTGATATTCCTGATGGTGACAAAGGAAAATATCACCATGTTACTATGAAAAAAAATGCAAATCTCCCATCTACTGCTACGGTAACTCCTCCTAATAGCGGTAAAAGCGGAACAGCCACATTTATACGTGGAAAATTACCTGATGAATATTGCCACGAACTCGGGCATCTGGGAGGATTAAAGGATGAATATTGCGGTATTAATAAAATAGCCAGCGCTACTTGGGCTGAGCCATCATGTCCTAAACCACCCGGACCAGATCCTTGTGATTGTGCGTGTCCCAAAAACGGACGCTGTACTAAACCCTGTACAGGTTCCGAAGGTAACATTATGGCACAAATTCCTGCAAAGGTTAAATGCGCGAATATTTTGGGAATTGTCGCATTGGCAGGGTTGAATTCCTGTCCCAAAGATCCCTGCTGCCCTGATGCACAACAAACTGTTCCTAAAAATGAGGATCCTCCCGATAATGGCGAGACTAAAAAGACAGATCCGACACTGCGCTGGAGACCGGCTAACGATGTGAATACTTATACTGTGATGGTATATATGGACAATCATTTGGAGAATCCTTATCCTATTCATCGGCAAATGGTGGTGGGAGATGAATATCATGTGCCGCCGGGTGTTCTAAACAACTATGAAACTTATGAATGGCGAGTGTTGAATGGTGAATACACCGAGGATGTATATCCTAGTGAGGAGCCGGGTTCGAAATTTACTGATTTTCATGTAAATTCAGATCATTATTATGTTAATAATGCTTCAGTTTGGGGAGAAGATTATGATGGCAGATCGCCCTGGCCCACGGAAAATAACTTGCATGGACCGAAAGAGTCTCTACAGCAAGCTGTAAATGCTTCTCAAAGTGATCCTGCCGAGCACGTAACTATTGAATTTGTACCAAATGAGGAGATGCCCTATACAGAACAAATTATGGAGAACCTCAATGATATAAAACATTTCACGATCGAAGGAAATGGATCTCAGCTATGGATTGAATCTCCTTGTATGGTAATTAACTCACCTAATCCAGTACATCTATACAATCTTAACTTCATATCAGTTTACACAAATCCTCCACCTCCATATACAGTTTTTCCTTTTATGGTAGTTCAAGGTATGGGAAATGTCATTGCTCATGATTGCGGCTTCTGGTTCGGGAATTCACCATTCAGTAATCTAGTGCCAGCTACATGTAAGCAAATTGAGGAATATGTATATGATGGAACAGATATTTCAACTACAGGCATACCTTATCCTATAGGTACCGGCAAATTTTTCTTTAACAAGCCCCCGTGCTATCCAAATGTAAATCCTGATCCGGTTTACTGGCTCGATCCTACGAATATTTATGCGCCTGATATGGCTAAGATCGGATTGTGGGAAGATCAGATCAAGCCGGTTGTTCAGGATGCATCTATCGGTGATTACAGCAAGTACCCTAGATATATGTATAATGGCTTTAATGGATTCCCAGGAGTCAAATTTGAGTACGACTACGGGGAAACACATTACGGAATGTCGGATATCCTCGTAACTCCTTATAGTAAAACAATTACTACTGAAAAAACTGATAAGTGGGATCCTGATAACACGAGCAAATCGCTCTTTGTAGTATTCAGACCTGATCAAAGTCTTGCTCCCGGCAATCCACCCTACTATGCTGATGGCAGGCAGGTTCTTTTCGAAGCGGGTGGTCCTTTGTCAGGATATAATATTTACTTTCATGAAGGTCATATTATATTCGGCATGTGGAATCGTTTCGAGAGAAAATATGCGGAGCTTACTTCAAGCGATCTTTATCCGCTTGATCAAAACGGTATTTATGTAGCACATTTGGAATACAACGGCAACACTAAACAGTTCCGAGGTTCTTTGAGTGAGGGATATAACGGTACTCCCGGCGCTGTCACTGCTGTTTCGGATATTTATCCATTCCAGGGACTTACACTCGACCAAGAATATCCCAACGACGGTTCCGGCGTGGGCGGCGCTTCCAGGACAAGCTATCATGACTACAATACCGGCGAAACCTATTCTGACAATTTCGGCGGTACTATAGGCGATGTTATGCTGTTCAACAGCTTTTTCGATGTTCCGCCTGTCGACGTATACGATTATTTTGGAAATAGAGTCGGCTATAATTTCGACTATCCCGATCCAAGCGTCCGTCCCAGAGTTATCGGCGAATGGAAATTATACGAATTCCATAACTTGGGCGCTCTGAATGCTAATATCAGTGATGTATATCCTAATCCTACACAAAGAAATGCAACAGTAGAACTGAAATTAGAAGATAAGCAAAATGTCAGGATTGAGCTATACGATGCCTACGGTATGCGCGTAATGAATATCTATGAAGGATCTCTCAATGCGGGAAGCCATGAATTTACAATTGATGGTTCCGGCTTAGCCAGCGGCTTTTACATCTTCAAAGTCACCGGTAAAGACTTCGTAGAATCGAAGAAGGTTATTATAAGCAAGTAAAATAGCTTTTATATACAAAGAAAGATCCTATCTCCTAATTGGGGATAGGATCTTTTGTTTAATAAGCTGCCAATTTTTTTTACTTCACTATCTCCAGTGGTAATTGTACAGTCTCGTTGTCTGCTTTTATCAGCAGATAATATCTGCCTGAGACAAGACCGTTAACATTCAGAGAGTTATTATAATTTCCAGGCATCTTCATATTACTTAAAATTTCCTTAAGTAAGTTACCATTGATATCATACAGTTTCATATCTATGTTCATCGCTCTCTCACCGGAGATGTGATATTCGATATTTGTTTTTCCGCTAAAGGGATTGGGTAAAGCTTTTACCTTTAAATGTCCGTTTTTTGTTTTTGCCCATTCATCAACAGCACCAGCCTCTTTACCTTTACCTTTCAATGTAATATACATTTCATTACTATTTTTTGAAGTATTCAGTATTTTCAGCCGCGCTTGATATTCTTTACCTGCATCCAAAGGAACAAACTTGATCTTTATTTCGACTTGTTCTTCCGGGGCAAGTGTCTTTGGCACCTGACCTCCATACATAATTGTAAATCTGTTTTCGTCATCTTCGATTATATCTACTATGTTAAGAATCAGTTCACGATTACCAGTATTAGTAATTATTATCTCGGCAAAAGCCTGCTGTAAAGGTTCAACCTCCCCAAAATCATACTCTTCACCGGTATTCGATTCTATTACCGGACCAAATCCCTTACCACCTGTTCCTTTAAGCTCGATATCAGTGAATCCGTCATTATTAGCATAAATATCATTTGAATAAATCTGTAAAAACTCGTGATAGACCTTGTCTTCGTCAGGCATAAACCTTATTGATAGTTTTGCCTGCTCATTGGTTTCCAGATTTAGTGGCAGGGAAGGTATCGTTGAATCAATTATTTCGAAAATTCCTTGAGTAAAGAATTCTTCGAGCTTAATATCGGTTATAGTCAGAGTTTCATTGCCATTGTTAAAGAAAGAAACAGATCTGGTTGTGGTATCACCCAGTTCAACATCCCCAAAGTTAACAGAACTATGCAGGAATGATAATTCAGGTCCTTCAGTTCCTGTTTGTAATAATATCCAATTCATAGCTCCCAGCAAGTTCATTTCTCTGTCATGATCGTGACAAATTACTTCAAAACCAAAACTCCAAAAAACAATTTTGCTTCCGGAAGAAGTTATTGTCTTTACTCCCAAAAGCGTATCTGAGTATTGGGTTGCTTCTCGATTAGGCATCAGATAATCAACAGGCGAATTTTTGGACTCGTCAGTACTCTTGAAGCAGTCAACATTATTATAATATGCTATTGGAGGGACTCCATCGGAAATAACATTGCAATCCTTGTTAAATCCATTGGAAACAAGATCGCCCGGAGCGCCCTTAGCGTTAAACTGGCGGAAAGTATATGTCGTTCCGGATGTGTCGCTTGTAGGGCGCCAGCCAAGGTATTCAATGTTGAGCGTATCTTCGAAAAATGCTTTGACCGCATCGTTAGAAGCATCCAATCTGTATTGTGCTGACATACCCAAACGGCTCGCAATTATTACACTTTTACCGGCTTCCAACATTTCGTTAATCTTATCAATAACACGAATACCACCATCTGTTTTTGCTTGTAATGCTAAATTACCTGTTGGAAACACAGCGATGTCAAAATCCGTTATGTTATTTTCATCAAAGAATTGATCGGAAAATTGTGCTTCCAGAAACTCATCGCTGTACTTACTCTCTTCAAAATATTTGTAATAGGCACGTTGAGTTATTGTAGTATCATCAAGATTTCTAAAGAAAACAAACCGCTTTTCCTGGGCATTCATCCCGGAGATTGATGTCAGGAATAATCCTGCTACAATAAAAGAATAAATGAGTACAGATATTTTTTTCATGATATTTACCTTTGAATATTCTACATGTGTTTTTCTTTCAAATAATAAAAATTTACATAGACTTTTAAAATAATAAAACACTTTAATTATTCAAAAATTTCATAATATTTAAAAAATGTATCCAAAATAGTTTTTTAACTGTAATAAATTTTGAATTTTAAATTAAAATAATACCTTGTACCCTAAGCAAAATTAATTATCTTAGAAAAATTAAAAATATTAGATTGCATTCTTTCATGAATGTAATTTTTATTTGTAGAGTTTTCCGAAAATGGCAGCTTTTGATATAGAGAGATATGCGGATGTCCCTTCCATTGGGCTGGCAATGATAGTCAGGGATGAGGAGGAAAGCGCAGCCCGGGCGATAAATTCCGCCGCACCGGTTTGCAGGCAGGTAGTTGTTGTGGATACCGGTTCGAAGGACAGGACGCCTGAAATTTGCTCGAGCATTGGCGCCGAAATATATTTCAAAAAATGGAATGATGATTTTGCGGAGGCGAGAAATTTCGCGCTGAGCTGCATGAGGACTGACTGGATAATTACTCTGGATGCTGATGAAGTTATTCCCAATTGCGTGGAAATTTTGGAAAAATATTCCGGGCAATTGAAGGATTTCAATGTTGGCGGATTGAATGTAAGGCTGATCAATTATCTTGATTCGCAGTATGGCGAGGGCAGCGCATCCGAGCACCGCTATACCCGCATTTTCCGAAATGACAGGCGCATACGATTCAAAGGGCGGGTGCATGAACAGATAAGAGATTCCATCGAGGATACGGGCTGCGAGATAGTCGATACGGATATTGAAATTCATCATTATGGCTATGCTGAGCCGTCACAGGAAAAAATGCAGCGGAATAAGGAATTGCTGGAGAGAGAATCCGCTGAGAATCCTGATGATGACTGGCTTAAGATGCATGGCGGCGAAACGGAATTTTCTCTGGGTAATCTCGACAGCGCAGAGAAAATTTTTACCGAAATTGCCGATTCGCAGCATCTCAGTGACCTGCAGAAGCATAAGACCTGGATACGACTGGGGCAGATAGCACTATCGAAGGAGAATTTGGACAAAGTTGAACAGTGGCTGAATTTCACCAGCGAAGACACTGACATGGAAGGGCTCAGGAAATACGTGCTTGCAGCAGGAAAAGCTATGCGGCAGAAATTCGATGAGTCGATCGAGTTGTACAATTCGAGGGAAGTTGGCGAGTCTAAATTGGTGGACAAAAAAATGCTTCGGCAGGCTGTTGAAGGTATTTCCAAGTATGTGAATAAATAAAGGAATAATTTTTGCGCATATTGAACAACCACCCCTTAATCCCCTCCTTAATAAGGAGGGGAAAAGAAAAGGGTGATTAAGTGAATAAATTTTTTAGTATTAATTTTCAAAAATTTAGTTATTAAAGTAGTAAAAGAATGTATAGAAATTATAAGATAGTTGCGGTGACGCCGGCAGGCAGGAAGCGTTACCTGGAGATTTTGCACCAGTATATCAGGTCGCAGCGGAAAATCATCGACGAATACCATCTGTGGGTGAATACCAAGGTGGCTGCGGATATCGACTGGATGAAAACAGTCCACCGCTTCGAGCCGAATTTCACGAAGCTGGTGGCTCCCGCGTTGCAGCCGGACGGCAACAGGACTATCGGGCATTTCTTCAATTATTGCCGCGATCCGAATACGATATATGTGCGCTTCGATGATGATATTCTCTTCATGCACCCGGACGCGCTGAAGAATCTGCTGGACTTCCGTATCAATAATCGGGAATATCTGCTGACTTTTGCGAATATCCTGAATAATGCGGTGATAACGCACTACCAGCAAAAGAAAGGGAATTTGACAGGCAGCGGGAAAGATGCAGCGCTGTCATTTAAGGATGAGAGGGGCTGGAAAGACCCGCAGTTCGCTGAAATTGTCCATAATGAATTCTTTAAATATTTGCAGAATGGGAAATTAGAGGATTTTTACCTTGACAATATCGTGCTGGAGAATAACGAGCGATTCTCGATAAATTGTTTTGCGTGGTTTGGGGCTGATTTTGCCAGATATAATGTGGATGTGTCGAATAAGTCTTCCGAGGAAAATTATCTAAGCTCTGAGCTTCCGGCGGAATTGAATTTGAAGAATGCTATCTGCGGCGATGCGTTGGTCAGCCATTTTGCGTTCTATACCCAGCGCGATCATCTCGAGAATAACACCGATATTTTGCAAAAATACAGAAGTCTGATAGAGTTTTCCGGTGCGCCGCAAATGAAGCTGCCGGAAAATGTTGAGCGCGGAACATATTATCAAACTGACGTAAAGGTCTGCGATCAGCCGGTGACGCTCACACAGGAGCAGGCTTCGAATGCACGGTTTTGCTTTGCGGGGGAATTCGGCTATGAGCTTATTTCGTGGATCCCTTATTTGCTGTTCCTGAAGAAGACACTTAAAATCCGCCTGACGACGATGGGCAGACCCGGTTCGGGTATACTTTACTATTTTTCGGATGAACATATTGAACTCGATCCGAAAGAAATCGGCGATCAGTGGGGGCATCCCTACTCGTATATGGCTGTGCAGAACAGGTATTCAGACAAGAAGCTGGTATTTCCAGGACCGGATTTCACCAATAACCGGATAATCAGAATTGGCGGTTTCGAGTGGAAAAACCGCAATATCCATGAGCGGATAGACGAATCCAACTACGTCAAACCGGATTACCGCCATGTCAACGAGCCGCTGCCGTTCTCTTTCGATAAGCCTTATGTCGTGATAAATAACAAGTATTTCCGGCAGTGGTTCGATAAATTCGATGCGCCGGTGAATTATTTCGGCAGAGAGGACTTGATTGCGCTGCGCGATCTGCTGAAGAAGCATGGCTATGCCGTCGTTTACAATCATTTCAAAGAGAGAACCAGTACGGATAAGCATCTGGAATTGCGAGACGAGGACATCTTCGGCGCCGAATTCAACGATGATACCTACGCCATGCATGATTTTTACACCGAGGAGAAGGATCCGAACCGTAGAAACAGCATTCAGATGTCACTTTTCAACAATGCGGCATTTGTGATCGGCGTGCAGGGCGGGAATGTTTATCTGCCTGCAATCTGCCGGAAGAATATACTGATGCTGATGCGGTACGGCTTTTCCATTGATTATTATGAATTTGAGCGGCTTTTCGGGATAACGGTGGATATTTTCTATGAGCCGAGGCACATGCTTGCTTATCTTGAGCATACTTATCTGAAGCAGCCGCAAATGTTTGACAAAATCGATGACTCGTATGATTACTTCGATTTTGACGAGGAAACACCGCAGGAAGAAGATGTAGAGATTGAAGAAGATGATGAACTATCGAAAAGATTGAAAGAATGCGGCTGGCAGGATAGATATTCGAGATATAATGAGCTTATTGAGGATGTTGAGATTGCAAATGAGGTCCGGCAGCCGAGGGCATCGGTAATTTTTGCGGCGGATACAAATAGTGATGATCTGCTGCGAAGTTTGGAGATACTCGAGATGCAGAAGGATCATCATCTCGAGATTATCTTTGTCAATTGCGGCGCCGGCGGCAAAGAATTCGAAGGATTAAAGCCTTTTTTCGATAAAATTATTACTTTGAGCAGCTGCCCGAAGTTCACGGTAGCTGCGAATATTGGGGCAGTCTTTTCCGGCGCGCCGATTCTGATTTTCCCGGGCGGTAAGGGCGCGCCTTCATTTGAGTTTATAGCCGGGCATATAGCCGCTCATGAAAACTATGATATCGTGGCGGCGCGCGGAGTATTTTTCCCAAAGAATACCGACAATCCGCTGAATGAGTACGTCGAGAATTATTATCTCGGAAGCGAGCCATTCCCCCGCCATTCCGAAATTGACGGGAATTTGTCTTACAAGAAAGAGACATTTCGCAAAGCCTGCGGCTGGGCTGAGGAACTGGATAGCAGCTATGGCTTGGAATTTTCATTGAGGATGTTGGAAATTGAGCCTGAACACAGAAAGCAAATTTACACACCTGAGCCGGTAATTTTCCGCGATTATGCCGAAGATGAGCAGGAGTACGAAGAAACCAAGAAGCTCGACGAAGAATCGATGCAGAAAATCAGAGAGAAGCATCCTGACCTCGAAGAGAAATTGCAAAATTGGCAGTCTCTCTATAAAAAGAGTGACGAATTGATTTTAAAAACCGAGGAAGCATCTGAAAAGGAAGAATCAGAGGCGGTTTCCGAACCTCTTATCTCTGTTTGCATACCCACATACAATCGGGTGGATTGTCTTAAGGAAGCCTTGGATAGTGCATCGAATCAGGATTTCGGCGATTATGAAATTGTCATTGTCGATGACGGCTCTACCGATGAGACTGAGGAATTGATCAGCAGTTTCAATAATGATAAGATCAGATTTATAAAAAAAGAGCATAGCGGAGCGCCGGATACCCGCAACAGAGCTATAAAGGAAGCCCGCGGCAGCTATATTCTCTGGCTGGATTCCGATGATGCGCTGTATCAGGGCGCTATCTCGCTATATGCTAAGTTCATAGAAAAATTTCCCGATGTAGATGTTTTCTACGGCGACCTGGTGATAGTTGATAATAATCTGACCGAGTGGAAAGAGCTCAGATATCCCGACTGGCACGGGAAAAACGATGCGCTAATAGCTCATCTGGTTGTCGAGAATAAAATTCCCAATCCAGGAGTTTTAATCAAAAATTCTGCCTATGACAAGATTGGGTTATATGATACGGAGTTCATCCGTGCGCACGATTATGAATGGTACAGCCGCGCGGCTGGAGAATTGAGCTTCAAGCATATCGGTTCGCGGGTCTGCAAGTGGCGCTGGCATGATAAGAATATGTCCTCGGAAAGCGTTAATTACGATAAATCCTACGACGCGAAGATAGTTCAGCGGATGCTCAACCGCTACGATATGCGCAGGCTTTTCCCGAAAATTCCATGGGATCAGCTTAGCAAGGAGGAGGCTCTGTCTATTGCCTATCTTGAAATAGCCAGGATACTTCTGAGAATGAAACAACTCGACCTCGGGAAGGAATATCTGCAAAGAAGCTACGACCTGGTGCCTCGGAAAGAGGTTGAGACGGCGATGATGCAGTTACGGATGAAACCCAGTAATTGAAATTAAATTTATAGCTTTTCTTGCAATCTTTTTTATCCTTATGTGTAATTCAAATAAACAATTAGTTGAATTTTATCTGGGAGTGGTAAGAATCTTCAATAACGATATTAACAGTATCAATATGCCGGTTTTAGAAGGTTTTCGGGAAACTGCAGTTGCCGGATTTGACGACAATATGTTTGTTTCATGTTATGATGGTCAAGTATATCAGTTGAATAATGATCTTAACGCTATTAACTCGCTCAAAGCGTATGGTAAGCCCGAAGGAATGTTTGGCAGTAGTGATTTGCTTGCTATAGCTACGCCATATCTTGCGGATTCTGATGAGCCGGATTCAACCGTCACTATATATGTTGATGAACCAGAATCCGTAAAGGAAAAAATAGATGATAATTCAATTAAAGTATTCCCTAATCCGGCAGATAATATTATTAATTTTGATTTTTCAGAATTTGACAGCCCCTTTGTAAAATTTGAGATTTTCAATTTTCTCGGTGAAAAAGTGTATGAGTCTGCATCAGTAGAAAGTGATAAATTGAAGCGCTTATCAATTGAAGAACTGAATTTGATGCCTGGCGCAAATTTTGTGAAGATATGGAGCGAAAAACAATTTGCAATCGTAAAATTGATGATAATAGGAAAGTAAAATCAAATTGTTAATAGTCAGCAAGAGGTTGTCCAAAAAATCAATGTTTGTCATTCCTGCGAATGTCTTTAGAGCCTGCTTTAGCAGGGCAGGAATCTGATAAAAACTGTATTCTTAGAGGCGAACATAATGACTTTATCACGATTTTCGGACACATGGGACAGCCTCTTGATATTTTAATTCACTGAAAAGAGAATCAGTTAGTTCTACCGCCCCTCATTCTCCTTTGCTTCGTTCCAAATAGCATCCATCTCGGAAAGTGACATATCGTTCAAAGATTTATCCGATTCCTTCGCCTTTTCCTCTATATATTTGAAGCGCCGGATGAATTTGTTATTAGTCTTCTGGAGTGCTTCTTCCGGCGAAATATCGTACTTGCGGGCAACATTCACAACGGCGAAAAGTATATCTCCAAGCTCATTGAAAGCTTTATCGGGCTCGCCATTCTCAAGCTCTTGCCTGAATTCGCCGAATTCTTCCTCGACTTTGTGCCAGACATCTTTCTTGTCTTCCCAGTCGAAGCCAACTTTTGAAGCCTTGAATTGAATTCTCTCGGAGCGAAGTAAGGCTGGCAGAGAATTGGGTACTCCCTGCAAAACCGATTTCTTGCCCTCCTTTATCTTCAGATTCTCCCAATTTTGCATTACTTCTTCTTCATCTTCCACGTTGACATCACCAAATACATGCGGGTGGCGGTAAACAAGCTTCTTGCTTATTCGTTTGATTACATCCAGTAAGCTGAAAGCCCCGCGTTCATCTGCCATTATTGAATGTAAGATGATGTGAAGCAGCAAATCCCCCAATTCTTTCGAGAATTCGGGGTCGTCTTTCTCTTTAATAGCTTCGACCATCTCGTAGACTTCTTCGATGGAAAGATATGCTATGGATTCATTTGTCTGTCTGCTGTCCCAGGGACATTTTTTTCGGAGGATTCCCACTATCTCGACAAGGTTCATGAATTGATCCTGCAGGTTTTCAGGATCTTTTGGTTTCGGCGCTGGCACTTTATCGTTGTTCATATTCATACTTTTTTAATTTTAAAATCATATTAATTGAATACAAATTTATATTTTATGACTTATATCATCCAATTTTTAGTGAAAATTTTATACCTTAAAAAAGATTGACCACAATTATATTTATTAGTTAAATTTGCTAATAAATCCATTAATAAACAATTTATTTTTGGTTAATTGAATAAAATTATAAATTATTTCAATTATATTTTATTAAAAAGCGAAATTTTTGTTAATTTTAAATTTATTTGAAAATTACATTAAAAAATTACTTAAAATGGTAAAATATTTCATTAAAAAGTAATTTCAAATCCAATAAAGGATAATATATGGAAAATCGAAATTATTACGCCTTAATTCTTGGATGTTCAAGCGGCTTTGGGAAGCAATGCTCTTACAATCTCGCAAAGCAAGGCTATAATATACTGGGAGTCCATCTTGATGTGGGTTCCGGCAAACAAAAAGCAGAAGAACAGAAAAAAGAACTCGAAGATATGGGCTCTAAAGTTCTGTTCTTTAATGCCAATGCAGCAGACGACAGCAAAAGAAAAGAAATACTACAACAAATTAAAGATCATTTTAAACATGAAGAAGAACCAATTCTCAGGGTTTTGATACATTCTCTCGCCTTTGGAGCCCTGGGTCCGTTTTTCGATGAGGACCCCGGCAAAATGCTGAAAAAACGTCAGATTGAAATGACTATTGACGTAATGGCTAATACCCTTGTTTACTGGGCTCAGGATCTATTCACTGAAAAATTGCTGGCAAAAAACTCGAGAATATTTGCTTTGACAAGTATTGGATCAACCCGCGCGATGGTCAACTACGGTGCAGTTTCAGCGGCAAAAGCTGCTATTGAAACCTACATCAGGCAAATGGCTGTGGAGCTTGCTCCCTACCAAATAACTGCAAATGCCATCCTTGCCGGATTAACCGATACACCTGCGGCTAGAAAGATCCCCGGTTTCGACAATATGCTCGCACACGCTAAAGAACATAATCCCTTCAACAGAAATACGCTTCCCGAGGATGTTGCTAACGCAATAGCTATGCTCGTTGATGAAAAGTTCTACTGGATTACCGGACAGGTTATTGGCGTTGATGGCGGAGAGAATATTCTCAACTTTATGAAATGATATAATAAGTTTACTATTATGTAAATTAATTTATTGACTTATGAATTATAAAGATAAAAGTTAAAAATTAATAGGATTTTGGCTTATGATGGAGATGAATTTTACTGAAGAACAGATTATGCTTCGTGATATGGTTCGTGATTTTACGGAAAATGAATTGAAACCAAAAGCTTCTCAAATTGATGAAAATGAAGAAATTCCTGAAGATATAATTCGAAAGATCGGTGAACTTGGTCTTTTAGGCGCTGCATTCCCTGAAGAATACGGCGGCAGCGGATTCGGAGAGATCGGATATTGCGTAATCCAGGAAGAGATCTCCAAAGGATGCGTCTCCACGGCAACTATGATAGGAGCACACGTTTCCATTGGTACAAACTCAATTTATATCGGCGGCGATGAAGAATTGAAGCAGAAATATTTACCCGGTCTTACTTCCGGTGAAAAAATCGCAGCATACTGCCTGACAGAACAGGGAGCCGGCTCGGACGCATTCAACCTCAAGACAAAAGCTGAACTCGACGGCGGCGAATGGGTGCTGAACGGTGAAAAAATTTGGATTACAAATGCTCCGATAGCGGATATATTCTCGGTTTTTGCACGGACAAAAAGAGGTATCACCGGATTTGTAGTTGAAAAAGACACTCCGGGCTTGATTATCGGCGCACCTGAGAAGAAAATGGGCATAAAAGGCAGCAAAACGGCAACTGTTACATTTGATAACTGCCGAATTCCCAAAGAAAATATAATCGGAAGAGAAGGGCGCGGCTTTTTAATAGCTATGAAAACACTTGATGCAGGCAGGCTGGGGCTTGGTGCCGCCTGTCTCGGAGGAATGAAGGAACTGCTTGAACTTTCCACTAAATATGCAAAGAACAGAAAACAGTTCGGCGAACCTATTTCCAATTTTCAGGGTGTACAATTTATGCTTGCTGAGATGGCTACTCAAATCTATATGACTGAGTCCATTGTTTACAGAACAGCCCAGGATTATGATAATAAAACTATGCTGGGCAGACAGGCAGCTATCGTGAAATATGTAGCTTCCGAGTCAATGCATAAATGTGCGGATCTGGCTATGCAGGTGCACGGGGGCATGGGTTTCTCAAAAGAATTGCCTATTGAAAGATATTATCGTGACTCCCGTATCAATAAGATCTTCGAGGGCACTAATGAAATTCAAAAATTGATAATAGCACGAGATGTTATCAAGAGAAATGGCAATTTGTAATAATTAAATAAAATTTCTTTCCAAATCAAAGCGGCGAATTTATTTTGCTGCTTTTTTTATTTAAATAATTATAAATAATTACATAAATTTACATATAATAAAAATGTTTGTTTTTATTCAAAATATAAGTATATTGAGTTAATAAAAGTTATATCCGGCAATTATGTAATTGGTAAATTAACTTATATCGACTCCTGTACTAACTTTTAAAAGATAATAATATGAAACTCAGGATAGAAGCAAATGAAGAATATATTGAATGTGAACTGAGGGGGCATTACAGATTTTACTCGGTACGGAAAATATTCAAAACAATCCTAACTAATGCTAAAGCTCATAATATAAAAAACATACTACTAGATGTCAGAAATGTGAAAGGAAAAATTTCAAAAATCGATCGTTTCATGGTTGCTGAAATTGTATCCAAATTATACAGCCGGGATATCAAACTTGCTTTAGTTGTTACTCCGGAACAAAATAACCAGGAAGATCAATTATTCGTAACAGCAGCCAAAAACCGGGGTATTCAAACAATTGCCGTAAATGAATACTCCGATGCAATTAAGTGGCTGTCAGATGGATAATAGCTATAAACAAGAAAAGCCGAATAATTACAAATATATTAAATAAAGGTGCAAATTTTTTTTGCATTCCTCAATCAGGCAAATCAAATTTTGATCTTGTAAATCCTTAATCCTCAAATCATTTTAAAGTTAATCCTTTTTTAGAATTTCTAAAAATACCAAAATCTAAAAATAAATAAGATGTTGTTAATATTATTTTGTTAAAACAAAAATATTAGTTAGTTTTGTCTAAATTATTATATACAATATCAATAAACAGGAGAAAATCGTGAAAATAACACTAAATTCACACAAAATATTACTATTCACTTTAATAGTAATAGCGGGGATTTTGAGCCTTTACAGTCAGGCTCATTCCCAGACATGGACAGCAGAAAACCAGCAGAATGGTTTTAAGCTGAAGAAAGTTGTAAGCGATACGACTATCGCTGCCGGGCAGACTTTTAGCTACACTATCTATTTCACTATTCCAGTGGGCGCCACAAATGTGAAGATCCAAGATAATCTACCATCATCAGTGGAATTTCTTGGTCATTCGGTAACAGGCGCTTGCGGATCCCCTTCTGTGACAGCGCCGGCTATCAATTCAATGGGCGGCTTATTCGAGATAAGTTGGGCAAGTGTACCTGGCGGCTGTACGGGCTCTTTTACTGTTACGGTGAAGTTTCCGAACGGCGTTACCTGCGACGGGACGGCGGCAAGAAATAATGTCTGCATGACAGGACAGAAAGATGAAGGCTTTATAGATTTTTGTACACCTTACGTATCTACCGTTGCCGAAGCGAGTAATCCCTGGAAAATTAACAAATATCCACTCGATGTTGCCTGGCAGGGCGGAAGCTGCTCCTATGCTTCAGGTAGTGATACCATAACATATAAGATCTGTGTCTATAAAAACGCAGGAACAACAGGTCAGTTGAATTTGGTCAATGGTATTGTCAGAGATACTCTTCCGGCTGGCGCGGTTTTGGTTGGTTCCACATGCGGAGCCACTCAATCCGGGAATGTCATTACATGGAATGTAGGAAATATGAGTGCAACATCAGCATATAACATAAGCTGCTGCCAGATAGATGTCCATTATCCATCCGGTTCATTCCCGAGCGGCACTCAAATCACTAATTCAGCAACTCTTGAAGGCGATTTGGGAAGCCCGAATAATATTTGCGATTCGTTTACCACGTCGAGTCAGGAAACATGTGTAGAACTTGTCTCATTAACCGGTGGTTCCGTTAGCAAATATGTATATACTAACCGGCAGCCCGGCTGCGGCGGAAAATACCTTATTTATGTTTGTAATACCGGAACAACGCCAATCTCGGTTTCAGTGACGGATACTCTTCCAAGCGCTCTGACAGGATATAATCTTGGCGGCGCTTCAGGCGGTCTTTCATCGTCGCTGTCCGGTGGAATAGTTACGTTAAACGGAACATTAGGAGCCGGTGATTGCGCTTATCAGTATGTCGAGTTTACAATTCCGTTAACAGCAACGATTGGTTCAACAATTGAAAATTGTGCCTGGTTAGACATACCCGGACAGCCATTGAAGGAAATATGCAGGTCGTTCACTGTGGCGGCGCCGGCGGCGAAGCCATGCCTGTGGAAACAAATATGCAACAAACAACCGGATTACGAGCCGGGCGATGTCTTCCGCTACAGGCTGCGCATACAGAATATAGGCGGACAGCCAATAACCGGCGCAACATTGACGGATATGCTCGACCCGAATCTTGAGTATGCTGGCAATCCATCCTATTACACAAGTAATAGCTGGAATACGCCCTGCACTACATCGCCGTCAAATTCATGGACCGGCGTAAGTCTGAATTATAATTCGACTACAAATAATATAACGGCGTCACTGCCGACAATCCCTGCTGCCTGCCAGGATATATTCTATACCAATTGCGGAATGTACGGTACACCTAATGTGCCATTCTACTTCATCGAATTTGACGTAGAGGTGCGCGATACTGCGGCGCTGGGCAACGTACCGAATGAATTCGAACTAAGCGGCGGATCGCTTGGTTCGCCATATACATCGAATACGGTTCATGCTCTGATCACCGGAGTAGTGGGTTATAATCTTGAGAAAGGCATTAAGAGTCCCTCGACCTCGTCTTATTCAAGTTCGATGACAACAACTGCCGGTTCGTCGGTAAATTATCAGTTACAGATGAACTCATCAGGAACTGCAGCTCTCAGACATGTTACTTTTGCAGACCTTCTTCCGAGAGATGACGGCACAAATGACTCGCAGATACTACAGGCATGTGCCCCGCGGGGAAGTCAATTTGACATAACTTATAACAGTTTCATCAACTCATCGCCGGCTATTACCCAGTATAATAATCCGGCGGGAGCTCTTGCAAATGTCAACATATTTTCGCCTGCAGGTTCTCCCGGTGCGGCGTTCACCCTGGGCTGCGGCACAGCGGGCACATGGAACCCCTCGTGGTCTTCGGGACAGATGAATCTTGCAGCCTACTTCGGCAGCACTGCTATTGGAACAAGCGCCAATGTAGAGTTTGAAGGTATGACGCCGTCATCGGCGGTAGTGGATGAACTGGCTTGCAACACTTTTGCGGCAAGCGGCTGGACTAAACACCTTATTCAAAATAGTGTGCCGACCTTCACATTGGCTGGCGAATTAGAGTCGCCGGAAGCCTGCGTAAAAATTGACAAACCGCAGGAGCCTGACCCATGTCTTGAAAGAATAAACGTTAAAGTCAAATGCGACGGTGTGACGCCTGCCGGATTAAAGCAATATTCAATGGGTATAAGCGGTGTGACAGCTTGTACGCCGGCAATATTAATACTGAACTCACCGGATGGTCCATTCTCGCCGTCAACATTTAATTTGACGACAAGCTCATGGTCGATAAGCACGAGCTTTATTAACTCGACAGGCAGCAATCCGATCAAAATACACTATGTTGTAATTTGCGAAAACAAGGAATGCAGAGACAGTCTTATGGTCGATCTGCCTCCATGCGACGGTGATCCTCACGGCAAAGACTGCTGTAGAGAATTCTTCCATGAGATCAAAGAAACCAAGCTCAACTGGGATGTATCCGGAACTGTAAACCTGAGCACAATGCTGTTTGCAGGACCATCACCCATCAAGAAATTCAGGGCAACCATAGTAAGCGCCCAGTTAAGAAATGCTTGCCGGTGGTGGACTGGTCCATGGCAGAGAATATTCGGTGATATAACCGGAGGCAATCTTGTTGCAGCGCCGGCGCCGGGACCACAGCTTCTGGATATATTCAGCCGCGAAGCAATCTGGGGTCCGGGAGAATGTATCGACTGGAGACAGGGCGCCCAGCTTAAGCTGGATATGATATTCCCGGCGTTCTCAAATAATTTCTTCTGCAAGGATACCCTCAGGTTCAAGATTCGCTATAGTTTCACCGACTGCGATTGTAAAACATGTGATACTCTCGTAACTTACGACGTTGTAAGAAGGTGGAAATGGGCGCCTTGGGGTGATGCCAAGCCAGGATTTGGCAGAGGCAGAGGCGGCAAGAATTCGGAGAAAGGCGATGAAACTCTGGCTGAGCAACCGACAAGCACAAGCCTGGTAATGGACGATCCCAATAATGGCAATCTATGGGTGATCAGCCCTGATAAGGATGAAAATGACTTTACTGTTACCGGAGTGGAATTCCGTTCGACGAAAATACGATTAACAGATATAATGATCAATGATACCCGCGGCATCGTGCAAAACGATATCGGATTTATCAATACGGATATAATACCTGGTGATAAACAGCCAATCGAACTCAAGTTTGATAATAGCGAGCCGCTTGCGCAATTCCCTGTAACGGTACGCTACGCCTATACGGTTGAAGGATCTGAAGATACATACTTTACCCAGCCGATAGAATATACCGCTAGGGTACCAGGTGCAGCTCCGGACCAAATGGCAGTCGATAGTGAGACTGAGCCTGATAATGTGAGATCCTATGCTCTGTATTTCAATGCGACAAATGGCTATGAGCAGGATGTTTCATCTATCGGCATAGAACCCGCCGATAACATGCGCATACTGGCTATCGGTCCGCCGAGCGTCGAAGGCGAAGATACCTATATGGTTCCTCGCAAGGTAGATGAGGATTCATACATTATCACCACTGTAAATCATGGAACCAGGGGTGTAGAGTCCGGCACGATGATGCAGCCTGTGTTTGTAACAGTTGCAGGCGGTGATGAAACCGGCGCGGAAGTTAAGTTTACAACTTATGATGAGAATGGCGACATTATTTCCGAAGGAGTTGTTAAGCTTACCAATGCTATCTCGAATATCAGCGAAAGACTGAATAAGAGCGAAGGTCCTTCGATACAGTCGGTAGTTCCGAATCCGGCGAACAACTCTGTAACTATCTCATATTCGACAGATCATACTATCGAGAATGCCGAGATGAGTATTATTGACATGCAGGGCAGAGAGGTGCTGCCGGTGCTGGAGAATACAGCTCTGGGATATGGCTCTCATATTCAGGTTGTCGATATAAGCGGACTAACTTCCGGCATGTACATCATAACACTGAAAACTCCTGAGGGTGTGGTTACGAAAGCGCTTTCAGTAGTTCGTTAATTTTAAACCATAAACCTCCATAATATGGGAAAGCCGTCCGAATATCTTGGACGGCTTTTTTATTTAGGTCAATCAATAATTTAGCGCTATTTGGCACGTTCATTGCTGTTTTCGTTAAATAATGTATAATAATAGTTATAAAATGACAATGAAGCACAAAATTAACATATTATTGATCATGTTATTGCTGCTCTGGACGGCGGCAGCTTATTCACAATCAATTAAGCTTGTCAGGACAGATGTTGATTCCACAAGAAATAATTTCGTAACCTCAACTTATGTTTTCGGCTTCGACATTGTTGCCGATGGCATTGAAAACTGCAACCATGCAAATATTGAAATGACTTATAACCAAACTGAAAATGTAAAATTCTCCAATTATAGAATAGTGGATTTTGGTAAAGAAGCGGTCGGCAATGTAATTCACGAAGTTGATACAACCTCTGCCGGAATAGACACAATTACAGCTGCCGTCTTTTCATCTGAGACAATCCAGGAAGCAAGCCACGACAATCCTGTCATTGTGCGGCTGGAATTTGTTGTTCTACAATCAGCCCCTCACGGCGAAACTCTACAATTTAATTTTAACCAGGCAAGAGCGGTAGTCAATAACGAAGGTGTCGGTGAGATTGTTGATCTTGATGCAGAGCCCGTAAGTTACGAGATCCACAGCTTTATAGAAGTATGGCCCGGTGATACCAACCACGACGGCGTTGTCAATACCGATGATTTCACTAATCTTGGTCTATATTCCGGCTACGGTTCAGCGGCGAAATCCATGCGCAGCTTCAAACGCCGCGACGCATCTACGATATGGGTGCCTCAGCGAGCCCTCGCATGGGACAGCACAAGTATTACTTATGCCGATTGCGACGGCAACGGCGATGTTACCATGCAGGACGCACTTGTCGTAGCGCTGAATTTCGGGAAAGATACGTCGAGTACAAATAAAAATGCCAAAAAAACAAATGAAATATTAAGCCATTCCGAATTTTTCCAGCCGAGGAAAATTGCCGGTGATAACACGATTTCTATCCCTGTAAATGTCAGTAGTTCAAGAAATTATACGGCTGCCTCCGGCAGAGTTCACTGGGGGCATCTGCGGGATAAATACGATATTGTTGGTTTGATAAGAGGTGATGTTTTCAATGGCGAAAACTCATTCCTCGTGGATAAAGTGAACAAAGCCGAGGGTTTCACTGACTTTGCCACTGGAAATGTGAAAGCCTCTGTGAAAAATAAGGAAGAAGGGGCTCTGGTCAGATTAATTGTAAAACCAAAATTTATGCGGGGAATGCCGTCGGAGGAAGCGTTTACCACCGATCTTACAGGTATGTCATCAGGCGGCTACATGTTTCCCTTGCAGCAACTAACATCAGTCACTGACCAAGATAAACCGAATGAACCGGTCATCACTCAGAGCAATAATAACATCCACATCGATTTACAAAACTTAACCGGCAGCATCAGCAATATCTCTCTTTACGACCCACTAGGCAATATTTTATACGAAGAAGATACAGACTATCAAACAGCATTGAATATCCCCACAACGGGCTTTTCTACCGGCATATATTACCTGGTTTTGCAGGGTAATGATGTTTACCGGACTGAAACTGTTGTGATTAGCCGATAAAGCGCAAATACAAATAATGTAAGGGTTAGTTTTGAGTGCCCAATAAGCACGAAGAGCTTGTAAACGTCATTCCGGGCGCAGCTTCGTTCCGTTAAGAATAACGCTTCTTAGTATGTTCCACCGAAATATTTAGCCAAATCAACCAAAACAAAACATGGCTAAAAGTAACCACCTTAAATTCCCTGCCGATTATTCTACTTTTATGATAAATAAAAACAACTGACAATTCATGATACAAAAAATTAATTTAATGAATATAAATTTTAAAATAATTATAATTAAAATTATTCGACGCCGCTAAAGCATTGAATATAATGCAATTAATAAGTCATATAAAAAATATATTATTTAAAAATCATGTATCTATCCGGCAGATAAATGTCACTAAATTGAAACTGGCACACTACTTGTAAAATTGATTAAACCATTAATAAAAATTGTTCTTTTACATAAATTTCCGACACTGAAATTAAGCGGCGGGGCAATCAAAAAACAGCGGATGTTATGGTTGTGAGCAAGGAGCTTGGTTGCTTCCGCCCGCTTAATAAAGGCATTTTCAATCAGGAAGATAACTAATTAAATAAAACTAAGTATTAACAACACATGGAGGTGTATAATGCCATTCGCTATAGGTGGAAATTCACGAATAGGAACCAATACCCCCGCCGAGAACGCTTACAACGCTCTCGAAACTTCTAACCGTAATATATCGCTTCGGCAATTACGGCTTTCTACAGGTAAAAGAATTAACAATGCCAGCGACGACGTCGCAGGCTACATTACCGCACGAGCGCTGCAGGCAAGGAACGGCGCTCTCAAGGCAGCTATCAATGCTGTGGGTGACGCTGCTAACATTTCGAATATCGTTATGGACAGTATGGACAATATCTATGAACAGTTGGTCAAGATAAAGGATTCTACCTCCATGGCTGCTTCCGGCGCGATGGGTACAGACGAAAGACTTGCCCTTGCTAAAGCTGCTTTCAGATTCGCTCAACAGATTGAAACCGTTGTCGATTCAACCGTATTCGGCGGCAGACAGCTTATCGACGGTACTTTCTCAGCCGATTTTGTTATTGGAACCAATGCTACTCATGAACTGCTGACGCTGGCTATTAATATGAAAAAAGATAATCTTGATGATTTCAATATTGTCAGCGGTCACGACTTCGATCTGACAGCTATGGAAGCCGAGAATTTCGCAGGTGTAACCGGATTGGATCTACAGGATCTGGATAATGTTTCTTCAAGCGACTTGGGTGTATTTCATTTTGACAAGATAGAAACAACTTTATCAAGTATAGCTAAAGCGATTGACAATGTAAACAAGGTTGCATCCTATGTCGGCGGTATTGTAAACAGGCTTAATTCTCAGGAAGACCTGCTGAAAGGACAGATAGTTAACTACAACGCGGCTATCTCACGAATAGAGGATGCCGACGTTGCCAAAGAGCAGCTCGAGCTTGTGAAGTCACAGTTCCTGCAGCAAACTTCGCTGGTATCGCTGGCTCAGGCGAACCAGAATCCGCAGGCATTCCTGCAGCTCATCAGAGGATAATTTTCACCACAGTATCGGAAACTACGACAAGAAAGCCCCGCAAGGGGCTTTTTTTTAATTATATGTCTCCTTCCGGCTGTAATGAAGCAGTTTCCATCATTAGCATCACTGTTTTCTCCGGCGCCCGCGGTCGATGCATAACGCCTTTGGATATCGTTGTCCCTTGATACGGGTTCAGTTCGATCGTCTCATTCTCGAGGTCGATCAGCAATTTCCCTGACAGTACAAAGAAGAACTCATCATCATTTTCATGCTTATGCCAGTGAAATTTTCCTTTGATAATACCTATCCTTATAATGCTGTCATTCACTTGAGTCAGCGTCTGATTAAACCATTTTTCGCTGCATTTATCGACAATCTCCGGTACATCAATCACTTCGGAATGACCGTATTTGATGTCGAGGTTTATGTTGTAGTTTGATTTCATTTAGCAAGGTTTTGTTAATTGTTTCTAATCTCATATTGTTCTTATTCCCCTTAAAAAACTTTAAGGATTCAGCTAAATCCATTGATATTTCTAATCTCATATTGTTCTTATCCCCCTCCTTAGCAAGGAGGGGGTTAGGGGGTGGTTGTCCTAATGCGCCTCGAACCAATTCTTCCCGATACCCGAATCAACATCCACAGGCACTCGCCCCAACGACAACGCATTCTTCATTTTATCCTCGACCATCGCTTTAAGCTCATCAAGTTCATCATTGTAAGCTTCAAAGACCAGTTCGTCATGCACCTGAAGCATCATCAGAGATTTATAGTTCTTCTTGCGCATTTCCCTGTCAACATTTATCATAGCTATTTTCATCATATCCGATGCCGTCCCCTGTATGGGCATATTTATCGCAGCGCGCTCAGCCTGGCGGCGAAGATTGGCATTGTCACTGTTCATATCCTTGAAATAGCGCCGCCTGCCGCAGAGAGTCTCCGCATAGCCCTTTTCGCGGGCATTTTCAATAGTCATGTCGATATATTTCCGAATTCCCGGATATTTTTTGAAATAATTATCGATGATCTGCTGCGAATCCGACCGGCTTATTCCCAGCCGCTGCGACATGCCGTAAGCGCCCAGTCCGTACATTATTCCAAAGTTCACCGTCTTTGCTATCCGACGCATATCGGAAGTCACATCCTCCAGCTTCATACCATACAAAGCCGCAGCAGTAGCCGAGTGAATATCCAGTCCCTGCTCGAAAGCTTTGATCAAATGCTCGTCCCCACAGATATATGCCATGATCCTCAATTCGACCTGCGAATAGTCGGTAGAGAGAATCACTGCATCTTTACTCTGCGGAACAAACGCCCGTCTGACTTCCTTACCCAGTTCCGAACGTATCGGAATATTCTGCAGGTTCGGATCTATAGATGACAGCCTCCCTGTACTCGCCACAGTCTGTTGATAATTGGTATGCAGACGCTTAGTACGAGGATTGATCAGTTTTGGCAGGGCGTCAATATAAGTTGATTTAAGTTTCTGTATCTGCCTGTACTCGAGTATATAATGAGCGATGTCGTACTGCTCCGCCAGTTGCGTAAGCACCTGTACATCCGTGCTGTAGCCGGTTTTAGTTTTCTTGACCGGCGGAATTTGCAGCCTGTCGAATAAAATCTGTCCGAGCTGCTTCGTGGAATCAATATTGAATTCCGTACCGGCTTCATCATAAATTTTATTCGTTAGATTTTCTGCTTCCTTTGTAATTCTTTCGGATAGTTCTTTCAGTGCCTCCGTATCTATTGCCACGCCATTATTCTCCATGCGGGCAAGCACTTCAACCATTGGGAATTCAATGTCATTGGCGAGATTGAGTATCCCCTCTTTTTCAAGCTCTTTCCTGAGAACATTGCAAAGCTGCAGCGCTATATCCGCATCCTCGCAGGCATAATCGGAAATCTCTTCCGGCTCGACATCGCGCATAGATATCTGATCTTTCTTCTTCTCGCCGATGAGCCTGCTGATAGGCACCGGCGAGTAATTCAGATATGCCTCGGACAATACCTGCATATTGTGTTTACTATCCGGATTGAGAAGGAAAGATGCTATCATCGAATCAAATATTATAGGATGAATATCCACGCCGTAACGAAGTAAAATATAGGCGTCAAACTTGATATTCTGTCCGCACTTACCGATTTTTTCATCTTCCAAAATATTCTTAATCTTCTCCAGCACGGCATTAGTAGGAAATGAGAAAAATTTATTCTTTTGTTTTTGCTGTTCTTCAGCTTTGAATAAGGACGCCTGCGCATCATCCTGTTTCCGGTCTTTAAAATATTCTATGTCCTCGAGATTTTCATCGACGGGAATATAGTAACCCGCACCTTTCTTTCCGCTAAGCGCTATACCTACTATTTCGCAGCTATGCCTGTCCAGCGAACTCGTCTCCAGATCGAATGAAAGCAGCTTTGTATCCGACAATTCATCAAGCATTTTGTCAATTTTATCCACCGTATTGACAAAAATGTACTCATGCTTTGTATCATTTATAGTCATTAGCCTGTTCGGCTCTTCGGATTCTTCCTTTTCTTCATCTGCGTCCGGCTCTTTTACCTGCGTATAATCTACTTTATCGCCTGCTTTTTCACGCCAGCGCTGCCGCAGCCTGTTGAATCCCTGCTCAGCGAAGAACTTATCCAGTTCAAGAAACTTCGGCTCGCTGCGCACACAATCGTCAATTTTAAGATCAATCGGCGCTTCTACCATAATTGTCAATAATTCCCTTGAGAGAAATGCATTCTCCCTTTTCTCCTCAAGTTTATTTCGGACGGATTTTTTTTCGATTTCATCGAGATGATCATAAAGATTATCAATATTCCCGTATTTTTGAATTAACGGAATCGCCGTCTTTTCGCCAATACCCTTGACGCCGGGGATATTGTCGCTGGTATCGCCTACCAGAGCGAGCACTTCAATCACTTGATCCGGTTTAACTCCAAACTTCTTCTCGACGCCCCCATAGCCGATTTCTTCAAGCTCTCCGCGTGTACCGGCAGGTTTCAGCAGCTTGATCTTTTGGTCAACAAGCTGGTATAAGTCTTTGTCGGAAGTCACACAGTATGCTTCTACATCCTGCTTCTGGGCTCGCTTTGCGAGGGTGCCGATGATATCATCAGCTTCATAGCCATCGAGTTCCACCTGAGGTATCCCCATCAAATCAAGCAGTTCCTTTATTCTCGCTAATTGCGGCACAAGCTGCTCGGGAAATTCCGCCCTGTTAGCCTTATATTCCTCATATCTCTCATGCCGGAAGGTAGGTTCGGAAGTATCGAACACCACAGCTACATTAGCCGGTTCGCCTTCCCTGTCCATCAAAGTCGTTAAAATATTCGTGAAACCGAAGACTGCACCGGCGGGTTCGCCTTTTGGTGTTTGCAATCCCGAGCGCAGCATAGCGTGGTAAGCCCTGAAAACCATTGACATTCCGTCAATCAGATAAAGTTTCTTCATATCTTTTTTAGTTTGAATTTATATTGAACAAATTAATCTTTAATCCGCCTTCGAAATTTTCACTTTCTTCAGGAGGTCTTCCACAGCGGATTTATGCACCATGGAATTCATCATCTTAAGTTTAACGTAATCTTGATGGTAGAAGTAATATCCTTTATTGGGACCATTACGCGAACCGCTTCCCGAATCTTTAATTAAAAACCAGGTCCCATTATCCTTCTCCGCCCAGCCAACAAGATGAATGCCGTGGTCATCAGTTGTAGAACCATTACTGAAGCGGAATTGGCGGGCATTTTCATCTATGTATTCCGAAGGTATATCATAACTCGGCACCATCGCCACTTCTTTATGAGAATTATAGCCTGTCTCGGAGACATCTCCGCCTATAAACAAAGTATAACCATCATTCACAGCCTCTTTAATAGCAGACATAAATTCATCCAGCGGTACATTGTTATATCTTTCGCTGTGCCACCAGTTATCGGGAACGTCGTATTCGGCTTTTTCCCAGTAGGGCTTTTCTTTGACGGACATTATATCAACATAGTCATCAGGATTCAATTTAACAACCTGCTCCAGAAATGCTTTCGGGGTATATTTCGCATCCTCATTAATGATATGCTCGGGTGGTTTGCCAATATAATGATTCATGATAGACTTAATTGTTGCGATGTTCTCTTCTTCATTCCAGGCATTCATTTTCTTGACTGATTCCAAATAAGTTTTCATCTCTTTAAACATTTTCGAATGTCCGTGGAACTCCTGTCCGGGTTTTAAACCTGTGTATTGATCATGCGGTACGCAGCCGTATTTTTTCCATATACGTATCACGGCATTTGCTTCGGAACCCTGGGCGAAATAGGAATCGCCCCGCTCACGTATGAACCGGCGGGCTTTTTCAACATATTCCCAATAAACAGTATGGATTTCTGAGAATTTCATTTCCTTGCCATGTATTCTTTTTAGTTCCGATTCCAGAAGGGAAGTTGTTGAATAACACCAGCACATCCCCGACCAGCCCTGCTTAACAGGATCGTTATGCCAGCGGGATTTGAATTCGGTAGTAGTATCCGGGAGATCATAATCCGAGAAATCCATTTTAAATCTCAAATTAGGTTCCTCTTCTTCCTTTTCGAAATCTTTAACGGACTCCTTGATTTTCTCCCAAAATTCGTTCTTATATTCAATCATTTCCCCAACGTCACGGTCTTTCTGAGCGTAAGTAGTTGAAGAAGCAAGCATTATATTTAGTAAAGCAGAACAAAACAGAACAATATACTTCATTATAACTCCTATTAATATCTAAAAACTTATTTTAACAATTTTTAATTATAATAGTTTTTCAGTTCAAGTGCAAGTATATTTTAAAATTTACTTATAATCATCACTTCTTTCAAATAAACACTATCCATTAAAAACCATCATAACAGCAAAGCAAAACAGATGATTTTTTATTTAAAAATACCAGATTATTCTTCTGATTTAATTAACTTATGATTAAATTTGCAATTTATATAGAGAATTAAAAGTGAAACTCTAATTGGATTTTCGGACAATTAAAAAATTGGCAAATAAAATACTTATAAGATCTTTACATATTGCATTTATTTTATTTCTTTTAATATCACCGGCTGCAGCACAATTCTTTGAATCTCCGGAAGATGAATTAATTCGTACAGATACCCTTGAAACCAAGCCTCGCTATGGAATTTACGGGAATTTCAATCTCAACTTACACGCTTCGAATTTCAATAAGCTGCCGGGCGTGCCGAGTTGCTGTCCAAGTTTTGAAGGAGGTTTTGGAACAGGTTATTCATTCGGCGGATTATTTGACTATGCATTGGATCACGAAAAATTTATCAATATAAGAGCTGGTTATGCTGTCTTCAACGGCTCTTTCGAAGAGGAAGAACCTACGACTGTTTTAATCGACGGCGTCCATCAGCCCGGCGCTTTCAAACATACTCTGGATGCAGAGTTGTCAACCGTCGGTATTGAGCCAATGTTCGGACATCGTATCTGGCGAAGGATGTTCGGGCACGCCGGTTTTCGATTCGGTTACGTTATAGATAAGAATTATGACCAGATCGAACGTGTCTCCAAACCGGCTAAGCAAGGTACATTCCTCGATGGGCAGCGATTTCGCAATGATCTTGATGGCGAGATAGAAGAAGCCGCATCAGTGCAGTTTGCCGTGAATCTGGGAGCCAGTTATGAATTACCTTTGAAAGAAGATTATTCGCTATTGCTGGCGCCGGAAATCTTTTATACATTCTGGTTAACACCGGTTGTAAGCAATACAAAATGGAGCGTTCATACGATCCGCGCCGGTTTATCCTTGAAGTACAAGGAACCTCCTCCTCCTCCTCCTCCGCCGCCGCCTCCTTTGCCTGCTCCTATGCCTGATGACAGCGAGCTTCCCTTGCCGCCGGAACCACCGGCACTGGCAGCTTCGGTAAAAGCAGTTAAAATCGATTCAAATAATAACGTCCAGCGGGATTTCAATGTCCGCATTGAGGATTTCATTTCTCTGAATATGCGCCCACTGTTGAACTACATCTTTTTCGACAGCGCATCAGCGGAGATTCCTTCCCGATATAATAAGCTCAAACCTTACGAGACGGATCAGTTTGACTTCAAAACACTGCACAATTTAAATGCTTTGGAAACTTATTATCACATTATGAATATTGCCGGTAAACGCCTCAAAACAAATCCCCAAGCGGCAGTTACACTCATTGGCACAAATTCAGGCCAAGGCGCTGAAAAAAACAATCCGGATCTTTCCAGAGCCCGCGCCAATGCAGTAAAGGATTATCTGGTTATAGTCTGGGGAATTAAAGATGATAGGATAGAAGTGCGCGCCCGCAATCTGCCGGAAGAGCCTTCACGTTCCGACGAAGAAGGCGCAGATGCAGAGAACAGAAGAGTTGAAATTATTTCAGAAAACTGGAATATAAAGGAGCCTATTCTGACTGTTGATACTATGCGCGTTATATCAACAACAACGATCCGTTTTCTCCCAAATGTCAAAACAGGCGCCGGCATCGATAGCTGGAATTTAAATATGAAACAGGGAGACAGGACTCTTAAGATGTTCAATGGCTCTGTGCAGCCGCCGGAAGAACTGGAATGGAAGCTAAAGCAGGATTCGCCTCAAGCCCCCCAAAAAGCCGGTGATATAACCTACCAATTAACAGTTAAAGACACACTCGGTCAAATAGCCCAATCTAATAAACAATATCTACCGGTTGAAAAACTTACTATTGACAAGAAAAGGCTGCAGAGAATTGAAGATAAGGAATTTGAATATTATAGTTTGATATTATTCGATTACGGCAGCTCAAGGCTTGGAAGAGAGCACCGCGAGGTACTCGATTTCGTCAAAGACAGAATCACGGAAGATGCTGAAGTAATAATATTCGGTCATACCGACAAACTTGGCAAAGAAGAAGTAAATGAGCGTCTGTCAAAAAGGAGGGCAAACTCCGCTGCGAGAATGCTAAGGATACCTGATGCTCAGGTCAAAGGTGTTGGTGAATCGGAACTTCTTTATGATAATTCCCTGCCCGAGGGAAGATTCTACTGCAGGACTGTACGGATTGAAATTATTACACCGGTTAAGAATCATCAGGATAAGAATAATAATCTGAGGAATAATGGGAAGGAATTGGAGATAGATTGAAAGCGAATTTCATATAGCTGCCGGATAAATCTTTTCATCTTTAATTACATCCACAGCATAAGCAAGTGCGGCGTATATATTTTCAATCGCTAATCGTGGATGAGCTTCTAACAGGTCTTCAATAGTTTCGCCTTTGGAAAGCTTTTCAATTATAAGCTCAACAGTTATTCTTGTACCTTTGATTACAGGTTTTCCTAACATTAACTTTGGATCTACCGAAATATGTTCTTTATAATTTTCCATATCTTAATCGATCAATTTTAAACAAAAGTATCAATGATTCATGTATTTATAAATATTTATCAAATAAATATTTAGTTTTAAATACATTAATATTTAACAATATCTAATAAATCGGATAACAATAGTCGTATTTCATGGACGTCAACGATCATGTAAATAATATAATACTGAATACTATGTACAGACTATCGAAAAAAATAGAGTACGCCCTGCTGGCACTGCAATATCTGGCATATAAGAAAGGGCAGAAGGTTTCCGCGAAGGAAATGGCGGAACAATTGCACCTGTCCTTCGAATTTCTCGCCAAGACCTTGCAGGCGCTTTACAGATCAGGTTTTGTTAAATCGCAGCAGGGTGTCCGCGGCGGTTATTTCTTGACGCGAAACGCAGAGGATATCTCTCTGGGTGAAGTAATTTACAAACTTGAAGATAATGTCGGCATTGTTGAGTGCTTTACAAACGGAAATGGTGAATGTGTACGCGAAGATTATTGCACTATCAAACATCCGATGAAGATTATTCAACAGAAAATAGATGACATTTTCTACTCTACAACAATCGCCGAACTGGTACATAGCAACATACATAAACTGGAAATGGAATATCAATCAAAGAACTGAGGTGTGTTTATGAGCGATGATCAAAAGATCTTAGAGAAATATACGAAAGGTGAATACGAACACGGATTTGTATCGAATATTGAACAGGAATTCGCTCCGAAAGGCTTAAACGAAGACATCGTTCGTTTTATTTCGGAAAAGAAAGAAGAACCCGATTTCATGCTCGAATGGCGCCTGAAAGCTTATCGTAACTGGAAGAAAATGAAAGAACCCTCATGGGCGAAAGTTAAATATCCGCCTATTAATTATCAGGATTATTACTACTACGCTGCGCCCGTTCAGAAGGCTAAACCCAAGAGCCTGGAAGAAGTAGATCCCGAACTGCTTAGCACTTTCGAAAAACTCGGCATTCCTCTGGAAGAGCAGAAGAGATTGTCCGGTGTGGCGGTAGATGCTGTCATGGATTCGGTTTCCGTCGGCACAACATTTAAAGAAAAGCTGGAAGAGCTCGGCATTATTTTCTGCTCGATGAGTGAAGCTGTACACAATCACCCCGAACTTGTAGAGAAATATATCGGCAGTGTGGTTCCTGCGGGGGATAATTACTTCGCCGCTCTTAATTCGGCTGTATTCAGTGACGGCTCTTTCTGTTACATCCCCAAAGGCGTAAGAAGCCCAATGGAACTCTCGACGTACTTCAGAATAAATGCCGCTTCGACGGGACAGTTTGAGAGAACGTTGATAATTGCCGAAGAAGGCTCTTACGTCAGCTATCTCGAAGGCTGCACAGCGCCGATGCGCGACGAAAACCAGCTTCACGCCGCAGTGGTCGAGATCTATGCTCATAAAGACGCCGAAGTTAAGTACTCGACTGTACAGAACTGGTACCCCGGCGACAGCGAAGGCCGCGGCGGGATCTATAATTTCGTTACAAAGCGCGGCAAGTGCGCCGGTGATAATTCGAAGATTTCCTGGACTCAGGTAGAGACAGGTTCCTCGATCACATGGAAATATCCAAGCTGTATCCTGCAGGGTGATAATTCTTCCGGCGAGTTCTACTCTGTAGCTCTGACAAATAACAAACAGCAGGCAGATACCGGAACGAAAATGCTGCATATAGGCAAAAACACTCGCAGCCGGGTTGTTTCCAAAGGTATTTCCGCGGGCAGAAGCGACAACAGCTACCGCGGTCTCGTCCAGATTAACAAAAAAGCCGAAAATGCCCGCAATTATTCACAGTGCGATTCCCTGCTGCTGGGCGATAAATGCGGCGCGCACACATTCCCCTATATCGAGTCCAAGAATAACTCTGCTGTTGTCGAACATGAGGCGACGACCTCGAAGATTTCCGACGAGATCATATTCTACTGCCGGCAGCGCGGTATCTCGGAAGAAGATGCTGTCGGCATGATTATCAACGGCTATGCACGCGAGGTGCTGAACAAACTGCCGATGGAATTCGCTGTAGAAGCGCAGAAATTGCTTGCTATCAGTCTTGAAGGCAGCGTAGGATAAGGTTACAGGCTGCAGGTTGCAGGTTGCTGGCTAACGGTTAACGGAGAATGGTTAAAGGTTAATGGTTAATGTTAAAGAAAAGAAATATATTTTGATTAATTAAGAATTTAATAGATTTTAACTAATTTTATGAGATAAGAGTAATTGGAAATAAAGACGGGAGATATTGAACATGTCATTACTGAAAATTAATGATCTGCATGTAAATGTTGGCGGAAATGAAATTCTCAAAGGTTTGTCCCTTGAGCTGAATACCGGCGAATTGCATGCAATTATGGGACCGAACGGATCGGGAAAAAGTACGCTGGCAGCAGTTTTAGCCGGCAATGAAAATTTCGAAGTTACTCAGGGAAGCATTGAATATAATGGTAAAGATATATTGGAATTGGAAGCTGAAGAGCGTGCCAGAGAAGGCATATTTCTTGCCTTTCAGTATCCTGTGGAAATACCCGGCGTTTCAAATGCCAGCTTTATGAAAACTGCTATTAATGAAGTTCGCAAAGCAAGAGGTGAAGAACCTCTTGACGCAATGGATTTTATGCAGGTTATGAAAGAAAAAGCCGGTTTAGTAGAAATAGAGAAAGAATTCTTAAACCGCGCGGTTAATGAAGGATTTTCCGGCGGCGAGAAAAAACGTAACGAGATTTTCCAGATGGCTATGCTCGATCCGAAACTTGGTGTTCTCGACGAGACAGATTCAGGATTGGATATTGACGCCCTGAAAATTGTCGCCAACGGTGTGAATAAATTGAGAAGCGGGAATAACTCATTTCTCGTGATCACTCATTACCAAAGACTTCTGAATTACATCATTCCTGACGTAGTTCACGTACTTTACGGCGGTAAGATAGTCAAGACCGGAGGGAAAGACCTGGCTCTTGAACTCGAAGACAAAGGATACGAATGGATTAAGAAGGAAACGGCGGAAGCTGTATAATTTCACGAAAATAATAACAGGTGAAGATAAATGGCTGATAAACCGAGAAAAGCTGATTTAATTGGAAAGATAGTCAATGAATTCAAGGATTATGAAAGCAAGCTGAACGGCGATAAAGACACAAAGATGTTCAAGCTGCGGAAGGAAGCTGTTGACGCTTTCGAGCAGAACGGCATTCCTACGCGCAAACACGAGGAATGGAAATATACTAATCTGAATTTTGTCAGGAAGACTGAATTCGAATTGCCCGATAAGAGCGACGCGGATAATTTCGAGGAAAAGAAAATTTCCGATTATCTCTATGAAGGTCTCGAGACGAACCTGCTCGTATTCGTTAACGGGTATTTTTCCGAAAAGCATTCGAAAATCCAGCCGGAGGAAAAAGGGATAAGTATTCGAAATCTGGCGAGCGCTATTGAAGACGGCGATAAACTTGTCGAGGAATATCTCGGTCAGAACAAGGATTACCACATGAATCCCTTCGCCGCGATGAATACGGCAATGGCTGCCGACGGCGCTTTTGTAAACATATCGAATGGCGCTCTTATAGAGAAGCCCATCCAGCTGCTGTTCATCACCGATACGAGGAAGCAGTCTGTGCTGTCGCAGCCGAGGAATCTGTTCATCGTCGGCGAGAATGCGCAGATGAGACTTATCTGGTCGCATCACACGATCGGGGAAAATCCCTCGCTGAACAATAAAGTCACCGAAATGATTCTTCGCCAGGGCGCAAATGTGGAAGCATATATTTACCAGGAAGATTTCGAGAATTCGCATAATATTGGCGATACGAAGCTTATCCAGGAAAAGGATTCCACATTCAGCAGCGTAACTATTTCGCTCAGCGGCGCTTTCCACAGGAATAATATGAGTGCCGTGCTCAACGGCGAAGGCGCTCATGCCGGCTTTTACGGCTTTTTTTACGGTGAGGATAATAATCTTACGGATAATCACATCCTCGTAGATCACGCAGTACCGAACTGCACCAGCGACGAGCTATACAAAAATATTCTGAATGATACGTCGCACGGCATATTCAACGGCAAGATCCTCGTCAGGCAGGACGCACAAAAAACGGATGCATTCCAGACGAACAGGAATATTTTACTAACTGATTCCGCCACAGTCAATACAAAGCCGCAGCTCGAGATATACGCTGATGACGTGAAGTGCAGCCACGGCGCGACATCGGGTACGCTGGATAAGACTTCGCTGTTCTACCTGCGTTCGCGCGGACTTGATAAAGAGCAGGCTAAAGCGCTGCTGTTAAATGCTTTCGCACAGGAAATTGTCAATAAAATAAAAATTGAGCCTCTACGAAACTATATAGCAAAACAAGTAGAGAATAAGTTGATAAATAAAGAGTAATTAATATGATTGTTTGTTGTATTCGGTAATCCCTATGTATACGAAAGAAAAAGAAATAGTAGTCCAGGAAACGGAAATTCAGGAAAATTCCGGGAAAAAGACCTTCTATATTGATGAGATAAGGAAGGATTTCCCGATTTTGCAGAAATTTATCAGGAAAAATCCCCTTGTATATCTCGATAATGCGGCGACAACACAAAAACCTCGCTCGGTTATCGAAGCGTTGGAACAGTATTACACTTACGACAACAGCAATATACATAGGGGGATACATTTTCTCAGTCAGACTGCAACGAAAAAATATGAAGAAGCACGAGGCACTATTGCCAAGTTCATTAATGCGGTAAGGTCGCCGGCGGTGATATTTACGAGAGGGACAACGGAATCGATAAATCTCGTAGCAAGCACTTTCGGCAGGATGAACGTCCACGAAGGCGATGAAGTGCTTATTACGCACATGGATCATCACTCGGGCATTGTCCCATGGCAGATGCTCTGCGAGGAAAAAGGCGCCAAACTCAGAGTGGTTCCGATAGATGACAACGGCGAGTTGATGTTCGATGAATATTTGAACATGCTCAACGAAAAGACGAAGATAGTCTCATTCGTGCATGTTTCGAACTCGCTGGGAACGATAAATCCGGCGAAGGATATTATCGATGCTGCCCGCGACCGCGGCATCCCCGTGATGATGGATGCGGCGCAGTCGGTACAGCATATAACTGTCGATGTGCAGGAACTGGACGTCGATTTCCTTGCATTTTCCGGGCACAAGGTTTACGGACCGACCGGCATCGGCGTTCTCTACGGGAAGAAGCATCTGCTCGACGAAATGCCCCCTTATCAGGGCGGCGGCGACATGATAAAGAATGTCACTTTCGAAAAAACAATTTACAACGATCTGCCTTACAAATTCGAAGGCGGAACGCCGAATATCGCAGGCGCTATAGGTTTAGGGGAAGCAATTAAATATATACGAAATATCGGCATAGATGCTATAAGACGTTATGAAGCGGATCTTTTGAATTACGCAACCGAAAAGCTGCAAGAGATAGATGAACTTAAGATAATTGGCACCGCAAAAGAGAAGTCGAGTTCAATATCATTCGTGCTGGACAATATACATCCGCACGATGTAGGCACTATGCTCGATATGGATGGTATCGCGATTCGAACGGGGCATCACTGCACGCAGCCGGTAATGGACAGATTCAACGTGCCGGCGACATCGAGAGCTTCGATAGCTTTTTACAATACGAAAAGTGAAATTGACACGCTCGTAGAATCGCTGAAGAAAGTAATAAATATGTTTGGTCAATAAAAAAGTTTATAAGATGAGCCAGATAAACGAACTATATCAGCAGACAATACTAGATCATAATAAAAGCCCCAGAAATTTCGGCAAACTGGAACATGCCGATAAACATGGGGAGGGTTTTAATCCGCTCTGCGGCGATAAAATCGATCTTGATATTGAAATGGATGGCAATGTAATCAAAGATGTTAAGTTTTCAGGGTCGGGCTGCGCTATATCGCAGGCGTCGGCTTCGATCATGACCACTCTTTTGAAAGGCAAAACACGCGAGGAAGCAAAAGAGTTATTCAGAAAATTTCACGAAGCCGTAACCGGCGGCACCGACGAAGAGCCGGATGTAATAGATCTCGGCAAACTTGCTGTCTTTTACGGCGTAAGGGAATTCCCCGCGCGTATAAAATGCGCCAGCCTTGCCTGGCACACTATGCTGGAAGCTCTCGGCGAAGAGCAGGAAATTCCCGACGATGAGCACTAATTGTAATGTAGAATAATAAATTCGGTTAATCATGGCTGAAGCAGCAATAAATAAGGAAGAACTCGAAAAGAAAGTTGAAGAGAAACTGAAAGAAGTTTACGATCCTGAAATCCCGGTAAATATCTGGGAATTGGGCTTGATATACGACATGAATATTACCGAGAACAACGAAGTCGTAATCTTAATGACTCTCACAGCGCCAAACTGCCCTGTAGCGGATATGATTCCCAAAAATGTAGAGGAAAAGGTAAACGAACTCGAAGAAGTCGAAAAGGTGAAAGCGATTATGACATTCGATCCGCCCTGGGACATGAGCATGATGAGCGACGCAGCGAAGCTTGAACTGGGATTCATGTGATGAATTAACATAACAAGGACAGGAAATTGCACCTGTAAAAAAAATTCCCCTCCTTACAAAGCAGGGAATAAAGGTAAGGAAAAATTCCCCTCCTTTTTAAGGAGGGGATTAAGGGGTGGTTAACAAAGAGTTTAAATTTTTATAATTCAAAAAAACTAACACAACAATTAAAAGGAATGAACAAGAAGATAAATAATGGCTATTAAATTTCACAATTTAAAAGTATCCGAAGTAAGAAAAGAAACCAAAAACGCAGTGTCCATCAGCTTTGATGTACCTGATGATCTTAAAGAAACTTTTAAATACGCACATGGACAATATCTGACATTAAAAGTTTACATAGACGGGCAGCCCTATCGGCGGGTATATTCGATAAATTCCAGCCCGGTGCTGAATGAGAAGCTGACCGTGACGGTTAAAAAAGCCGAAGAAGGCACAGTTTCGGAATATATCAATGAAAATCTCAAGCCGGGCGATGAACTGGAAGTTATACCGCCGCTCGGGAAGTTCACGATAGAGCTCGACCCGAATCTGAGCAGGCATTACGTAATGTTTGCAGGCGGCAGCGGTATAACGCCGCTGATGTCGATACTGAAGACAGTTCTTGCGGTTGAGAGTAAGAGTAAAGTTACATTATTTTACCTGAACAGGAACGTAAATGAGATAATTTTCAGGCATGAGCTTGACAAACTTGCCGATAAGTACGGCGATAGATTGAAAATAGTGCATACATTGAGCCGTCCGTCAGATAAATGGGCTGGTTACAGAGGAAGGATCGACAGAGCCAGGACAATACAGTTTATTAACAAGTATATTGGCAATGAAGATAACTGTGAGTATTTCCTTTGCGGGCCCGGCGGCATGATGCGGGAAATCGAAAAAGCGTTGGACGAGTTAAACGTTTCGACGGATAAGATTCATAAGGAATCGTTCACTGTTCCGGTAGAGGATCTTTTAGAGGATAAGGAGGAGAATAAGAATATGGGTAAGAATGTGGAAACACCGGAAGAAGAGCTTGAACCGGAATTAAAAACGCGAAAAGTAAAGATAATTCTTTACGCGGACGAGGATGAATTCGAGGTCGAACCCGACGAAACGATAGTCGAGGCGGCGCTGCGCGAAGGTATCGAGCCGCCGTTTAGCTGTCAGATGGGCGCCTGCTCTACATGCAGGGCGAAACTTCTGTCGGGCAAAGTATACATGGATGAGCGGGAAGCTCTGACAGACGACGAGATCGAGCAGGGATACGTATTGACCTGCCAGTCGCACCCATTGACAGACGATGTAGTAGTTGACTATGATGAATAGTAAGTTTTAATTGTTATTTTTGATTTTTAAAAAAGGAGAGATCCATGGCTGAAGCAACACAAGAAGTAGGAATGGAAATTGTCGATACCGAAATCGTAGGCGCTGAGCAGGGCGACGAATTCCAGGTTTCCCACAAGGCTATCGACATGATAAATAAAGTGCGCGAAGAGAACAATCTTTCCGAAGAGCATTACCTGCGTATCGGCTGCCAGAGCGGCGGCTGTTCGGGTATGTCTTACGCTCTCGGCTTCGACGAGAACATCAACGACTTCGACAGAGTGTACGAAGTGAAGGACTTAAACCTCGTCGTCGATTCGAAGAGCGTATTCTACCTGATGGGCGTAACCCTGGACTACACGGAAGGTCCACAGGGCAGCGGTTTCGTCTTCAAGAATCCGAACAACTTCAATACCTGCGGCTGCCAGGGCTAAGGTTTCGTAGATGTGTCACACTTTGAAAGTGTGGCACATCTGAATTATTAGCCCTACTTCCCAAATTCCGCCCCCACAGCCCTGCTTCCCAAATTCCGATTTGGGAAGCATAGTTTCCCGCGAAGTTATACTTCGCCATGATATGACGCTATCTTTGCAAAGTGCAACTTTGCCGGAAAAAGACATTACTAAATCGGAATTTAGTAATGAGGAGCGTGGGTAATCGGAATTTAGTAATGAGGAGATTATATCGGTATCAAATTTTCTTATTTACTTACCACCATTTTCCCAGTCTTAGTCTTGTTATCTATTTGCACGGTGTAATAGTACAATCCCGAACTCAGTCCTGATAAATCAATTTGTTCATCATAATTGCCGCCGGTATAAAACCTTTCAACGGGAACACTCACTTTCCTGCCAAGCTGATTGTAAACAATTATCTTTACATTGGCGCCCTTTTGCGGAACAGTAAATGTTAATCTTGTGACGTCCTCTATTGGATTGGGATAGTTGTAAACATCGGTATCTTCTTTAATTATGCGCTCTTCGACGGGAACTAAGTCGGGACAGTAAATTTTTTTGAACATGCAGATATCGTCTATGGATAAACCCGCGTAAGATATATTTTCCGGTAAAGTACTGTTCATTAATCCACTTGATGGATCTCCCCCACAGGGATGTTCATCATAATGATCCAGACCTAAGACATGACCTAATTCATGAACAATAACATGTAAAAAATTATATGTATTGTTATCAGTGCCAAGATCAGAAAATATATCTGCGGGCTGGTAATCTTCAATTATCTGTTCATTAATGAAAGAATTTTGTGGATATCCTGATCTCATATCCCTGAAGGCACTAGTATTATTTAGTACTACTTCCATATTTTGACAAGCTCCTTGACAAAAAAACGGAAAGTATGACATTCGGGTAAAACCTAAAGTAGTTCTTGCATCTAATCTGGGATCATTGTACTCACGCGGGTTTGACGTGAATCTAACTCTAATAGAGCATTGACAAGCACGATCTTCCTCTCCGCACAAACAATTCCAAATATCCCCAGCTTCATTCAACGATTCTATAGCTTCATCCCTGTCAAATACTTTAATTACACTCGTTCCGGTCATCTCTATTTCAGATGGAATTTGTTCAATAGATTCATCTATATCATAACAAATTGGTAAAAACACGAAATAAGGATTTAATGGCGGACTATTATCATGCGGCGTAGTTGAACAATAATACTCCCATTCACCTGGATGAGTAGGATCATCTTCATCACAAACAGTAAATGGATACTCTTTGTTTGGGCAGTTTGTTACAGTTCCGCAATCATCTCCTTGTCCATATACATAGTTTGATGAATATGACAGTGTAATGATTGCTATTAACAAGTATATTCTAATTATTTTCATTTTATTACTCCACTATTTATGTCACTTGTATATATCAATTACCGTCATATTGGATTATCTCTTGAATCTTTGACTCAAGATAGGCTTTGAATTGAGATAATTCCACAGATGTTCCCAAACCAAAGTCATTATCTAAGTCTTGAACATATCCGTTCTCAATTGGATACATCCCAAATGATAATGAATTATCCAAAAAAGGCACCGGTGCAAAGTGATAGTAAGTATCTTTACAAATCCAACTATTATAAAGAAAAACTATGTATTCTTTATTTGCTTTAATCCATGGAACATCATTAGTATCTACCAGTCTTGGACTTAGATTCTTGCCAGTAGAATCAATAACATCAATAATTTTTTCACTGCCTTCTTGATCTCTGTGCCATTCGAGTCTATATTCAAATTGTAAACAATTATTAGGAAAACTTAATATTGTGTCTTTGTTATTTTTTACTTCCTCACCTCCTTGTATACTAATATCCTTGCATTGCGGCAATACTTGACCTTTTATCGTATCGATCACTTCACATGTAGCTATAGCAACAGTTTTCATAACTGAAGCCGCAGGATCCGGTCTTCTTAACGTATCTGTTACATCTACATGTAATATGTAGCTAGAAGCTAATAAGGCTTGATGCAAATATTTATCAGAGGATACATCAAGGATTCTCTTAAGAACTTTGTCTTCAATCTGAATTGGTCTATGGATATACCCTTGACTCCAATAATCCATACTCTTCATGAATAAAATGGGATCGTAATCCATTGTTTTGTAATAAAATCGCATTAAATATTGTATGGTATCGTTGTATGTTTGTCTTCCGAGAAATTCATCAATTTGATTCTCGGATGCATACTTACTAACGCTGTCAACAGCAATGTAACTAACCAGAACATCATAAGGCATCCCGGTTGACAAAGAAGGGAAACTCTGAAGTGTATCTGATTCATAAGTTAACCCCCAATAATTTTGCATACAGGGTGGTTGCTGAGATTTTGCCGTATTATATCCAATTAATATTAAAAGGCATAACAACGTTGCTGCTACTATAAGGTTAATTCTACGCATAAGGCACCTCATAAATTAGTGAGTAATTTTGTTTATTTTTTAAAATAAGCCGTTTTTAAATTTGTGCAAGACCGGCTAATTGCAAATTAAAAAAAAAAAGACTCTACCAAATTTTTTTGCTATTTTTTTGGATTATTTATAAAAAAAGAAATAATTGCTATGGTCTTTTGTGAATTATAGCTAATGATTTTTGTCCTGCTTCCCAAATACAGCTCCGACCCCTGCTTCCCAAATTCCGCCCCCACAGCCCTGCTTCCCAAATTCCGCCCCAACACCACTGCTTCCCAAATTCCGATTTGGGAAGCGCGGTTTCCCGCGAAGTTGTGCTTCGTCATGATATAGCGCTATCTTTGCAAAGTTCAACTTCACCGGAAAAAGACATTACAAAATCGGAATTTAGTAATGAGGAAAAATCTTCGGTTAAGACTTGAATAAATAATAGAAATTCCATATATTGACCTAAGTAATAGGTCACATAACCTAATGGAGAGGTCGAAAATGCTTGAATCATTGTTTGGATCGGTCAATCGTGAGCGGGTTCTAATGTTTATCAGCGCCCGCGGAGAAGGCTATGCGCGCGAGATCGCAGATTTTTTTAAAACTGATCTGAGTCCTATCCAGAATCAGTTGGATAGATTGGAAGCAGGAAATATTTTTGTTTCGAAAAAACAGGGTAAAACCAGAATCTATAGTTATAATCCCCGCTTCCCGTTTTTAGAGCAACTGCAGGCTTTTATCGAAAAAGTTATAGAATTTCTGCCCGAAAAAGAAAAAACACGGTTGTTCATGGTCAGAAAGCGCCCGAGAAGGAAGGGAAAGCCGTTATGAAAGAAATTTCTAATATGAGTCTAATTGAATTAGCAGCTTTCATTAGTTCACATCTAAGAATTAACGGCATTGAAAATGTTCTTACAGGTGGCGCGTGTGTTAGCATTTATACTGAAAACAAATACCAGTCAAAAGATCTTGATTTTATTGAAATAGGTATAGTTACGAGAAAAGAATTAAAGAAAGTAATGGCAAATATAGGATTTAAAGAGAAAAATAGATATTTTATCAGTAATGAAACGGATTTTTTTGTTGAATTTCCTTCCGGTCCGCTTGCTATAGGATCAGAAATAGTTAGAGATATTCATGAGATTAAAGTTTCAACCGGTCTTTTACGACTGTTATCAGCAACTGATTGTGTTAAAGATAGATTAGCTGCGTATTACTTTTGGGACGATCAGCAAAGCTTAGATCAGGCAACGATGGTTGCCCAACACAATGTAGTCGATGTACAGGAAGTGGAACGATGGAGTGAAGCAGAAGGACAAATTGAAAAATTTAAATTAATCAAAAAAATTTTTGACCCTGCCTGCTAAATACCTCACTAACACCCCTGCTTCCCAAATTCCGCATTGCTGCTCCCTGCTTCCCAAATTCCGATTTGGAAAGCACAGTTTCTTGCGAAGTTGTACTTCGCCATGAACTCGCGTTATCGCCGCAAAGTACAACTTTGCCGGAAAAAGACATTACTAAATCGGAATTTAGTAATGAGGGAACAAGGTTAACGGTTAAAGGTAAAAGGTTAAAGTTGCTTTTATCCCTTATGCTCGTCTCAGTCAGGTGTAACAAATGCCTGGACGGAGGCTGCCAGTTCCGGAACGTTTTCCGTTAACCTGTACGAACAGAATATTAACTCTGAAAACTATCATAACTATAAGTAAATGATATTGTTCGGTTAAGGACGCTGGAGCGTTGGAATGAGATGTAACCTGTACGAGCAAAATATCAACTCACAAAAGTATAAACCACCCACCCAGAACAAAGATAACGTTAGCCGTTCACCGTTAACCGCTGCCAACCATTGGTAACTCAGATAAACGAGATAATCTATCCAAAAAAATCACTGATAAAAAATTGACGTCTTAGACAATAATAATAAAATATTTCGTTTCTACTAAAATAATCGTGATTATTATAAAAAACAAAGGAGTCAACTATGGAATTCAAACTGAAGCCATTACCTTATGACGAGAACGCATTGGAACCGCACGTTTCGCAGGAAACGATGTTCTATCACCACAAGAAGCACGTGCAGAAGTATGTCGATACCACCAACAAACTGAAATCCGAAACCGAATTCGACAACATGGAGCTCGAGGACATCGTGAAGAAAGCCGACGGCAAGCTGTTCAACAACGCAGCCCAGGTATCGAACCACGAGTTCTTCTGGGAGTGCATGTCGCCCAACGGCGGCGGAAGCCCGCAGGGCAAATTGCTCGAAGTGCTCGAGAAGAACTTCGGTTCGTTCGATCAGTTCAAAGAACAGTTCGCTAACGCTTCCGCCACGTTGTTCGGTTCCGGCTGGAACTGGCTGGTGAAGAACCCGGACGGCTCGCTGGCTATCGAGCAGCACAGCAACGCCGGCACACCGCTGCGCGAAGGCAAAACCCGGCTTCTCGGTATCGACGTCTGGGAACACGCCTACTACATCGACTACCGCAATGCGCGCCCGAAGTACATCGAAAACTTCTGGGAAATAGTCAACTGGGACTTCGTCCTGAAGAATCTTGAAAGCTGATTATGTGAGATATTTATAGATAACATCCCGCCGGCGGCAGCTCTGGCGGGATGTTTTAGTTTGTGGTTAATATTTAATAAATTTTATACTTTTATATTCTTTTTTTCTATTGTTAAATAATCTAACAACGTACATGCCGGCAGACAAATCAGACACATCGATCCAATCGTTTATTTCCTCGCCTTTTTTGACAACTTCGCCAAGATTATTTATGATTTGGTATTTACTGTATAAATCGGCATTTTTAATATAAATTTTATTATAAGCCGGATTAGGGTATATATTCAAATCTTGTTCCGAATTTCTTTTCTTCTCTACATTATCTATAAGAGGATTATTAGTATAAATATAAAAATTGTAAGATAGTAACAGCCCGTACTTATCATCTCCGAATGCCATATCTGCAAATCTCGGGAAAGGTTGTTGATCATATGTTTCATTGAACCAGGTGTCACCGCCATCAGTAGTTCTCAATATTTCAACTCCATTCACCCCCATTGCATTATTCTCATCAAAAACATACATTTTGTATATATCTCCGTATCGTTTATTATCTTCATAGCATTTAAACCATGATTCACCTGCATCAGTTGTTTTTTTAATTATCGATGATCTATCTACATCTAATTTTTTACTGCCTCCCATGTAACCTGTTTTATCATCATAAAAATAAAAATTGGTATGATAGTTATCTGATTCATTATAATATGACCACGTTTTTCCTCTGTCATTTGTTATTAAGATGTGGTGAACATCAGAAGGAAAACTATATCTATTTGCGATAATAGTTGAATCATTTAATATAGCTAAATCATCGATATTGAATGTTAATGAATTTAAACCAATTTCAGGTTTTTTTATTCTTTCCCACGTCCTGCCAGTGTCTTTTGTCATTACAAAAAATGTAGAAGACTCAAATCCTGCTGCGCCGAATTTGTCTTCATAAAAATCAAGCGCATAGCAGTGATCATTATGTTCTAATTCAAAATCTGTAGTGTCCCAGGTATTTCCCCTGTCAGTTATTTTTAATAAATATCCTCCTTGAACACCGACAATTATAATATCTTCAGTTATCATTTCAATATAATTTACATTTCTATCATTCTCAAGTTTAACTAAGTCAAGATTACTTTTCCATATAATTTCCCAGTTAATTCCGGCATCAGAAGAATATGATATAAAGCTGTATTATGTTAGTACATTATCAATTTTATCAGCAAAGTCACCGCTAAGGACATAGTGCGATGAATCATAAGAGCTAATACAATAGAACGACGTCTTTTTGAATTCAGTAAATGCATGTCAATCTATTGAAAATACAGTATAAAAATTTGAAAAGAATATTAAAAAAGTAAGAATAAAATATCTCATAAATCCTCCCTAAAAAAAATTTTGAGCTGCCGGAGAATGGCAGCTCTGTTATTTATTTATTAATAATGAAAGAACCAACTGAATCGTACAATCCGTTAATTCTTATATTAAAGTAGTATTTCCCACTTTGTAATTTTGACAATGAAAATTGTTGTTTAATTGACTTGTTATTTTTATTAAATTGCTTTTTATAAACTCTAATACCGTTAGAGTTATAAATTGCTAAATAAACTGATCCGGTAGATTCCGAAAAATAATTCAAAGTAAAATTACCTTCGTTAGGATTTGTAACTATATTAGATTTGCCTTTGAATTCAGATTCATCCACTAACGAAGGAATACCTGGCGGTTCATATCCTTCAGCGTACCAGTTAAATTTTAGGTTACCACATGTTGGAACACATGTCAAAGGATTATCACATTCCGGTAGTCCATCTCCATATACAGGATCAGTCCATTCCACTGTGACAATTTCTTCATCTTGATTCCTTGTAACTAAATAATGCATACGACAACAAACATTTGTGGTGCAAGCCTGCAAAAAACTTACACCGGAGAATACAAGTTCATTATTTTGATTAACGGAATAATCCAATCCGTTGAATATACTTGTATCTAATTGGGTATGTTCTACAATTAAATATATTACCTTACTAGGACCGCTTTGTGGCAATTCTGCACAATAGGCAGCGCTCTTGATCTTTGGACAGCTTATAGAGAAAGTGCATTTCAAACGAGTCCACAGCCTTTCCTTGGATATTTTTTCATGCCGGAGGATTGCCTCTCTTCACAAAGACCGGTGCGTGTTAAACCCGGATATTTCATTAGGACTACTCACTTTTACTGACATAGTACATTTAAAAGAATTAGAGAAACCACCACTGTATCCCTTCCTTACTAAGGAGGGGAAAAGAAGGGGTGGTTAAGTTCTTAGGATTAAGCTATTTATTCTACAACATGTTTATCCTATTGCAAAATATGGGTTAAAGAACCTCATTTCAAAGTCTTACCTGATTTTAAAGATGCTTCATATATAAAACGTTATGAGATTTTCTGCAAAAAACTTGTTTTAGAGAAACATTATACCGCTTCTGCATTTATAACTTCTACCAGGAATGCCGGTCCTAAGGGTATATTCTCAACACCGAATGATGAATTATCCGTCAACAATTTTGCAAAAGCACTAATGGCTCACGTACGGGTCTTATAACATAATGAAAAAGACATTACATAGATTGATCAACGGTGATGCAAGGGATTTATCTTTTATCCGGGATAATTCCATTCATCTGGTTGTGACTTCCCCGCCGTATTGGAATTTAAAAAAATACAATGATAATCCTGATCAATTGGGTCATATCAATGATTACGAAACTTTTCTGAATGAACTTAAAATTGTTTGGGAACAAATTTTCGATAAGTTGATTCCCGGCGGCAGACTGATATGCGTAGTCGGTGATGTTTGTGTTTCGAGAAAAAAATTCGGCAGGCATCTTGTTTTTCCGCTTCATAGCTATATTAGTGTGATATGTAGGAAAATCGGTTTCGATAACCTAAATCCTATCATCTGGCACAAAATATCAAACGCATCTTATGAGGTTTCTAACGGCTCGAAGTTTCTTGGCAAACCTTATGAACCAAATGCCATTGTCAAGAACGACATGGAATTTATCCTTATGCAGCGTAAACCAGGCGGTTATAGACAACCAACAGAATGGCAGAGAAATGAAAGCAAAATAGACAAGGCTGATTTCGACCGCTGGTTCCAACAGATTTGGAAGCTGCCCGGCGCTTCATTAAAAAATCATCCTGCGCCATTCCCAATGGAACTGGCTAATAGATTGATTCGCATGTTCTCTTTTGTCGATGATATTGTACTCGACCCGTTTTGTGGAACAGGCACTTCCATGGTTGCGGCGCTGAACAACAGAAGAAACAGCATTGGTATCGAAATAGAGCCGCATTATTGCCGCTCGGCTGCGCGTTTTCTAAAAGCTGAAAGCCAGGATTTATTTAATAATGCGGATTTGAGATTCGAGCAGCTAATAAAAGCAGAAAAGGAACAATTGGTTAAAGAAGACCAGAAACTATATCAGGTACAGCCGTCAAAGAAGAAACTTGAAGAGTTTGATTAGAATTTTCAAAAAAAAAACCGGAAACCCAGCCTTCGCCCGATTCCCGGTCTTTATAAAATTGTATTTATTAACCAATTTACACGCCCGTGCTAATATAGCTCGACAGAGCCTTCATATATTGCGCTCTCTCGTAAACCGAGGCGTCCTTGATGCTCTTCTGGCTCATCGAGCCCTGCATCTGCTCTATAGATTCATATTCGTTCGATTCCATCCATTGGATCATTTCTTTCTCGACTGTCTTAATGTGGTCGATGCCGTTCTGCAGGACAGCCGAGCACATCATCGCTGTCTTCGCGCCGACCATCATCATCTTGATTACATCCGCGCCGGTGTGAATGCCGCTGGTGGCTGCCATGTCCGCATTAATGCGCTTGTTGAGGATGGCAATCCAGCGCATTGGCAGACGCATCGCCGCTGAGTGGCTAAGCAGGATGTTCGGTTCTACTTCCAGACTTTCCAGATTAATGTCCGGCTGGTAAAAGCGGTTGAACATTACCATGCCGTCAATGCCCGTCGCATCCAGCTTCTTCGCAAAATTGGCGAAATTCGTGAAGAATGGACTCAGCTTTATTGCTACGGGAATCTTCACTGCCGACTTAACCGCTTTCACCACTTCGAGATACTGGTTCTCAATATCTTCGGCAGTGGTGTCCATATCTGTTGGGATGTTGTATATATTGAGTTCGAGGGCATCGGCGCCTGCATCTTCCATCTTTTTCGCATAATTAATCCAGCCGCCGGTGGTAGAGCCGTTGAGACTCGGAATTATCGGAATATCGACGGCGTCTTTGGCTCTTGATATCAGGTCGAGGTAATTCTCTGGACCCGAGCGGTATTCACCGGGATCGGGGAAGAAAGAAGTCGATTCTGCATATATATCTTCGCCGGAAGTTTCATGCGACATGATCTCTTTCTGTTCCATTTTTATCTGCTCTTCGAAAAGTGAAAATAGAACTACCGCCCCAACGCCGGCATCTTCCATTTTCTTGATATTTTCGACGTCCTCGGACAGCGGATTCGCCGATATGACAATCGGCGAGCGAAGTTCTTTCCCCAGATATTTCGTTTTTATGTTCATAATAATCTCCGGATTACTTTTATTTATAATAATTATTTTCTAAAGAATAAAGGACGGGCGCTGAGCACCCGTCCGGGACAGTTCTATTTCTTTTCTTTGCCATTGCCGCCGTATTTGCGGTCGGCGAGGTATTTGTAGGTTTCGTAGCGTGATTCTACTATCTTTTGTTCTTCTTCGTAGTATTTCTTAGCCGCTTCCGGTCTGATTTTATGAAGCATCTTGAACCTGGTTTCCATATCCATATATTCGGATACCGGTATCTTAGGAGCTTTAGAATCTAGCGTCAACGGATTCTTACCTTCCTTCAGATTGTCAGGATTGTAGCGGTATAGCAGCCACTGACCGGAATCCACAGCCATCTTCTGATTTCTCAACGGCTGGGTCATGTCGATACCGTGAGCTATACAGTGACTGTATGCCATGATGATAGAAGGTCCGTCGTAAGCTTCCGCTTCGAGGAATGCCTTGAGTGTCTGATTATCGTTGGAGCCCATGGCTACCGAGGCAACATAGACATTTCCGTATGACATCGCCATCATGCCCAGGTCTTTCTTCGGTGTCGGCTTGCCGCCGGCGGAAAACTTGGCGATAGCGCTGAGCGGTGTAGCTTTCGAGGTCTGACCGCCGGTATTCGAGTAAACCTCGGTATCCAGCACTAGAATGTTGACGTTTTGCCCGGCAGCTATAACGTGATCCAGACCGCCGAAGCCAATATCATAAGCCCAGCCGTCGCCGCCGACTATCCAGACGCTCTTTTCAGCGAGGTAGTCAGCAATTGTTAGAAGTCTCCTGGCTGAGGGTGTATCAATATTCTGCAGTTTGTCCTTAAGATCGGCAATCCTCTCGCGTTGTTTATTAATGCCGTATTCATCACTCTGATCCGCATTGAGTATCTCATTTACGAGATTGTCGCCCACCTTATCCTTCAATGCTTCGAGCATAGCGGTTCCGGCGCGTTTGTTCTGGTTGATAGCCAGTCTGAAGCCGAGCCCGAATTCCGCGTTATCCTCGAATAGCGAGTTATTCCAGGTAGGACCTCTGCCATTCTCATCCTGGCAGTATGGCGTTGTCGGCAGGTTACCGCCGTAGATCGACGAGCAGCCCGTTGCGTTCGCAATAAGCGCACGGTCGCCGAACAACTGAGTAAGCAGCTTAACATAAGGCGTCTCGCCGCAGCCTGCACAGGCGCCGGAAAATTCGAACAGCGGTCTCTGCAGCTGTTGCTGCTTAAGCTGGTTTACCTTGATTTCGTTTCTGTCTTTGTCGGGTATGTTGAGGAAGAATTCCCAGTTTTCCGCTTCCTGCTCTCTGAGCGGAAGCTGCGGAGCCATATTGAGCGCTTTCCGTCCGACCTGTTCCTTATCTTTGGCAGGGCAGACTTCTACGCACACGCCGCAGCCGGTGCAATCTTCGGGCGCAACCTGCACTGAATAGACTTCGCCTTTCCATGCTTTGTCTTTGGTTTCCATATATTTGAATGTCGGGGGCGCATTCTCGAGATATTTCCTGTCGAATGATTTAATCCTGATTGTAGCGTGCGGACATACTATCGCACACTTGCCGCACTGAATACACAGATCCGGTTCAAATACCGGTATTTCAAGTGCTACATTTCTCTTCTCGTATTGGGTTGTGCCCAAAGGCCATGTTCCGTCAACAGGAAAAGCACTTACAGGGATCAAGTCGCCGCGTCCGGCAATTATCTCGCCTTCGACGTGTTTTACGAAGTCCGGCGCATTGACCGGTACCGGCGGATGTATTTCCCAATCCGCTGTTACTTCTTGCGGTATTTCGAGTTCGTACATGTGCTCTATAGCTTGATCGACGGCATTCAGGTTCATATTGACGATATCTTCGCCTTTGTTGCCGTAAGTTTTGATAATTGCTTGTTTGATTTCATTTATTGCCTGGTCACGCGGCAGAACGCCTGAAATTGCGAAGAAGCAGGTCTGCATGATCGTATTGATTCTTCTACCCATGCCTGTCAGTTCCGCAACTTTATAAGCGTCAACCACAAAGACCTTTGCTTTCTTATCTATGATTTGCTGCTGGGTTGTCTTCGGAATACGATTCCACATTTCATCTTTTTCGAAAGGCGCATTAATAAGGAATGTTCCGCCTTCAGCCAGATTTCTCAGCATATCGTATTTTTCGAGGAATACAGTCTGGTGGCAGCCGATGAAATTAGCTTTGTTGATAAGATAAGTCGAGCGGATCGGGCGCGGACCAAATCTAAGGTGAGATACCGTCAGGGCGCCGGCTTTCTTTGAGTCATAAACAAAGTAACCCTGCGCGTAATTTTCAGTGTTCTCGCCGATGATCTTGATTGAGTTCTTATTTGCGCCTACGGTACCGTCTGCGCCAAGTCCGTAGAACATTGCGCGTACTACATCATCCGGCTCGATATCATATTCGGTATCCCATTTGAGACTGGTATGGGTAACATCATCAACGATACCAACCGTAAAGTGATTCTTAGGCTTATCCTGCGTCAGATTATCGAAGACTGATTTTATCATAGCGGGGGTGAATTCTTTCGAGGAAAGCCCGTAGCGTCCGCCGACAATTTTCGGCATTTCATTAAAATTGCCCCAGCCGTTATTCATTCCTTCATGAAGCGCATTCAAGCAGTCCTGATAGAGTGGTTCGCCGACAGCGCCCGGCTCTTTCGTGCGGTCGAGTACGCCGATAGTTTTTGTTGTCGCCGGCAGCGCTTCCATAAATCTTTTTGTATCAAATGGTCTGTACAAGCGAACTTTAAGTACGCCGACTTTTTCATCCTGTTTATTCAGATAATCAACTGTTTCATGAGCAGTTTCGCATCCGGAAGTCATCAAAACGATGACTCTTTCGGCATTCGGATCGCCTTCATACTGGAAAGGCTCATATCTGCGTCCGGTTAGCTCGTAGAATTTGTCCATATTTTTCTTAACTATATCCGGGCAGGCGTCGTAGAATCTATTGACCGTCTCGCGGTTCTGGAAGAAAACGTCCGGATTCTGCGCCGTACCACGAATGAAAGGGTTATCCGGCGTCATGGCTCTTTCTCTGTGAGCCTTGACATGCTCATCATCTATCATTTCACGCATCACATCTTCTTCGAGTTGTTCAATCTTTTGAACTTCGTGCGAAGTTCTGAAACCATCGAAGAAAGCGAGGAAAGGAATTCTCGATTCAAGCGTAGAAGCCTGCGCAATAATAGCAAGATCCATGACTTCCTGCGGGGAAGCCGCCGCCGTCATGGCAAATCCCGTTGCGCGGGCAGCCATCACGTCACTGTGATCACCAAAGATCGAGAGAGCGTGAGTCGCCAGCGTTCTCGCGCTGATATTAAACAGAGCAGGCGTGAGTTCGCCGGCAATTTTATACATATTGGGGATCTTTAGCAGCAGACCCTGTGACGCCGTGAAAGTAGTCGTCAGGGCGCCAGCCTGCACCGAACCGTGGACAGCGCCAGCAGCGCCGCCTTCACTCTGCATTTCGGTAACATTCGGCACATCCCCCCAAATATTTTTTATTCCTTTGGACGCCCACTCGTCGGCGAATTCGCCCATGTTCGAGGAGGGAGTTATCGGATATATGGCACATACTTCGTTCACACGATAGGCGGAATATGCTGCCGCCTCGTTGCCGTCAATCGTTATGAATTTTTTCTCCTTCATATTTTGCCCCGTTTTTAATCTAAAATCTATTTATTTTTTCTATTAATTTCAGCTTTAACGATTTAGCCAAAATCTAATCACTAAAAATAACAAAGTTTGGCCGGTTTTCTTGCATCATAACATTATAATAATTGTTTTCTGTAACCATCAGGAATGCCATATTCTTAGCGATGCCTAAAACAAATATTCGCTTAGAATAAGCGCCATTTGGCAAGCCATGTAACCTCTTTGTTGGTTAAAATTTAGTTTTTCAACTCAAAAAGAAAATTTTAAATAATAAATTTTAAGTTAAAATCGAAATAATTTTTTCGGAAAAATTTTAATACAGGTGTTGTTAGAAAAAATCCTATTAAAATCCTGACATTATTTGGAACTGACTAATTCAAATTTAAAATTCATTGAATCTAATAATTTTCCTATTTCCAAAAGCAGCTATGCATAATTCTCGCAGCCAATCCCTGATCCGGCTCCCTGACAGCCCACACCCGACATCTACCTCTCTATATGCATCCTTCTGGTAATAACCACAGTCGGCGTCTTTAGGTTGTAGAAGTATACACCGGACGGCAGACCCCTTGAATCTATGCTGATGCGGTGCTGCCCCGGTTCAAGCTTCTCGTTTACAATAGTTCTGACAGTATTTCCCATCATATCGGTTATATACAGCTTTGTTATGCCCTTCTCGGCAGTTTCAAACTCGATCGTCGTTGATTCCTCAAATGGATTGGGGTAATTATGCATTAGGGATATTCTGCCTTCCGAATCAAATAGCCGGGCGCCCCCTTCATGACAGACACCGAGAAGATTGAAAGTGCCTAACTCGCGGTAAATTATCATTTTGCCGCTGCCGATCGGCGCAATGTTCTCCAAAATAATAGGGGATGTAGTGTCATTTCCCAATCCCACTTTAAAGTTAATGGTAGTCAGGATACCATCATTGTCTTCATCAAGAGGCAGATTCATAGTAATGATCCTCTCGGTACCTACAATTTCATCATTTTCTACATCGAGCGGCTGCAGAGGTTCCAGCAAAGTGGAATTAAACCTCAGCGCAGCATTAAAGCCTGTCACATTGGGCGGTATACCCCTGGAGCTGATATCCTTAATGTAAATAGGCATCTGTATTTCGTCACCGGGATAGGCTTTGAATAGCGTATCAATCGCAATCGTAGCCGTATCGACTACCATAGGCACACCTTCGCCGAAAAGAAATACACGTGTATCCTTCTCTTTGCCTGTATGTAAAAATTGAAGCTGGCTGTTCAATCTGCCAAGTTTTTCAGGTGTGAAGCGCAGCGTCATTTCATGACTGTCATTTGGTGCAAGAGTGAATCCTTGACCGCCTGATATAATGTCAAAATGCTCCGTATCAGGACCAAGAATATTGATCTCCGTCACCTGTAGAGCTGTACCACTTTTATTTTGTACAATAGCGCTGACAACAGAATCCTTGAAATCACCCAGTTCAATCTCTCTGAAGTAAATATACTTGTTGGTTGCAAGTAGATCCGGATAAATCCCTTCGCCTGTCAATTCAGCTTCGGCAGTACCGTTGGGATATGTTATCACTATTCGTGCATTCCTCGTTCCAACCAGTTGTGGTTCGAAGCGAAGTTCAATCGATGAGGTGTCCCCAGGCTGCAATACATAAGGTTCATTATCACCAAGAATTGAAAAATCTCCGGTATCATCACTTTGGATCTCAATATTTCTGACCATAAACGGATATTTTGTTGTATTGACGGCAAATACACTTACAAGAGTATCTACAACTTCTCCCATCAATACTTTATCAAAATCCACATTGAAGGCTATTGCCTCGGCTTTCGCTATACTGAATCTGTCGTCCGATCTGTCAGTTTGCAGGTCGCGCTGAGCCCTGTTCCAAATCTTTGCTGTAGAATCCGAACTTGCCGTTAGTACACGCATCCCGTCAAAATTGAACACTGCGGACTTTACAGAGCTTGTGTGCTCTTCAAAAGTCAGTATCGGTTCGGACGTATTCTGATGGACATGCCACATTCTTATCTTGTTGTCAAAGCCGGCAGTCAGTAACGTATCGCCGGTCTGGTCAAATGACGAGAATAAAATAGGCGAAGGATTCCCCAGAGAATCGAAGTGGGTTACTTCCAGTATCTTTTGTTCAGTTGTCACATCCCAAATAATTGTTGGTCCTATCTGGCTTGATGCTGCCAACCTGCTGCCATCAGGGCTGTAATTTACATGGGACATTATATTGAAATCCAATTCGGTATCGAATTCGCTGACAACTTCACTATCTTCAACCTTCAATACTTTCACATACTTTCCAACACCGGATATAACTGCTTTTTCGCCTGCGGGATCAAAACAGGCAAAGTACAATGGTTTATCGGAAGACAGCAGAACTTTGATCTGTTCACCGGTTTCCGCATCCCAGAGAATAGCTGTCCTATCGGCGCTTGTGGTAAGCACCTTTTCGCCGTCAGGGCTGAAACAGGCTGATCTGACTTCCCCTTCATGACCTGATAATGTATATAGCAGTTCACCCGTTTCCCGTTTCCAGATCTTTGCAGTGCTGTCAGAGCTTGCGGTTACAACTAATTGGTCATCCGGACTGAATTCCGCCCACAGGACCTCATCGGTGTGCCCTTTATACCTTACTAATTCTTTGCCGTTATTTGCATTCCAGAGGCGCCCCATTTTATCTTTACATGATGTAACTACCAGATTCTGATCACTATTGAAAAATGCGGAGTTAACAGCCCGATAATGTCTGAGGTCCATAGTTTTTCCGACATTGTTGGGCCACAACTGAACAGCACGAACATAGCATGAATCACTATATTCATCCGGCACTTTCCAATTATATTTTAATCCGTTAACGTCTTTGGCGAGCGTATCCCATGACTGACCATTATCAGTAGTATATTCAAGAAGAATGACATCTCTTTCCAGCAATCCGTCCCATTTTACTGCAGCCGTATCACCAGCGAACAATGTCTCCCCGCCATTGGGCGACACAATCTCAATGGTCTTATTACGGGGCGGTCGGTTCGGGAAACCTGCTGTCATTCTAATTTCTTCACCGAAGCAGGCGTTAGAATAAATTATCAATTTTGAAAATATCAGAGCTGAATCACCTTCTACCGGTGTGAATTTCACTTTTACTTCATGCTGAGCATCTTTTTTCAGAGTATAATCTTCTAATTCTGTCCCGGAAACTATCGAAAATTTATTGGATGTATCCGTAACTTTCATACTGTCAATATGTATATCCGCATAACGCGCGGTAATGAAGACACTCCTGACCTCAGTCGCCGGATGCAAAATCGCTTTAAAAGCAATGTTCGACGGGCGGGCTTCTATATATGGTTTGTTACCTTCCGGCACTGAATATGTGAATGTCGAGGATACGGATCGTGAAGGAATTTCAATTTCAACAAAATGCTCATCATCGCAATCCAGCGGACTGTTCCACGTCAATTCACAGGGCTGACTCCCCTGCATAAACGCACGTAATATCGCCGCGGTACTGCTCATATCCTGCTGCGGTTGAATGTTTTCCACCCATCTGCCGCCGCTCTGTTCTGAGACACTTTTTAAACCATCGGGCAGTTCATTTCCCAGTCCAATTGTAAATAGTCTGACATTGCTTTTTGCTGCCTGAGCAACTACGCTGTCCACATTCACAGCGCCTATTCCATCGGTTATCAGAATAATGGACTTCTCGTCGTCACCTTTCTCAGCAACAGGTATAGCTCCTGCCGGCAATGAAAGCAATCCTTTATCAAAATAAGAGCCTCTCGCCGAAGGCAGGGAATCTATAGCTCTAAAAAGCATGTCCGGATCTGATGTGAATTCCTGGTTCAGATAGCTTATATAATCAAAACTTGTTACAGCGCACTCCGAGGTATCGAGATCCAGCCGCTCGATGAGCTCTTTCCCTAGCAACTGCGCCGCTTTAAAATTGGTAGTACCTCCCTCGTAATTATTCAGAGCAAGGTCGAAAGCAATGACTACTGAATTTGCATGCTCCTCATTTGTTCCCGGACACTCAACATTGGCAGCAGGCACTGAGACACCATTATCCGATATATTGAAGTCCCCTGCCGATAGACTCTTTATTATTCCCGAATTTTCATCGAAAGCATAAAACAATGCTCTGATATTTGGATAGTTAGATTGATCATAGTCGAAAACTGTCAGTGAGTTCTGTCCATAACAATTAATTATAATTGCAATGAAAGCAAGGGGTATTATTATCAGAGTTTTAATAATTTTCATAAAATTATTCCGTTATGTAAATCATTCAATTTATGCTGCGTACAAATTTACTTAAAAAAATCTTTTTTCAATAAAATTTGTACGAAAACCATTACTACAGCTTAATTTAAAATTGATTTTTTTTCTCTGTCTGCGAATTGATCAATTTGGGTATAAGATTTGTACTAAACTCAGTATTTAATTATACGTAATTACAATAAGAAATTTTCATGTAGTAATATTACTACAAAGCATCAAAAAAATACTACATTAAAATCATTAAAAATGCTATTGAAACTGTCTTGCAGCATTGTTATATTATAAATGCTTTTAAAAACAATTTTTAAACATCTCAGTTAGGAGTAATAAAAAATGAAAGAGGCATCTATGAAAAAGAACACAAAGACACCGGCACGGTATGTAACGGACATAATGACTTCTTTACTTTTCCTAATGGTAATTTTCGCAGTAGTCATTTTCGGAATATTTCTGTAAGGATCATTAACTGGGTTAAGTTAATAAGTATTAATATTTCCGAAAAAAATTAAAAAAGCAATAAAGAATGCCTCCTTTGGGAGGCAATTTTTATTTAAGGGGTATATTGATCAACAAGAGGCTGAGTAAAAAGATATTCCCAAAAGTCATATTTGTTTATTTTTCTTTTGCCAACCTTCGACTTCGCTCAGGATAACAGCAGCAGGTCACACTTAGCAAAGTCGAAGTGTGACAATAACTACCCATTTCCGGGGAAAGCCTTTTTAATTTTTTCCAAATAAAAACTTTAATTTACAGCTTTGCTAAAAAATTTGGGGATTTTTATCCCCTTTTTTTAATTTGCCAAATTCTTATCCTTGAAAATTTTAAACATTATAAGGATTTGGACAATGAAGTCAAAATTATTCATATTCGTAATAGCGCTAATAATAGTGCCTCGCTTATTAACGAGCGAAATCCTCACCCCTGAGAAATTACTTTCTCTCAAAAGGATCAGTGATGTTAACATCTCGCAGGACGGGAAGAAACTCCTTTATACCGTTACATTCCCCGATTTTGAAAATAATACTTATACAAAGCAGGTGTTTATGCAGCCCGTCTCAGGCGGCGAAGCTATCCAACTAACCAGAACAGGTGACCATAATTACAACCCCGTCTGGTCACCCAAAGCGGATAAAGTTGCGTTCATCTCCGACCGCGACGGTAAACCTCAGGTTTACATAATGGATATGGACGGCGGCGAACCCCGTAAGATAACCAATATGGAAAATGGCGTATCATTTCTTTCATGGTCCCCCGATGGCAAGCATCTTGCTTTCTGTTCGGATGTAAAACTCGAGCAGACTATCCATGAAACTCACAAAGATCTGCCGGATGTCAATGCTTATATCTACGATGACCTGCCGATCAGACACTGGGACCACTACATCGACGAGAAATACAGACATCTTTTCGTGATCCCTGCCGAAGGAGGCGAACCCCGCGACCTCATGGAAATGGAAAAATTCGACACTCCGCTCGTCCCTTTCGGCGGGCATGAACAGATTGCCTGGTCACCTAACGGCACCGAGATCGCTTATACCTGCAAGAAAGTTAGTGATTTCGAAACCAGTACCAATTCCGATATATACGTAGTACCGGTTTACGGCGGCAAGGCAAAGAATATCACTCAGGGAATGCCCGGATTCGACAAATATCCGGTATATCCCCCCAACGGTAATTATATAGCATTCCACAGCCAGAAACGCGCAGGTTATGAATCCGACCGGGTCAGATTAATGCTGCACACCAGAAGCAGCAGCAGAATCGGCGAACTCTCCAAAGATGTAGATCAGCATGTCGGAACTATGGCATGGACACCACGCAGCGATGCACTGTATTTTTCTGCCGGAAATAATGACGGCACTACCCAGCTATGGCATATAACAAGGAGCGGCACAGCCAAAGTGGTAACAAAAGGCAGCTATTACCATGCCGCAAGAGCTCTTGAGGTTACCCCCGACGGTAATACAGTCATCTTAAGCCGCGAAGATTACATGCACCCGACTGAGTTGTACGCCATGAATACATCCACCGGCACGATGAAACAAATCACTCATTTAAATGACGACGCTTATAAAAACATTGACATAGGCAAAGTGGAAGCACGCTGGATAACCTCTACCGACAGCGCCAATGTTCATTGCTGGGTTGTATACCCCCCGAATTTTGATCCCAGCAAAAAATATCCAATGATAACTTACTGCCAGGGCGGACCGCAGATGCCGGTCACTCCTTATTTTAGCTACGGCTGGAATTTCCTGACCATGGCTTCCGAAGGATATATAGTGCTGGCTCCGAACCGCCGCGGCTGCATGGGATTCGGACAGAAATGGATCGACTCCATACGCATGGATTACGGCGGGCAGCCAATGGATGACATCATGGCAGCCACTAAAGCTCTCGCAAAAGAACCTTATGTCGATGAGACAAGACTCGCTGCCATCGGAGGAAGCGCAGGCGGCTATGCCGCCTTCTTCCTGGAAGGAAATGACGACGGGCTTTACAGCACCTTCGTCTCACACTGCGGTATGTTCAATATGGAAAGTAAATTCGGTTCGACTGAGGAAATGTGGTTCCCGCTATGGGATAATGGCGGTCCTTACTGGGAGCGCCAGCACAAAAGATTCTACGACGAGAATTCCCCGCACCGTTTCGTAAAGAACTGGGATACTCCAATACTCATTATTACCGGCGAAAAGGATTATCGCGTGCCTTATACACAGAGCCTTGAGGCTTTCACGGCAGCGCAGATGAACAATGTTCCTTCCCGTATCATTGTTTATCCCGATGAGATCCACTGGATAACTCATCCCCAGGAAAAAATTCTCTGGTACAGGGAATTCTTCAGATTTCTCGAGCTATATTGTAAGAATAAATCATGATAATTTTAAGGGAGAATCAAAATTTTGTTTTTAAATTGAAATAACTTCCTTCGACTCTGCCTAGAGCGGCTGGCTCTGCTACAGTGAGCGGAGTCGAACTGTGACAAAGGGCAAATATTTTTAAAAATAATATATTGAAGGAGACAAAGATGAAAATAAAAATATCGGCAATTGTTTTAATAACAATTATCTTTTTTTTTGGCAATAATCTTTTTTGCCAGAAATTAAAAACGGAATCTGCCCCGGGAACAGCCAAATATAAAATATCAAAAGACCTTTTTACTGCATTCAATTTAATGACAATGCACCGTCTCAGCGATCTGCAGCTGTCACCCGGCGGGAAAAATATCATTTATGTTAAGACTTATCCTGAAATAACGGAAAATTCTTTCAGCAAATTTATTTACTCATCGCCAATCGAAGGCGGTATAATGAAAAAGATCACCAAATCCGACGCCTACGATTATAATCCACGATGGTCGCCCGGCAGCAAGAAGATCGCATTTATATCTACCCGCGGCGACAATGCTCAGGCTTACGTTATGGATTTTCCCAACGGCGAGCCTGAAAAAGTCACCGACATGCCCAACGGCATATCTAACTTCGCCTTTTCTCCCGATGGCAAGTATTATTCATTCACTTCGGAAGTCAAGCTCGAAAAATCACTCGACGAAAAATATCCCAAATATCCTAAAGCTAACATTAGGATTTATGAGGATCTCCCTGTGCGCCACTGGGACGAATGGACAGATAAAAAGTATTCCCATTTATTCATCCAGCCTGTTGACGGCGGCGAACCTAAAGATCTCATGCCCAATGAAAAATATGACACCCCGCTAAAACCATGGGGCGGCGCAGAAGAGATCTGCTGGGCTCCCGACGGCAAAGAAATAGCTTATACATCCAAAAAAGCCGATAATTTTGTCGAAAGCACCAATTCTGATATTTACATAGTGGATATAGAAAAAAATAAAACTAAAAATATTACAAAAGATATGCCCGGCTTTGACAAGGCGCCGCTTTATTCACCTGACGGCGATTACATCGCTTTCACAAGCCAGCGCCGCGCCGGCTTTGAAGCTGACAAGATCCGTCTGATGATCTACGACCGCGAAACAGGTCAGATCACCGACCTGACCAAAACACTCAACCAATGGGTATATGAATTCACCTGGGCACCGGATGGGAATTCACTTTATTTCACTGCCGGCGATGAAGGTACTATACAGATCTACAATGTAACTACGGACGGCAAATGGGAAAAAATCACCGACGGTGTCTACCGCCATGGCGGCGGACTATCCGTAACTCCCGGCGGTAAAGAGATCATTTACGGACGCCAGCGATTCCAGCGCCCGGTGGAATTCTACAAGATGAACCTTGAATCCGAAGAAATTAAACCCGTCACGCAGATAAATGAAGTTGAATTCGCACAATTGTATCCCGTCAATGTCGAGCAGAAATGGATCGAAAGCACTGACGGAAAGAAAGTACATTGCTGGGTACTCTATCCGCCAAATTTCAATCCCTCTGAAAAATATCCGATGATCACATATTGTCAGGGCGGACCGCAGTCAACCATTACGCCCCGATTCCATTATCGCTGGAACCTGTATTTGATGGCTTCCCATGGTTACGTCGTTGTTGCGCCAAACCGCCGCGGGCTTCCCGGCTTTGGGCAGGAATGGAACGACGCCATCAGCCTAGACTGGGGCGGGCAGCCGATGGAGGACATTCTGGCAGCAACGGATGAAATGAAAAAAGAAAAATATATTGACGAAGAAAAACTCTGTGCAGTTGGAGCCAGCGCCGGCGGTTATGCCGTATTCTGGCTGGCTGGAAATCACGATGGGCGCTTCAAGGCATTCGTTTCCCATTGCGGGGTATTTGATTTCATAAGCATGTACGGCTCTACCGAAGAATTATGGTTCCCCAACTGGGAATACGGCGGACCTTACTGGAAAGAAAAAAACAAAGAGCAATACGTAAAGCATTCACCCCATACTTATGCGGATAAATGGGATACACCTATAATGATCAGCACGGGGGAACACGATTACCGCGTACCGTATACTCAAAGTCTGGAAGCATTTACAGTTGCGCAGGTGAAAGACATACCGTCGAAGCTGGTCTATTTCCCTGAGGAGACGCATTTCATTGCGCATCCGCAGGAATTTATCGTATGGAGCAAGGAATTCTTCGAGTTTTTGGATAAATATACTAAGGGAGAATGATTTTGATATGTGCTTGTCCTAAAAGTGTGAAAACCTTAGTAACGTCATCCTGGGCGCAGCGAAGTATCCCGAATTCATCAGATTCCTACCTTGCTAAAGCAGGATCTAAAGACATTAGCAGGAATGACATTAATTAACTTTTGAGACAGGCTCCTCTACAATAGAAGCGGCTAAATAGAACATCATCCATAAATAAACGGAGGAGAACTTTGGCAGAAAATCTAGAAGCATCCGAAAAGAAAGGCAAATGGCACTTCCCACGGACTTTCTGGACGGCAAACGCATCTGAGTTACTCGAGCGGGCAGCATTTTATGCGATGTTCATCTCGATATCACTGTATTTATCGAGAGTTGTAGGCTACAGTGATGAATTAGCTGGTATTATCGGGGCATTCTTCAGTGCAGGTGTATACTTTCTACCCACATTTGTTGGCGCTTACTCCGACAAAATGGGATTCAGGAAAGCCATTATCCTGGCTTTTGCATTGCAAACAATTGCTTATTTCACTCTGGCAGCCCTTCCATACAAGCTGACGGTTCTGCCGGCTTATGTCTTGCTTATGATAGGAGGCGCTTTCATCAAATCACTTATAACCGGAACCGTTGCTAAAAGCACAACTACGCAAAACAGAGCACGCGGCTATTCCATATTCTATCTCGTAGTCAACATAGGCGCATTTTCAGGCAAGACATTTGCATATCCTGTCAGGCTTGCGCTGGGCTTGAAAGAAGTTATGTTTGTATCTGCGATTCTAACATTTTTAGCTCTTATTGCGGTAATCATTTTTTATAAAAGCATTGATACGGAGGGAGAAGGTAAATCGCTTAAAGATGTCTGGCGCTCATTCGTAGTCGTTATGACGAAACCGCGCCTGTTGTTTTTGATTTTGATAGTCAGTGGTTTCTGGATGATCCAGCATCAGATGTACGCGACTATGCCTAAATACGTACTGCGGCTTGCAGGAGAGCAGGCTGCCCCGGAATGGGTTGCAAACGTCAATCCACTAACGGTCATGCTCTTTGTTGTTCTTGTTACCAATCTTATGAGCAGATTTCGAGCAATAACATCACTGACAGCAGGAATGTTTATAATGCCTGTATCAGCATTGCTTATGTCATCCGGCTACTTCCTCGAGCAGTCTGTAGGCAATTCGATGTCAATATTCGGCTTTTTCTCTTTACATCCGGTAGTTGTGATGATGATCACCGGAATTGCGTTTCAGGGGCTTGCCGAGTGCTTCATAAGTCCGCGATATCTTGAGTATTTCTCGAAACAGGCTCCTAAAGGAGAGGAGGGACTGTATCTGGGCTTCTCCCACCTCCACTCGTTTTTTGCCAATCTGATAGGATTCGGTATATCGGGCTTCCTGCTGGACGCTTTCTGTCCCAATCCCAATAAACCGGAACTTGCCGGCTTAACACAGGAGCAGCTTGCCCCTTATTACGAGCATTCTTATTACCTCTGGTTCGTATTTGCGTGTATCGGCGCGGTATCGGCGGTTTCGCTGATAATTTACCAAAAAGCTGTCCGCTCCTACGACAAAAAACGAGGTTATGAAGGTGAATAAGTAATAGAAGTCAATCTTAAGATTCAGTTTACTGAATAAAACATATAAGCCCTGAAAATTCATTAGAAGAATTCCCTCATCCCTAAATGAGGGCGGTTCGTCTAAATACCTGAAATGTTGTGGTTTAGAAATTAGCGGTTAACTTACCGGAAATTTCCGGCTTTAACTTAACCTTTTAACAAAAGAAAGAATTAATTTCCAATGTGAAACAGCATTTACTTAATATAGGATTTTCAATATTCCCAATTAAAAAGACATTAAACTGGCATTGCGAGCGAAGCGAAGCAATCTCTTGAATTTCGGGATTGCTTCGCCGCCCTGCTCAAGCAGGATTTCGCAAAGCTCAACTTCGCTCCTCGAAATGACTCTTTTGCAAATCTATTTGATAGTTTATTTTTAAAGCAATATGTAGATTTATATATAATTTCATATTTTTGAAAAAAATTCGGGCATATTAAAAAAATATGATATGAAAGCAACTAAAAACTCGTTAAAACCAACCAATGTCATCCTGATCTTAATAATTTTTGCTCTTATAAAACTGGCAATTCATTTACTGACAAATGCTTTTGCAGGTTACGGTATTTTCCGCGATGAGCTTTATTATCTTGCCTGTGCCGACCGGCTCGACTGGGGCTATGTCGATCAGCCGCCGCTGTCTGTCTATCTTCTGGCAAGACTTAAACCATTTATTGGCGATTCTGTGTTCATTATCAGGATGATACCCGCTGTCTTTGGTGCCATGTCCGTTTATTTCGCGGGACTTTTGACCTACAAAATGGGCGGAAAAATATTCGCGGTTGTTCTTACTTGTCTTGCTGTTATTTTGGCGCCGATATTTCTGGCTTTTAATACAATTTATTCAATTAATAGCCTTGATGTGTTATTTTGGATAGCTGCGGCTTATTTGTTTACGGTGATTTTAAAGGAAAATGACCAGAAGCTGTGGCTGGATCTGGGTATAATCGTTGGTCTGGGGATGATGAACAAAGTCAGCATGGTCTGGTTTGCAATTGGCTTGATCGCGGCTCTGGCTGTGACCGACCAGCGAAAATGGTTTAAGAACAAGTGGTTTTACTTCGGTGCTGTGGCTGCTATTGCGATCTTCACGCCTTATATCATCTGGAATATCAGTCATGACTTTGCCCATATCGAATTTATCAGGAATGCCACTCAGATAAAAAACAGCGGTGTGACAGCTTTTGATTTCATCATGGGACAAATAATATATATGAATCCGATAAATATTATCATCGCAGGTGCGGGACTGCATTTTCTTTTCCTGACAAAAAATGATAAGAGATATATGCCGCTGGGGATCATTTTTGCCGTTACGTTTGTGATTTTGTTTATCAACTGGCACAGCAAGCCTGAGTACATAGCCGCGGCTTATCCTATTCTGCTCACAGCGGGCGCCGTGAAATTTGAGGGATTGATAGAAAGCTCGTACAAATGGATAAAATTCGCTCTGCCGGCGGTCCTGATTATCTTTGGCTTGATATTAGCGCCATACACACTGCCGTTCCTGCCGGTTGAGAAATTTATAGCTTACTCAAATACTATTGGCATATCTTTTACAAATCATGAAAGCAAGGAAACGCAGAAGCTGCATCAATTCTATGCAGATATGCACGGCTGGGAAAAAATGGCGAAGACTGTTTCGGAAGTATATAAGGAATTGCCTCGATCGGCGCAGCGCCGCAGCGTGATATTTGCGCAAAACTACGGTGAAGCCGGCGCTATGGAATACTACAGCGATAAATACGAATTGCCCAAAGTGATTTCCGCGCATAATAATTACTGGCTCTGGGGCTATGGTGACAGGGTATGGAAGACTTTCATCGTGCTCGGCGGCGACGAGGAAGAGTTGAAGCAGTATTTCAAGCTGATTTACAAGAGCGGCGAGTTTAAATGTGATTACTGTATGCCTTACGAAAACAACCGAAATATTTACATTTGTACAAATCCGAAGCTGCCTTTGGATGAACTCTGGGAAAAACTTAAGATGTTCATTTAAGCTAAATCGATGAACGAACAAATTAATTTCATTAAATATCAGTTATTGAAAATATGGAAGTAAGCTGATGGGATTTTATAGATACCTCGCCATTATCATAATAATGATGATGCAAATTAATACTCTATTTTCTAACGGACCTTATGAATTAAAGCCGCTTAAGGAGGTAGTTATATTTACAGGAGGCGCTGCAATCGGAATAACCGGATTGATTTTGGAAAATGATATTGAGCCATTGTCAGTTCCGGAAATAAATGAGTTAAATATAAGTGATGTTAATCGGTTTGATAGATCAGCCTGCTATAATTGGTCGCCGGAGCTGTCTGAGCTCAGTGATTATCTTATGTTTGGATTAGGCGCTGCCCCAGTGTTATTAACTTTGAATGAGAAAATTCGCTCGGATCTAATCCCTGTTTCAGTGATATATATGCAAACTGTTATACTAAGTAGTTCCATTCCGCTTGTTTTCAAAGGAACAGTCCAAAGGATCAGACCCTATGCCTATAATAATGAAGTATCTTTACTAACAAAGCAGGGACGAGAAACCAAGGAATCCTTCATTTCAAGGCATGTTACAGTATCATTTGCGAGCGCGGTATTTTTATCTAAGATATTTCAGGATTATGTTGATGATGAGGAATGGAATTATGTTATATGGGGATCGAGCCTGTCATTAGCAGGTTTGGTTGGGTATTTGAGGTACGCTTCAGGGAAGCATTTCCCTTCAGATATCCTGACCGGGGCGGTTATTGGGAGCCTGATAGGATATTTTGTGCCGGACCTGCATCACACAAAAGACAAACTTTATAGTCTTTCGGTATTCAATAATGGTATCTATTTGAGTGTAAGATTCTAATTCATAAGATAATGTTATTTCTTATCAAGGTTCAACTATCACTTCTTCTTCTACTTCACGGACTATTGGAAGAGAGAAGGAAAAGGTCGAGCCCTTTCCAACGGAACTCTTGACCCAGACACGCCCTTTATGAGCTTCTATGAGTTTTTTGACTATCCACAACCCCAGACCGGTGGATGATTCACCCCCCGTAGGCTGGGCACTGAGTTTAGCTCCGCGTTTGAATGCCTCCTTAATATCTTCCTCGGCGAGTCCAAGTCCGTTATCACTAACGTCAATCACTATTTCACCATTTTTGTGGTGAGAACGGATTTGCACATCACCCCCTTTTTGGGTGAATTTGACAGCGTTAGAAACCAGATTATCAAGAACTTCCTCGACTTTTTGGGCATCGACCTCGGCTTCAGGCAGTTCTTCATCAAGGTCCAGGGATAATTGAATATCTTTTTCATCCGCTGCGTATTTATTTGTGCGGTAAATGTGGTCGCATATATCGTTCACCTGTAGTTGCTCGAAGTCCATTTTCAGCCTGCCTCCTTCGAGGGCAAGAATCTTCGAGACTTCCTGCGATAAGGCAACTATTCGTGTGGTTGTTTCGAAGATATCGTTCATTATATCCTGCTGCTCATTTGCTGTCAGGTCATAGGAGCGCAGCAGATCAACAAGACTCTTTATGAGTGCTGCCGGATTTTTGATATCATGGATTATTACAGCAAATAACTCATCTTTCTGGTTTTGCAGGTCTTCGAGTTCTTCCTTCATATTTGTCAGGCGCTTAACTTGTTCCTGCAGTTCTTTGTTTTGATTTTGCAGTTCTTCGCCCCGGGTCTGCATTCCATCGATTTGCGCACGTAAGGCTTTTAACTCAGCCTGAAGATCGTTATTTTCCTTCAGTAGTTTTTGATGTTCGCTTTCACTGATGTTCTTTTCTTCCTGATTCATTTGTGCATCCTCTCTTAATGAATCTAGTTCTTGTAATGCTTTTTTTGTTTTGTTTTGTGCCGCTTTTTGTCTTCTTTTGTAGAAAATAATGACAAAAAGAATTAATATAAATAAAGTAAACAAAATTACAGAAAAAATGATAAGTTCTGTTGAAGAAAAATCAAAGATTCTGCCTGAATTTTCTTTCTTTTTGCTTTCTGCCAGGAGACTGTCTTTTATTGCCTGTTCGCGTTCTAAGCTGTCCAGGCGTCTTTGCATTTCGGCTTTTTCATTATCAACAATGAATTGCAAAAACGCAGGTTCAGCTTTCCAGATGCCCCTTGGGTCAAAAGCTTTTATCTTTAGTGTATATTTATCTTCAGGCATTTTCTTGAATTTGAATGTCCTGAGTCTGTAAACATGATTTGAAGAATCGTTGCCGGTCTTAAGAATTATTCTGAAGAGCAGTCTGGTCCTCTGTTTCTCGCCGGCTTCGAGATGATAACGAAAAGTTATGGAATCATCCGCCGCCATAACTATATCGTCATATTTTGTCTCGGGAATTAAAGCATTATTTACCCAGACAGAGTCGATAACGGTTTTTCTTAAGTCCGCTTCGCTTTGCTCCTGAGCAAAATTTGTTGAAAATAAGAGTATTATTGCTAAAACTATGTATATGCTTTTTTTCATTTAAAGATCGATTTTGCGTTAATCATAAAATTCTGAGATTCTCTAAACTTATTGATTTATCATTCTATTTCGAATGCTTTAATTCTTTTGAGTTTTGCCTGATGCCTGATTCTAATGTCATTATTATTAACAATTTTTTTAAAAATTCTCAGGACATCGAAGAAAGTCTTGAACGGATAATGAGGTATCCGATTGTCATTACAGTAAGCTGCAAGCTCTTTCTTAGCGAATACAATGTCCGCGTGTTCTGCAGCGCAGTAGTCTGAATGCCCGTCGCCGATAAAGACAATTATACTTTCCGGGGGCGTATTTGATAAAACCGCATTACGCTTGCAGGAAGCGCAGGGGCACTCGCATGATTCATCCGCCCCGGGAAAGACAGGTCTGATCCTATCTTCAGTAAAATCCATCCTGTTGCAGTAAACGGGCAGATGGGAAAGACCTTCCTTTTCAAGTATTGGATAGATGTATTCTTCGAATCCGTCGCTGACTATTGAGAGAGCAATGTTATTGGTTTCACAGTATTGGGTGAACTCCTTGAAATATGGGTCTGTTTCGCATTCGCGGGCAAATTGCGCTATAGTAAACGCATCAATACCGGGGTCAAGCTCCCGGCATTGAATTTGCCAGTATTTTGTTATGCTAAACTTACCTTTTCTTAATTCCTGGTTATATGGCTGGAATTTGCCATAAACCTTGAACAGTTCGTCACCTATATCCTTCTTAGTTATGGTCCCGTCGAAATCGCAATACACTACAATTTTCTTATCCTTTCTTTTACTCAATAGTCAAGCCCGTTTATTTTGTCACTAATCTGCAATTTCTGTTCCAAAAATATTCTCAAAATTAACTAATTAATGGTAAAACATGAAAAAAATTTCATTGATAATTTTGTTATCGGAAGATTTAGATACAAATTTAATTATTAAATCGGCGGCTTCACTACGAGGGGTGTTAAATTCTTTAAGTCAAGTTGTTTATTCTAACGTAAATCCATAAGTTATAATGAATAATACAATAATTCGAATAATAGCTGCAATACAGGTAATAACCAAAAGTAGAGAAAATAGACAAGCTGTTATTGTTTAGCAGATTTAGGCTCCTTTTGCGGTTTTTCCATCATTCTTGCGAAGATTCTTGTTGAAGGATTCATTTCCAAAACAATTTTTAAAATCACCATTAGAGGAACTGACAGAAACATCCCTGTAACTCCCCAAATATATCCCCAGAAGACAAGTCCGAAAATTATAATGAGGGGACTCATTTTCATAGTTCGTCCCTGCAGGATTGGCTCGACAACATTGCCCAGACTTGCCTGAACAGCAGTTAATAATATGACCATAAATAGAATTAAATTGATCGAATCAAACTGGATAATCCCCATAAGTGCCGGGAACACTACTGCTACAGTGGAACCAATGCTTGGAATGTAATTCAGCAAAAATGTCAAAAAGGCAAAGAAAAATGCAAATTTAACGCCGAAAATAATTAGTATTACATAAGCAAAAACTCCGGTAAGTATGCTTACAAATGTTTTGACACCAATGTAAGAAATAATTGTGTCTTTGATCTTTTCGAAGCTTTGCACAAATTGTTCGTTACCACTGCCCGCTACGTAATTAATAAATTTATCGTAGTTTGCAAGACTCGCCAGTAGAAATATGTAATACAATGAAAACATAAGAAAAGAACCCGTAAAAGAGCCTATGGAAACAGCTAAATTCTTGGCTAAATTTGAGATACTGTCAGGATTCAATAAAGAGGTGACTCCTTCAAAACTTAGCTCATAGTTGATATTATTTGATAGAATGCCGTTGATCCAATCGAAAACCGTGTTAAATTTTTTGTTTAGCTGAAATATGAGGAATTCCTGCTGCGCTTGAATCTGAGATGCGGTCTGTATGAATAGTTGAACTATGCCAAACAAAACGCCTAACGTTATGATAACAACGATCGGCAGAAAGAGAAAGCGGGGTACTTTCTTCTTGTTGAAAAAGTTTATCAACGGCATGAACAATCCTGCAAATAGAAATGCCAGAACGAGCGGGATAAGTATAGATGCCAGTTCCGACATAAGATATATAACAAGCACAAAGAGAAATCCGGTGAGGATGTTCTTTATTACTTTAATATTTTTTTCGTTCATGGTGCCTGCTAATTGCTGATTGTATAATATAAATCCTGCCAGGACAGAATCTTAGGATGTCATCCTGAGCGGAGTCGAAGGATGACTACTTGTTATAATGTTTGTGATATGTTTTATTTTTGCATTTAGATTCTGTCTTTAAAGTCTTAAAATCATTGTTTATAACTGCTTCTTTTTTTTTGACCAGCCTTTGATTTGCTTCTCGAGTCTAATAGCATCATCTATATTCGTAAAATATTCAGAAAAAACTAATTTAACCGGTCGTCTTGAAAAAGTATATTTATCCTCACTCAAACCAGAATTGCGTTCATTAATTCTTTTTCCCGGATTATTTGTAACTCCGGTAAAATAAAAATTATCTGAACATATTAGAATATAGACACAATAAGTTTTCATTACCTGCTGAAATTGATAATGTCACAGTTCGACTCCGCTCACTTTGACACGGTTCGGTCATCCTAAGCGGAGTCGAAGGTTTACTGAATCTTACTTGCCAGAACTACTTTCAAATCTTTGATTTCTTTGTATTCCCCGTATACTTCAACTATTTCCTCGTCTGCATGCCGGGCAAGTTTTTTTGCTGCAAAAGAGCCGTCGGGATTACAAATAAAATAGATCTCACCGTTATCCTGAGATTTCACGACCACTGGGAAACCTTTATTTGCCAGATTTACTGCCTTTTCAACATCAACGGTTTCTTCCTCGCCGATGAGCATTTTTGTTAAACAGACAACCTTTCCTTTCAGCGGTGTTTCAGTGAAGTCAGGTTTTGCGGGTTCTAAAGTTTCAGGCTCCTGCATTTCTTCGGTCTGCGGTTCTTCCGGTTTTTCTTTCTCTTCTCCTTCTCCGCAGAATGTAAAGGCAAAGAGAATAAATATCATTGATAAGAGAATCAATAATTTATTAGTCATAACTATTTCACCTGTTTATTATCAATAAATTTATTGATTAATGTACCGAACTGCTAACGTATTTGGAAGCAACGATAACTTTGACTCCGTTAACTTCCCTGACATCGCCGACAATGCTAAACTGTTTACCGGCATAGCTGATCATCTTTTCATAGGGTATTTTACCGTAAACATTGTAAACCCAGTAGATGTTGCCGTTTTTATCCCTGAATAGCAGCGGTTGTCCATCGTTAACGAGTGAACGGGCTTGTCCTTCGTTAATCGAAGCTTCAGATTCGCTAACAAGAGCTTTTAAGCTAACAACTTCTCCGGGTATAGGTTTCTTAGCACCGGGGCGGAGTTCCAGGACCGGTTCTTTCCCTGAAGGCTGTTTTGGTGTGACTTTTTTAGCAGTGCTTTTTTCTTGTTTTTTCTTGATGGATTCGAAATCCAACTTCTTCTTTGTTGCCTTTTCAGGCTTTTCTTCAGAAGTCTGTTCCTTCTTTTGGATTTCCAACTTCTTTTTTGTGGCTTTTTCTTCCTGAGCGATTGATTCGCTCAGGAAGAGTATGCCTAAAATCGAGAATAAAACTATTAATTTTTTCATATTTACCACTGAAAAAATTATTTAACATATTTTTTAACTATTTGGCTGCTTGGCGTATGGTACGCCAGCTTCCTTCTGATAAGAGATTTTAACTTCTACGTATCTGTCTGGCGCTTGTCCTTTGAAGAATGTATCGTTTGCATCGTCGTACATTAACAATACTCTTACATAGTTATAGTCTGATTCTCCGGGTTCCATTGTGCGGAAAACGAATATAACGTCTCCGGGTGTATCAGCAGCACCGAAGAAATCCAACATATCCAATGCCATTTCGCCAAAATTAACTCCGTCAAGAGCTGATTCACTGAATGCATTGTCCAGATCGCCGCCTGTCCAGAAGTCTTCGCTCATGTCGGCTGATTGCGGAGGATTAGTACTGAAAGCGGAATATTCAAGTTCAGAAGCGGATCCGAATTTTAATACATCATTGAAAGTATAAATTCCAATGTTCCAACTTTCAGCCTCCGAAACTTTTACAACTTTCGGACCATTTTCGGTGGTGTTAAAGAAGTCCAAACCACTTCCATATTGACTTGTTTCTGATTCGTATAGTTTGAAAGGACCGGCGTATCTAGTTGCAGGTGACCACATTACTTCTGCGGGTGGGGCTGATTTGTTGCCATTTTCATAAACAACGTAAATCATGAATGTGTAAACTTCGCCTTCGGTAAGATTTTCTATATCGTAAGGTGCACTTGCTGCACTTGCGGATTCGACAATATTCTGATTTTCGTCGTAAACTTCAATAAAGTAATTGGCAAAGATATTATTGAGATCTTCTACATTGGTGCCATTAACCGTTGGTGCATCCCAGTATAGCTTTACGGTATTTGCATCTACCGAAAGAGCACTTGCATTTTCCGGTGTCGGAGGTATTTTGGAACCGACGATGAAATTTACGCTGTTACTTTGTTCCTGTCCCCTTTCGACTATTACAGGACCGGAAGTAGCGCCATTAGGTACCACGACTTTAATCTGAGTAGGGGTCCAACTTACTACCCCTACAAGCGGAACTGAAGTTCCATTAAACTCAACAAGACCATCGCCTTCTTCGCCGAAGTCTTCGCCGTAGATAGTAATTGTATCGCCGATATTAGCGATATAATCCGAAAGGCTGGCAATGTAGGGATTTCCTACAGGACCGGTAGTATCCTCGCTGCATCCATTGAAAAACAAAGGCAAGAATGCCATTAAAGCTAAAACAGAAATAATTTTGAAGATTTTCATATCTCCTCCGATAATATTGGTTAATAATATAATTAGTTGTGATCGACCTTTAATATTGTTTGTTATTTTTTGTAAGAAATAAGATAATGCTAAAATAATGTTATTATTAAAAATAACAAATTAAATTTCAGCAATCAACGCTAATTCTCTTGCCAAGTCCCCAGTAAGTGTTTTTCTGTCGAATTTTTCTCTGAAATTGTCCTTATACTCAGGTAAATTATTGTTTTTCCATTTTTCAAATAATTCTATCAATGAAAGTTTAATCCCTTTAATATCATCAGGGTCACAACAGATCGCAGCGCCGCTTTGTTCAGCAGTTGATCTCATTGCTCCTTCCGGCGCGGTTACCAGAAGTGGTTTGCCCGCTCCGAAATACTCGTAAATCTTGCCCGGGGAGCGGAATTTGTCGTTCAACATCAGCCATAAGACGTCGGATTCCAGTAATTGTTTCACCGCCGATTTATGATTAACATAGCCGGTTGTTTTGATATTGTCATTATATTTATACTTTTTGAACATTTTTAAATGAGAAGTTCGCATAAGCCCTACAAATCTTATTTCAATCTTATCCCGAGCTTCTTTATCACTGTCAAGTAAAGACTCCAAGGCTTTTAAAAAATACTTCGGAGTCCGGTCATCCTGGAACAATCCGGTATGAGTAATTACGAATTTTTCAGGATTTTTTTCAATAATATCAACATTAAAATCCGAGGGGTCATACCCTTGAGGTATTATCTTTATATCGTTATGCGAAAGTATGCTGTATCTTTTTAAAAGCAATTCCTTAGCAAATCTGGTAGTTACAATTGCTCTTTCCGAGTGTGTCAGGATACCTTCTTCAAGCCTGATGCTATGATTTTTATGGAATGGGGTCAGATAAAAATTAAATGGATTATCGACCCAAATATCCCGGTAGTCCACAATATATGGCAGTCCGAATTCCTTAGCCAATTGTCCGGCGACCAGGAAATCAGTAAAAGGAGGAGCAGTGGCAAAGATAGCGTTGATACGCTGTCGTTTTAGGATTTTCCTGCCAAGCTCCAATGCTTCTTTCATCCATGTTTTTTTACTGTCTGGTTGGCGTAAGGATTGAAGTACGGCTTTACCTAACTTTTGCTTAAAATATGATGGGAACTTTTTCTGCTTTTTTCCTGATCCACCTTTTTTATTTGTATAATGAATTTCAATTTCTTCTCTGTCAAGTTCTGTCAGTAGAGTATCGTCATAAGCATAATATGAAGACGGATTTGCTGCCAGTACAATAGGATTCCAGTCAAAATCCGGCAAATATTTGACAAACTTCATAGTCCGCTGCACTCCGCTCAATCCCATTGGCGGAAAGTAATATGCAATGATCAGAGCTTTATTCACATTCATAGATTTTTATCATTAATAAAACTACAATCAACAAATTTATGAAAGGAATGAGCGTAAAAAAAATACATTTTTACATGATTCATTGTGAATTTTGAAATAAATTCAATCACAGAAAGGATAAAAGATGAACTTTTTATATCATTCCGCCCACGAGGGGCAGGTGGTCAGATCGATATTAAAGACAAAGCTGCCCAGAAAATAAAACATCAAAGTAATTAAAAGCACACCGAAAATATTAATGAGCACCCCTGCATAGGTCATTTCAGCTATTCTTATCCTGCCGGAGCCAAAAACAATAGCATTCGGCGGTGTAGCTACGGGCAGCATAAAGGCATAAGAAGCCGCTATTGTTGCCGGTATCATCAATAGCATAGGATTCAGTTTCAATCCGACAGCTACGGATGCGAGGATCGGCAATAGTGTTTGCGTGGTTGCGGTATTGGAGGTTAGTTCTGTTAACAGTACTATTACTGCAGTAATGATTAAAACCAGAATAAAAATATTCACTCCCTGCAAAGCTGCAAAGTGTTTTCCCAATACCTGGGATAGTCCTGATAATTGAAAGCCTTCCGCCAGAGCAAAACCTCCGCCAAAGAGAATGATGATGTGCCAGGGAAGTTTTCCGAAGGCATTTTCGTCGAGAATTGCAACGGCGTTATTGTTTGATTTGGCAGGGATCAGGAACAGGGCTGCCGCCATAAAGACGGCAACAGTTCCATCGTCGATGAAATCACCAATGTCCAGTAATCCTGACCATCCGGGGATTGATAAAAAGCCCGCATCTATCTCTTTTCTGAATATCCAGAGTAAGCCTGTTAATACAAATACTACGAGCACTGCCTTCTCTTCGTAGCTCGTTTTGCCGAGTTCTCTATATTCTTTATCGACCACGGAACGGTCAACACGAATATCTTTTGAAAATCTGAATAATACCTTCGTCAGCATTATCCAAACAAAGATAAGCATTACCATGGACAGCGGTAAGCCGAAGATCATCCATGTTCCGAAGCTTATCTCGGGACCGCCCGGAAAAGTGTTTGCGAATATCTGGCGAAAAACAAGATTTGGCGGAGTGCCGACGAGAGTCGCAACTCCGCCGACAGATGCAGCATAAGCGATGCCCAGCATCAGGGCTGCGGCAAATGAATGGACATTTTCAGTAGAGTAATCATCTTCCATTTTACTGATAATAGCCAAGCCGATAGGAAGCATCATTATTGCCGTTGCCGTATTGGAAATGAACATTGATAAAAATGCCGATGCGATCATAAATCCCAGTATCAAACGGGACAACCCCGTACCAATGAATCTTATAATCAGAAGGGAGATACGCTTGTGTAAATTCCATCGTTCCATAGAGATGGCGATCAGGAATCCACCGATAAAGAGAAATATGGTGCTGTTAAAGTAAACGGGGGCAATGGTTTTTCCTGTTGCTATGCCCAGGATGGGGAATAAGATCAAGGGAAATAATGCTGTAGCTGCCAGCGGGATGGCTTCCGTCATCCACCATGCAGCCATCCAAGCGGCACAGGCTGCCGTGCGTACGGCTTCGGGATTATCCGGTGCAAAATTCCATAAAATTATCGAAACAAATAAAACCGGACCAGCAATCAGTCCTGCTATTTGCGATTTCTTTCGTTTTGCCTGCATGGATCCCCGAGTTTGTTGTAATTTTTAGAATGGAAACTAAGATTTTTTAATGATAAAATCAATTATAAAGAGTTTATAAACAATTTTTATAAATTATTGGATTTATGAATTTCCATAAGACACAAATATGTATATTAATCAATTTTAATTTGGCAGATGTTTTAAAACTTCGTAATTTTCTCTTTAAATAAAAAAAGGAGGCCAGGGTCAAGCCTCCTTTGCGCATCCGCTGGGGGACGGATGCAGCCTTACCTTGCTCGGGGGGAGGAAGGAAGGAAAATTTTTATGTTAATGTCTCACCTAACATCATTACTCCCAAGTTTTTACTGAAACCAGACCTGCTTTTTAAGCCAGGATTTTAATTTAGTTTCATTTATATAAACGTAAATCTGCCATTATTTGTTGTAAAAAATTTGAACACAAATGTTAACGAGATAAAACATTTAGCACTTTATTGCAATGTTGTTTTCAACTCATCAGCAGCCTTTACCAGTTCATTGGAAATGCCAACTTCAAGCTGGGAATGGCCTGAGGTTTGCATAATCCGCAGATCTGATTTCGGGAGTGCTTTATGAAGATCCCATGCCGAGCGAGGCGGGCAGACTACATCATAACGCCCCTGAACTATCACCGCTGGTATATCCTTAATCTTATGAGCATTGTCCAGCAGGTAGTTTTCGGTTTCCAAAAACAAATTGTTTACAAAATAATGACATTCCACTTTTGCTATTGAAAGAGCAGTATGCGGATCGCCAAATTCTTCGATGAGATTCTGGTCGGGGACAAGTTTGGATATGCCAGCTTCCCAGATGCTCCAGATCTTTGCCGCTTTTAGCTGGAGATCTTCGTCGTCGGCAATTAAGCGCTTGTAATAGGCATTGATCATATCGCCTCGTTCGTTTTCCGGGATGAAATTGACAAATTCTTCGTAATTGTCGGGATAGAGGCGGGCGACGCCTTCATCCTGATATAGCCAGTCTAATTCAAATTTCCTGCCGAGGAAAACCCCTCTCAGGACAAGTGCTGATACATTTTCCGGATGACTCTCTGCGTAAGAGAGAGCAAGTGTGCTGCCCCAGCTTCCACCGAAGACGAGCCATTTATCAAAGCCAAAATGTGTGCGGAGCTTTTCCATATCTTCGACGAGATGCCAGGTTGTGTTTTCTTTCAACTCGGCGTGGGGAGTACTTTGACCCGAGCCGCGCTGGTCGAAGAGTATAACATGATAGACATTCGGATCGAAGAATCTGCGATAAGCATCATTAAGTCCGGCGCCTGGACCGCCATGCAGGAATACTGCCGGTATGCCGTTGGGATTGCCCGCCTCTTCATAGTGAAGAGTGTGTAAATCCGAAACTTTCAATTCGCCTGTGTTAAACGGTTCGATTTCGGGATAGATCTGTAGTTCTTCCATTGTATGCCTTGTATTTATGGAAAAATTTAATATTTCGACGGGGGTAGAATTTTAATATTTTGTAAGGAAAATGTTATTACGATATTCGTAACATAATGGTGAATATAAATTTATTGAGTTAAACCCGGATATTTCATTATAACTACTCACTTTTACGAACATAGTGCCTTTAAAAGAATTAGAAAAACCACCCCTGTATCCCCTCCTTACTAAGGCGGGGGAAAGAAGGGGTGGTTTAGTTCTTAGGATTAAGTTATTTATTCTAATATATGTTTATTCTATTGCAAAATATGGGTTTAATAAAGTTTAAGTTTTTGAAAGTAATTAAAATCTTTATCTTTCGTGTAGAGTTTAAGATTATTTTTTATACAGATTTCAGCTATAAGGCAATCGGAAGTAGCAACTATAATACCTTTTTTCTTCATTTCAATTATTCTTTTCCCGGCATTAATGAAATCTTCTCTAACAATAGTATAATATTTGAGTATATCGAAGAGATTAGACACTAATTCAGCTTGTTTTTTATTCCGAATACCTTGTACGATCTCCATTTCAATAATGCCACAAATACATGCCTGATGATTTTGTATTAAATCAACAACGGTATCAGCAATTTTTTGATCACTATTTCTTAGATACTCTATCCAGCAGCTTGAGTCAATCATAACAAGCTCATTCATAATTCTTTCAACTCCTGGATTTCTTTTTTCTTCAATTCATCCAAATCATCTTCAATATCAATCTTGCCTCTGATCTCAATTATTTTTTTTCTTTTCAAGTCCATAGCAAAATCTTCCAATGCCTTGTTTACGGCTTCGGTTTTTGATTTTGCATCATAATATTCAATAATATCACTGATAATATCATCTCTTACGTTGATTGTAGTGCGCATTTTTACCACCTTTTTATGATATAAATTATCATCTTTTTATTTCTAATACGTATGATAAATATAATCATTTTATTAACACATTCAAAAAAAAGAATAATTACTCTAAAAATAATTTTGCTTTATGTAAAAAATTTACTATATTGATTTTATAGTGAATTTTAAAAAGGGCAATGATTGATGAAAAATTTTAAATATATAAACAAAAGTATTAATTGTATTTGTGGAATTGATTTTCAACAAAACGAATCAGGGTTTTGATATAGAGCCTATTTATCCTATTTGACATAATTTTCGAAAATCAGAAACACACTGTGTTAGCAGGTAATTTATGTTTCTGTTCACATTTTTTTTAGTATTTTGTAAAGAAAAAAATCGAATTAATGTGTTAATAATAGTAAATGGGTAATAAGGTAAATAGGGAAACAAAAAGAATGCTAAGTGCTTTCAAGCCAACGAGTCTTGAGCAACTCGATGCCAAAAGCTTATCAACAGGTATGAGCAAAAGTATTTCTTCAATGTAAGTTTACTGCCGGAATTGCTTGCCAACCTACAAAGAGACTATATGATTTTGGATATCGATGGCTTAAGGCATTTCTCCATAGAAAATCACTATTTTGATACCGAAGATCATTTTTTATTCACTAATCATGTGAATGGCAAGCAAAATAGAATTAAGATTCGTTATAGAACCTATGTTGAGTCAAATAGAACATTCCTCGAGATAAAATATAAAAATAATAAGAAGAGAGTTATAAAATACAGAGAACCTCAGGGTCAGTTCAATGAGAGAATTAACGGGGCTTTGAAAAAAACAGCTTTGGAGACTTTCAATATTGATACCGATAGATTGCATTCAAAGCTAAAGGTTAGCTATCACAGAATTACATTGCTTCATAAAAACATCCCTGAAAAAGTAACACTCGACTATGAACTCTATTTCGAAAACTCAATAAATGAAAACAGGTTAGAGAGATTAGTAGTAGCGGAGGTTAAATTTCCGGGAAAGAATCAAAATTCCCGATTTGCCAATATTGTGAAAGAATATGGTATAAAACCCGCTTCATTCAGCAAATATTGTATTGGAACGGTATTGACAGTTCCCGAGGTGAAATACAATCGATTGAAGTCCAAGCTAATTTCTATTCGAAAAATTTGTAAAAGTAATGTGGGGGCAAAATAGTATGGCAGAATATGAATTATTTGAATTTTCATTTATTAAGGAATTCATTCCAAGATTTATACTGAATCTTATATTTGTTTATTTCATCACCAAGCAGATCTATTTCAGAATAACCCAAAACAGGGACTATCTCTTTACGATGGTCTTATTCAATCTTGCTGTATTTATAGTATGTTTTCTGCTTAACAGTGTCAATCTGAGTATAGGATTTGCTTTCGGGCTGTTTGCAATTTTTTCGATACTCAGGTACAGAACGGAAACTGTGCCAATCAAGGAAATGACCTATCTATTTATTTCTATAAGCGTCGCTATTATCAATGCTTTAGCTAATCAGAAAATCGGGCTGGTTAACATCTTATTTGTAAATGTATTGATAGCTGCGTTTGCTTTATTCCTTGAGAAGACCTGGATAAAAAATGAAGTTAGCAAGAATATTACTTATGAGAAAATTGAACTGATCAAACCGGAGAATAATGCGCTTTTGCTGGATGATCTGAAAAAGCGTACAGGGTTAAATATTCACAGATATGAAATCGGCAGGATCGACTTCCTGCAGGATACGGCTAATGTCAAGATATTTTATTATGAATAAAATCAGAAAGCGTATTTTATAATGTATGTTATAAATTACAGGAATATATATTTAAGAAAAGTATTTTTTTGCAGTTGTTTAATAATTTTCAGTATTGTTACGGCACAGTCGCAGGATAATGAAAATGAATTCTGGATGGGAATGCAAATTGAATTTGAACTATCCAAAGATCTTGATTTTGAATATGAACAGGAGATAAGATTGCGAAACAGCGGCAAAAATATGAAGAACAGCATTGCATCCTATGGTTTTCAATACGATCTGCATAAATATGTTGATCTGGCTTTAGCTTACAGGTATAATCTTTATACTGACAAAAAGCAGCATGAATTGCGACCTACAATCTATCTTGAATATGAAATAGATAGATTCGAATTTCAGCTTCGCTCCCGCTATGATAAAGAATATCGCGTGGACGATAATAATCGAGTTTTCTGGCGCAATAAGTTCGCGATAGACTACAATCTCAAAGGTCCGGTAAATCCGTATTTGAGCAGCGAAGCCTTTTACAGATTCAATTGGGATGAAGGTGACCGCTTTCTAAAATACAAATTATCTGTCGGTGTGGAGATTAATCTGGACAATGGTCATGAATTGGATATCTTCTACCGCTATGAAAATGAATTCAATATTGAGGAGCCGGATATTGAGAGAATTCTGGCTTTTTATTATAAGTACAGCTTTGAGTTGCATTAACTAAATAAAAAATAACACATGCTTGACTATTACGGTTTATAATGATCATTGTAACAAAAGAAGGAATGGATCTATGTATCTAATGTGGAAAATTTTAATAGGAACACTTTTTTTCATAATTTGCTGCTCAAGTGCAATTGCAGAAATAGTAATCAATGAGATAGCAGCCTCCAACCATAGCTGCTACTATGATGAAAATATGGAGCCCCCTGACTGGTTTGAGCTATACAACAACGGTGATAGTCCGGTCAATTTAAAGGGATACAGGGTAAGCGATAATAATAATTTTGAGGAAGCATGGGAAATTCCTGACAGAAGAGTTGAACCGGGTGAGAGATTGATGGTTTATGCTTCGGGACTGGACAGAAGAGGCACGGATAATTATATCATGGAGTCCTCCGGCTGGGGATTCTCTTTTAAGCATAAAATTGATGGGTTTGGATTTAGTTATATTAAGATAAGCGGCGATTTTGAGATACATGTAAGATTTGATGCTTTAAGATTAACATTGCCCGAAAGCAAAGCCGGTTTAATGGTAAGAGAGAAATTGACTGATGACAGCAAATATGCTGCACTGGTTTGTGAAAACCAAGTGACAAAGGCATACAGGTTTATTTATAGAAGCGATGAAGGTAAGTTACCAATTAGATCCCGGTTATGGAATTTTCTGGCTGAATATCCAAGCTATCTTATGAGATTTAAAAGGGAAGGTGATTCACTTTTCTGCTATATTAGTACTGATGGTGTACATTGGACTTGTGATGCAAGGGCAAAATTACAAATGGAACAGGATACTGTATATTTAGGAGTTGCTTTAACGAGTGGTGCTTATAATCATATATCAAAATTGACTGTTACTAATTTGAAAATTAATGGAAAAGAGTTTTTACCTGAAAATTTTCATTCTATAGAATTCAATACAGGCAAAAAAGGGAGAAGCTATTATTCGAATGAATTGCATACAGATTTCAAGCTAAACAGAGAAAAAGAGTCATTATTTTTATGGAATGCCAAAGGAGAATTGCTCGATAAAGTTGTTTTCTCGGAACAGTATACGGATGTTTCTTATGGCAGATTTCCTGACGGCAGCGGAGACTTCTCTTATTGCACAAAACCCAGTCCCGAGAAAGAGAATGACAAAGGAATTGCCGGAAAAACCCCCGATCCGGTTTTCTCAAATGAAGGCGGATGGTTTGAAGGAAAAGCCACGATATCTATAAGTTCGCCGGATCAAGATGCAGATATTTACTATACCAAAGACGGCTCAGAACCGGATATTAACTCGAGCAAATACACAGGTGAAACTATTGTGCTCGATACAACAACCTGTATCAGGGCTAAAGCTTTCAATGATAAACTTTTAAACAGCCGCATTGTATCGAATACTTACTTTATTGAAGAAGAATTTCCTTTACCGACAGTTTCCATAGCTGTTGAGCCAAAGGACCTTTGGGATGAAGAAATAGGAATTTTCCATGATAGCAATATATCTGCTGATATAGAGATACCGGTGAATTTTGAATTGTGGGGAGTTGATAAAAGCTTAAAATATGAAACCCGAGCCGGAGCAAAATTACATGGACAAGGTTCAACAAGTTTTCCCCAGAAGTGCATGAGATTATATGCCAGAAATATTTATGGTGACAAGTATTTTTCATATCCTTTCTTCGGGGATAAAGGACTGGAGAAATATAATCACATTGTACTGCGTAATGGTGGGAACGAATGGAAAGAGAGCCTGATAAGAGATGCTATTTGCGCGATATTAGCCGATGATTTCTCAAATCTGGATGCATTGGCTGTTACGCCGGTTATAATGTTTATTAATGGAGAGTATTGGGGAATCGAAAAGATAAGAGAAAGAGTCCACGAAGATTATTTACATTTGAAACATGATATACCAACTAAATCAATAGATCTGTATGAAGATTCGAACGTATTACTACATGGGGACGGTAAAGAATTGTATAGTTTGCTTGATAGCATTAAGATAATTGACTTTGAGGCGGACGAAGCCTATGATTTTATTGAGAGAAATGTGGATATCAATAATATCATGGAATATGTAATTATGGAATTATATACCGGCAATTTTGATTGGCCACATAAAAATCTCAAATTCTGGCGTTCTGATTCATTAGATGGCAAATGGAGATGGATATTAAATGATTTGGACTGGACCTTCGGTTATTTGGGAAATGCCGAGTATGATTGTTTTAAGCGTCTTTCTCATAAAGAATGTCCCTTTTCAGATATCTTACTTAATTTTTTTAAAAATCCTAAATTCAAAAATAAATTTATTAATAAAACTGCCGAATTTATAAACACGGTTTTGCAACCTACCAATGTATTGCCTATTGTTGACAGTTTAGTTGATATTATAAAACCAAATTTACAAAGGCATCGCAGAAAATGGGATACTTCCGCAATTAATTGGGAAGGAGAGATTTTTGCCATTAAATATTATATAAACCATAGATTAGAACATTTTCCAAAACACTATGTAGATTTCTTCGAATTAAGCGGTATAGCAAATTTGAAAATAAACACTGAACCATCAAACGGGCAAATAAAGATAAATGATATTACTATATCTGAATTCCCGTGGAATGGCATTTATTTTCAAGATGTGCCCGTTCAAATTGAAGCTGAACCGACAGATAATTTGATTTTTCACAAATGGGTTTGCGACAGGTCAATTTTCGAAGATACTCTTGATGCTTTTGAGCCCAAAATTACTGTTTCATTGCCAAACTCTGTGAATTTAAAAGCAAAATTCAAGAAAGCAGAGCTTCAAAATGACGGTAAAATTGTCATAAACGAAATAATGTATAAATCGCCGCCCGGCGAGAATGATTCCAAAGACTGGATTGAATTGTATAATGCTGATGATTACGATATCAATATCAGCGGCTGGAAGATTAAAGATGACGATGATTCCCATATCTTCATTTTTGACCAGGAAACGAATATCAAAAGTGATGAATACATGGTTATTTGCAGGGATATAAATAATTTCGAGAGTGTGCATCCCAATGTTGAGCATTATCCTAAGGATTTCACTTACGGATTTGGGACTGATGATGCGGTAAGATTATATGATTCCAATGACGAGCTTGTCGACAAAGTGGAATATCTGCCCTCTTCCCCCTGGCCGGGAAACTGTGTTGAAACCGGATTGACAATGGAATTGAAGAACCCGGGGCTGGACAATTCGCTGCCCGAGTCGTGGCAGGCATCGTACGTAATGAACGGCACGCCGGGCAGAAAGAATTCGGTCTATGTAGGCATTCTCGACTACAGGACAATATCTGGTTTGAGTTTGGAAATATATCCCAACCCTGCAACAGATAGGATAAATATCTCGATAGAAAATCCTAATTCGGGACATGTTGTAATCGAGTTGCATGATGTATTGGGCAATAAGATTTATTCCACAGGAAAACACTTTTATAAGAAGGGCATAACAGATATTTCTATGAATATTTCAAAAATTACCGCCAACAATTCAGGAACATATTTTTTGTCCGTAAATAAAGCACATGAAAAAGTAGTAAAAAAGATAATTGTATTACCATAACATTAAGGGATAGGAAAAATAATATTACTATAATTATGGCGATTTGATACGGTGTAACAGATATAGGTTATTATTAAAATAAGGGTAGAGAAATGAAATTAAAGCGGAGATTTGTACTATTCCTATCATTGATCGTTATTGTAATTGACAGTACAGCAGCCGATATCAAAATCAACGAAATCGCAGCCTCCAACCATAGCTGCTACTATGATGAAAATATGGAGACCCCTGACTGGTTTGAGCTATACAACAACGGTGATAGTCCGGTCAATTTAAAGGGATACAGGGTAAGCGATAATAATAATTTTGAGGAAGCATGGGAAATTCCTGACAGAAGAGTTGAACCGGGTGAGAGATTGATGGTTTATGCTTCGGGACTGGACAGAAGAGGCACGGATAATTATATCATGGAGTCCTCCGGCTGGGGCTTTGGATATTATGATGGAACTGACGGCATCAGGTTTGACTATATTGAAATTCAGGGGGATTTTGAAATAGAGGCAAAATTCAATGCTATGCGCTTCGCTGCGGATAATGCAAAAGCAGGTCTGATGGTACGGGAGAAATTGACTGAAGATTGCAGGTATGGCGCTATGGTATGCGAAAGCCCGCGAATGAAGGGCTACAAATTCCATTTCAGGACCAGAGAAAGAGAATGGCCCAAGATAGTGCCTTTTTGGAATGTCGAAGTGGAATATCCAAGTTACTACATAAAGTTAAAGCGCAGGGGGGATTCTCTTTTTGGATACATTAATGCTGACGGAGTACACTGGTACTGCGGCGCTGAAATTAATCTTCCAATGCCGGAAGGCACGATCTATCTTGGTATAGCCTTTGGAAGCGGTAATAGAGATCAAATGTCAAAACTAACGGTTTCGGAATTGAAAATCAACGGGGAAGATTTTTCACCTGAGAAATTCAAACACATTGAATTCAACGCCGGCGAAGAAGGCAGAAGCTATTTATCACGAGAATTACATACGGATTTTAAACTTAACAGACAATCAGAATCGTTATTTCTATGGAATTCGAGAGGTGAATTAATAGATAAAGTCATATTTACCGATCAGATAACGGATATTTCCTATAGTAGATTCCCCGATGGAGAAGGCGAATTTTCATTTTGCCCGAATCCAACACCAGAAAAAGAAAATTTACAAGGCTGCCCCGGAAGAACCGCAGACCCTATATTTTCAAATAAAGGCGGCTGGTTCGAAGGGAATAAAACGGTAACATTAAGTGTCAATGATGATAAAGCTAATATCTATTATACAAAAGACGGCTCTGAGCCTGACAGCGGCTCGATACGATATACCGGCGAAACGATCACAATCGATACGACGACACTTATAAGAGCCAGAGCATTCAATGATGCGCTTTTACCCGGCAGGATAGTATCCAACACTTACTTCATTGATGAAGACATTCCGTTGCAGGTAATATCTTTGTCTGCTGACCCGGAGGATCTATGGAACAAGGAGAACGGCATTTTCGTGAAAGATAACTTATTCAAAGATATTGAAATACCGGTCAATTTCGAGTTATGGGGAGATGATAAGGAATTAAAGTATGAATCGGGGGCGGGGGCGAGAGTACACGGTCATGCATCAAGATATCATCCGCAAAAATCAGTGAGATTATACGCGCGAAGTATTTACGGTGAAAAATATTTTGATTATCCCTTTTTCGGGGATAAAGGAATGGACAAATATGATCACCTAATTGTTCGTAACGGCGGTACGGAATGGAAAAGCAGCATAATAAGAGATGGGATTTGTGCTGTTTTGGCAGAAGATTTCCACAATCTTGATGCAATGGCTTTTAGCCCCGCCATTGTTTTCCTGAATGGCGAATACTGGGGGATCGAAAATATAAGAGAGAGAATACATGAAGATCAAATCAGTCTAAAATATGACATCCCAAAAAACACAATTGATTTGTATGAAGATGCTAACGGTAGATTACATGGCGATGGAATTAAGTTATTTAATATGTATGACAGTATTGAAACTATGGATTTTAACAAACCAGGTTCCTATGAATTTATTAATAGAAGTGTAGATATTGAAAACATTATGGAATACGCCATCATTGAATTCTATAATACAAATCTTGATTGGCCCTATAAAAATCTAAAATATTGGCGCTCAGATTCATTAGATGGGAAATGGCGGTGGATTCTAAATGATCTTGACGGTACTTCCCGGGCATACATGCTTAACCATAATATGCTTAAGTTTACTTTAAAACAAAAATGGCCGTTCCCGACAATTTTTAGTAAGTTTTTGGAAAACATGGTGTTTAGGCATAAATTCATCAATAAAAGTGCGGATTTAATGAACACGGTACTGCAGGCTGAAAATGTTGTACCAATAGTAGATAGTCTGGCAAATATTATCAGACCACAAATCATTAGGCACAGAAAAAGGTGGGATTCAGCAGCTATTGATTGGGAAGATGAAATTGAGTCAATAAAAAAATTCTATGAGCTTCGTTTAAATTATTTACCTGATCATTATGCTGAGTATTTCAACTTAACCGGAACAGCAAAACTTGAAATAAATGCAAATCACACTGGCGGTGAGATCAGAGTGAATTCAATTAACATTGACGAGTTTCCGTGGAATGGAATCTATTTCCAGGGAGTGCCGGTTGAATTGGAAGCAACCCCCCCGGAAGGCATGGAATTCAAGCGATGGATCAGCGATCGCTCCATATTCTCCGATACTATGGAAGCACGTTTGCCGCAGTTAAAAGTTAATTTACCTGAGAATGTCACATTGAAAGCTGAATTCGAGGATAAAATCCATCAATATGAAGGCAAAATTATCATAAACGAAATAATGTATAAGTCTCCGCCCGACGAAAGGGACAGCAAAGACTGGATTGAACTGTACAATGCTGATGATTACGATATCAATATCAGCGGCTGGAAGATTAAAGATGACGATGATTCCCATATCTTCATTTTTGACCAGGAAACGAATATCAAAAGTGATGAATACATGGTTATTTGCAGGGATATAAATAATTTCGAGAGTGTGCATCCCAATGTTGAGCATTATCCTAAGGATTTCACTTACGGATTTGGGACTGATGATGCGGTAAGATTATATGATTCCAATGACGAGCTTGTCGACAAAGTGGAATATCTGCCCTCTTCCCCCTGGCCGGGAAACTGTGTTGAAACCGGATTGACAATGGAATTGAAGAACCCGGGGCTGGACAATTCGCTGCCCGAGTCGTGGCAGGCATCGTACGTAATGAACGGCACGCCGGGCAGAAAGAATTCGGTGTACACCGGGGTGATGGAATACAGTTCCGCTAAAGATTTAAATCTCAAAGTCTATCCTAATCCGGCGGTGGATATATTTATGGTCACTTTTGAAAATCCGGAGGCTGGATACGTTAACATTAAACTGAGGGATGCTATGGGTAATGAGATCTATTCAAGCGGCAGCAGGTTTTATGATTCAGGGCGAAATACAAGGACTGTGAACATTTCCAAAATAAATGATTTACAGCCGGGGCTGTATTTCTTATCCGTAAATAAGCAATCAAGAAAATCTGTGGCTAAGATAGTTATTTTGCCATAGTACGTAGACGTAGTTTTTCATTATATAAAATTTAAGAATATTTCCATTATTCCCAAGATGGTGTCTCAGAAGCGTCATCTTAATCCGGATGTTACATTAAACCCTGATTTTTGCATTAGAACATAAACAATCTCTTTTCCCCCTCATCCCCAGCCCTTCTCCCGGCGGGAGAAGGGTGTAAGAATTTCTTATTACACTGAAAGTCCCTTCTACACTTGGGAAAAGGGATTTAGGGATGAGGGAATTCTTATAATGAATTTTCCGGGATAAAAATACCAAAATTTTTATAAAAAAGTAATATGTTATAGATGAGGCTGTTTCATAATTGTGGAAATCGTGCCGCACTTCAACTCCACCCAAGTATAACCTTTTTTTTGTGACAGACCAGGGGTATGTCTCTACTTTTTTTATGAAGCGAAATCCTGCTTTAGCTGGGCGATGTCGAAGGATAGACAATAACGATTTAAGAACCACTCCAATTAATCTTTCACCCATCCACCGGCTTGATACACTCCGGCGTATCATTACCCGGATTATTCACCAGCGCTGAAACTTCATAAGCCTCCATCGGCTCCTCCTCGTAGGGCACCAGCAGGCTGCTAAGTTTCTCTACATCAGCAGCGACGCTGTCCAGCCAATCCATCCTCGCTTCCGGCGAAATAATGACCGGCATCCGATGATGTATTTCAGACGTAACATCATTCGCTTCCGTTGTGATCAGGGTGCAGGACTGCACATCCTTTCCGTTCTCATCAGTCCAGTTATCCCACAGCCCCGCAAAAGTGAACGGCTTTTGCGACTTCAGCCTGATGAAATAAGGAATTTTCCTCTTGCTGCCCGCTTCTTTCTTCCATTCGTAATAGCCCGTAGCAAGCACCAAACAACGCTTTTTCTTGAACGGACCTTTGTACGCCGGTTTCTCCGTAACTGTTTCCGCTCTGGCATTTATCATCCTATTGCCAATTGCCGGATCCTTCGCCCAGAATGGGATAAGCCCCCAGCGCAGGTAACTCACCGCTTTCTGATCATCATTGAGAATTGAAGCTGCATCCTGCGTCGGCGCAATATTATACCGCGGCGGAATGTCAACTTCCACCCGCAATCCGGGCACCAGCTTCTCTATATCGCCAGTCTGCGGCGACAGCGCAAATCTACCACACATAGTTATTTTCCAATTTTGTTAAAAATAATTTTAAGATTTATTAATATTGCAAAAATTATGTATTTAACAAAATTAGATTATTTGCAATACTACTAATCATAATTCATCAATATACTGAAAATTTATTAATTTTGTTTTTTTGATGTTAAAAATTGGGATATAGAAATGGTTCCATCGGTAAAAGAGCAAATGGATGTGATTAAATCCGGTGTAGTTGAATTGCTGCCGGAAGAAGAACTTGAGAAAAAGCTTGAACGCTCAAAGAAAAATAACAAACCGCTCATCATAAAATTAGGCTGCGATCCCAGCAAGCCTGATCTACATCTTGGGCATGCAGTTGTATTGCAAAAAATGAGGCAATTTCAGGATCTCGGGCATAAGGCAGTGCTTATCATAGGTGATTTTACGGCTATGATCGGCGACCCCTCCGGCAGGAATAAAACCCGCCCACAGTTGACCATGGAAGAAACAAAGATCAACGGTGAGACTTATCTTGCTCAGGCAACTGCAGTGCTTTCAAAAAATAATCTCGAGGTACGCTATAACTCCGAGTGGCTCTCAAAAATGAACTTTGCCGAAGTTATAAATCTTGCTGCCCAGGTTACGGTTGCCCAGTTACTTGAGCGTGACGATTTCGAAAAGAGATATAAGGGAGGGCAGCCTATCAGCCTGCATGAGTTTCTGTATCCGCTGGCGCAGGCTATGGATTCCGCAGCAATAGAATCCGATGTAGAGCTTGGCGGCACTGACCAGAAGTTCAATCTCCTGCTGGCTCGCGAAGTCCAACAGGCATACGATAAAGATGCCCAGTGCATACTCACCATGCCTATACTCGAAGGAACCAGCGGTGTCGAGAAGATGAGTAAATCTCTGGATAATTACATAGCTCTCACCGAATTGCCAAAAGATATGTTCGGCAAAGTAATGTCTATACCGGACAATTTGATAATTCCATATTTCAGATACGGAGCTTTCGCAGGCGAGGATGAAATAGCGGAAATGGAAGCCGGCTTGAAAAATAATACTATCCACCCACGTGATGCTAAAGTCAAAACAGCCATGCGAATTGTTGAATTATACTATGATAAAGAAGCCGCAAAATCAGCCCACGACGAATTCAACCGTATGTTCCAGGACAAAGGCATTCCTGATGATATCCCCGAGTATAAAATTGATTCAGACGAGATCAATATTACGGATATGCTGGTTCAGACAGGTCTAGCGCCATCAAAGAAGCAAGCCCGGACATTGTTGTTGCAGAATGCGGTTTCCGTGGATGAGGAAAAAGTCAGTGACCCCGGTCATAATATTGATCTATCTGAAGAGAAAATGATCAAAGTCGGAAAAAGAAAATTCATGAAATTGAAGAAGAGATAATCAGTATCCCGGTAAATATTAGGTGGAATTATCGACATTAAAAAAGTCTTTATTACAGGCGGTTCCAAAGGAATAGGCAAAGCGCTTGCAATGGAATATGCCTCGCAGGGAGCCGAGCTTTTCTTGGCTGCCCGAGACAAGAAAGCACTCATTGAAGTATGTGAGAAGATACGCTCAAAAGGTGGTAAAGCCCATTACAAAATATGCGATGTAACTGATAGGAAAGCAGTTCGGGATACTATCAATTCGGCTTTCGATATAATGGAAAGGATTGATCTGGCGATACTCAATGCCGGAGTTGGCGGCTATAATTTATTCCAAAGTTGGAATAATGACCAATTTCATAAAGTGATGGATATTAATATTAACGGTATAGTTTACGCTTTGGAATTTTTAGTTCCGGCTATGATAAAGCAAGGCGGAGGAATTATAGCAGGTATAGGTTCTTTAGCTGATGCCAGAGGCTTCCCAGGCTCGTCAACCTACAGCGCGAGTAAAGCAGCCGCAGCATATATTCTGGAATCCGCCAGAGTGGAATTGAAAAGACATGGAATTAGAGTTATCACGATCAGACCGGGATTTGTAAAATCAAACATTACAGCAAAGAATCAATTCCACATGCCTTTTCTTATGGAAGCTGATAAGGCAGCAAAAATTATTGCAAAAGGTATTCAAAGAAAAAAACAAGTAATCAGTTTCCCATTTCCCATGGCTTTTTCTACAAAATTAGTAAAGGTACTGCCTAATTTCCTTTTCGACCTGTTTATGAAAAACTGGAAACCAGAGAAAGATCAATGAACTCCGGCGCCTATCAGTTGATAATTAATATTAAAAAGGAAATCAAGGTAAAAATTGGCTCACTTGGTCAATGCCGGTTCCCTGCCGGTAAATATGTATATACCGGCAGTGCAATGAGAGGACTGGAAAAGAGAGTTCAACGTCATCAACGGAAAGACAAAAAACAACACTGGCATATAGACTTTCTACTTGCTGATGACAATGTTGAGATCATTGATATTAAGAAATTCCCCTCAAAAAAGAAGATTGAATGTGAACTAAACGGAGAATTATTGAATCGACAAAATTCCGAAGTGCCGGTAAAGGGTTTTGGTTCTTCAGACTGCCGGGAATGTCCGGCTCATCTAATCCGGCTCACTAATGTCAGTCCTTAGCCCGAGTACGGAATGCCGTCCTTCCGATTAATGAAATACCTAAATATCCACGTGCTTCTAATGTATCTTCATCATCGCTAAGGCTGCGTTAACTCTTTGTTACCGGAGATCAGAGTTTATAAGATAATAACACTCAATAGCTTTTTCATGTTAACACCTTATATATTTGTCAAATCAATATTTTTTACCTCTGTCATCGATCATCGGTACGAAGCGAACCGGCAGAACTGAATTTTTGGTAATTTTTCCGTCTTCCTTTGTGAGCAGGACTAATTTCTGGGTAAATGTTTCACCGACAGGGATTATCATTCTGCCCCCTTCGGCAAGCTGCTCCTTGAGAGGTTCCGGGATATGAGAAGGCGAGCAGGTAACAATTATTGCATCAAAAGGGGCATGTTCTTTCCAGCCTTTGTAGCCGTCGCCGATCTTGACCAAAACATTGTCACAGCCAAGTTCATTGAGCGTTCCCCTTGCTTTATTCCCCAGCGATTCAAAGATCTCGATGGAAAAAACACTGTCGCACAGTTCGGCAAGAATTGCAGCCTGATAGCCTGAGCCAGTGCCGATTTCAAGGACTTTTTCATTTTTCTTCGGATTCAACTTTTCCGACATGAAAGCCACGATATAAGGTTGGGATATTGTCTGTCCCTCTCCAATAGGAAGGGGAGAATCTCCGTAGGCTCTGTTTCTGTAAGATTCCGGTACAAATAAATGACGAGGAACTTTTCGCATCGCTTCGAGTATTTTCACATCATAAATTCCACGAGCTCTTATTTGCTCCTGCACCATTTGTATTCGCTGTTTTTCGAAGCTATTACTGTCGCCATTGCCGTTGCTCTTACCGCAATTGATTACACTCGACAGAAAAAACAGGAATAGCACAGCCTTGCTGCCAATTTTTTCTAATAGGGTCATATCATACATTTTACATTATTTGAACTGATTAATATGACTATTTTTTTGATAATTATTTACAAAGAGGATAAAGTTATAAAAATATTAGATCTATTATACAAATTATTTTTCTCAAAAGGCATGAATTTGAATTAACCCAAATTCAAAATACAAAAATAGCATTAACCCGGAAAATTCATTATAAGAATTCCCTCATTCCTAAAACCCTTCTCCCAAGTGGAGAAGGGACTTTCAGAGTAAAAAGAAATTCTTACACCCCTCCCGGCGGGAGAAGGGCTGAGGATGAGGGGGAATAAGAGATTGTTTTTGTTCTGATGCAAAATCCGGGTTCATAATAATTTTTCAGTTATCCGAATTAATTACAAAACATTAAAACATATAACTTATATAAATCGTCACTAAAATTTGTAAATTGTATAATTAACTGTTGGTTCGATCTAAAAAGAAACAGGCACAAGAAAACTAAAGTTAAGTCAACCACAATATGTTCATTAAAAAACGGATACTATGGCAAACTTAAAAAAGTTCAACTATAAATATTTGTTTGACATCAATTCACCGGCAGATCTGAGAGAATTGCCGGTTACAGAGTTACCCAGAGTTTGCGATGAAGTTCGCGAATATTTGATCGAAACGATTACTAAAACCGGAGGTCATTTTGGCGCCGGTTTGGGAGTTGTGGAACTCACTGTTGCTCTGCACTATGTTTACGACACACCTGCAGATAAGCTTATCTGGGATGTCGGACATCAGGGTTATCCCCATAAGATAATCACCGGCAGGAGGGATCAACTACATACAATTAGACAGAAAGGCGGTTTATCCGGCTTTTTAAAACCGACCGAAAGTGAATATGATACCTTCGGTGCCGGTCACGCAAGCACAAGTATCTCTGCTGCTCTCGGAATGGCGGCAGCTCGCGATATACAGGAAGACGATTACCGTGTGGTTTCGGTTATCGGCGATGGCGCTATGACAGGAGGACTTGCTTTTGAAGCTATGAATAACTGCGGCGTTCAGAAACGTAATCTGACTGTAGTCCTTAATGACAATGATGCTTCCATCGCACCTAATGTTTCGGCACTTTCAAATTATTTCAACGAGGTATTTGCATCGACTCCGATACAGAAAATTCGCGACAACATTTGGGATTTAACCGGAAAGATGGATGAACTCGGCGACAGGATACGCTTTGTTGCCTCCAGATTTGAAAAAGGCTTCAAATCCGTTGTTACACCGGGTATGCTTTTTGAAGCTTTCGGCTTTAAATATTTTGGTCCCAACAATGGCAACAATGTGCAGAAGCTGGTTCGGATGTTCAATTTGATCAAAGAAATGAACGGACCAATCCTGTTACACACTATCACAAAAAAAGGCTATGGCTATCCACCGGCAGAGAAAGACCCGAAATTTCTTCATGCTATCGGCAAGATCGATAAAGATTCCGGTAAGGCAATATCAACCGGCAAAAACAACAAACCTAAAAAATATCAAAAGGTTTTTGGCGAAGCCATGATCGAGCTTTGCAAAATGAATCCTAAAATTGTCGGGATAACAGCAGCAATGCCGGATGGTACAAGCCTTGATATTGTTCAGGAGGAATTCCCTGAAAGGATATTTGATGTAGGAATTGCTGAAGGACACGCTGTTACATTTGCAGCAGGGCTTGCAAAACAGGGCATGAAGCCGGTTTGTGCCATATATTCAACTTTCCTGCAAAGGGCGTATGATCACATCGTGCATGATGTTGCTCTGCAAAAGCTCCCCGTAGTCTTTGCCTTGGACAGAGGCGGGCTTGTAGGAGCCGACGGAGCTACACACCACGGAGTTCTGGATATTGCATATTTGCGTGTGGTGCAGGGCATGATCCTTATGGCACCGACAAATGAACAGGAATTGAGAGACATGCTTTATTCCGCCATTTATCATTATAAAAGCGGTCCGGCTGCAATCCGCTATCCTCGTGGCGAAGGCTTGGGAGTAAAGGAAGGTCCAATGAAAGAAATACCTCTTGGGAAATCCCAAAAAATCCGCGAGGGAGATGATATTGCTATACTCGGGCTTGGAAAAATGCTCCATGAGGCAGTCAAAGCCGCTGAAGAACTTGAAAAAGATGGAGTTTCTGCGGAAGTGATCAATCCTCGCTTCGTAAAACCGATCGACGGAAAGATGCTGGATGAATTAGCAGTCCGTTTTGACAGAGTAATCACCGTCGAGGATGCCCAGGCTATTGGTGGATTCGGTTCTGCTGTTCTTGAGAATTATGCTCAGAACAGAAATATGAAGTTCAAACCGGAAGTGCATATCCTTGGCATACCGGATAAAATAATCCAGCACGGCACGCAGGAAGAACTGCATCACGAACTCGGTTTGGATGCAGCGGGTATAGCTTCTTACGTAAGAAAATTATATAATATCCCTGAAAAGGTAGAATCGGAAGCAGTTCACAGCTATAAATAAATCTAAAAATTTTTTAAATTTTATCTCCCTCTTTTAAAAATTCATGAAGCAGAAAGAGGGGGATTTTTTAACCCGGATTCACAATACAAAAATTGTATTTGTGGCAAAAAGCTGCTAACTCACCTCAGAACTTCCCGTCAGATGTTACATCTGATTGAATTCCCCTCTTTGAGGGGTGTCCGAGCGCAGTTATAGCCAAGCGGAAACCACGCTCAAGCGTGGCAAGGGCGGATTGGATTCTTATATAATCCATGGATTTTTATAAACCTATGGGAGACCTTTGCTTACAAAAGTGTTAGATGAGAAAATTCATTATAAGAATTCCCTCATCACTAACACCCTCCTCCCGGCGGGAGAAGGGCTGGTGATGAGGGGGAACAAGAGATTGTTTATGTCCTAATGCAAAATCCGGTTTGATTATGTATAGGAATTGCAGATTAATATTTTTTACAGCTCCGAAATTCCAATTTCATCACCTTTTGATAAATTTATATCTGTAGATTTTGCCGTCGAATGTGAAAATCCTTACAAAATACAAACCTGGAGATTGACCTGACATTTCGATCTTATTGAGAGTGCCGGTTATATTTTGTAATTGCCTGACCTTTTTGCCAAAGGAATTCACTATGTCTACCTTTTCAATGAGCAGATTACTTTCATTTTCCAGATAGATTTGGTCATTTGCCGGATTCGGATAAAGCTTTATTTCCGAGACAGGTTCCTCATAAATTGAGGAAGGATATTCCGGTGTGGAAAACTTAGCGCTGTCAACTACTACTGCTTCATCTCTGTAATCCATTAATCCATCTTTGATACCAACATAATAAGTTGAAGCACTATCAAAAGGATTGTCAGGCTTAACAGTAATTGTCTTTTTCAATCCGGAAATAGTTGCGGAGAAAGGCACAGTTTCGCCGGTGGCGCTGTCTTCAAGCATAATAAAGCCGGCTGCATTTAATTGTGTTAATTTATTTCCTTCTTCGGTTTGGACAGCTTCGGAGAAATTAATCACTATTTTCTTATCAACCGGTACATTTTCGGAGCTATCCTGAGGTTCGAAGCTTAAACTTACCGGATCCATACTATTGAAAACAATAGCTTTCAAATGTACCTGCCGGGCAATTCTAGATGTCTCATAGTCATGGTTAAGGGTTAGAACATCTTCATAATATCCATTTTCCTGCGGATCAAAAATAAGTTCAATTTCTGTTGAACCTTCTCCGGGAATATCCAGAGGGATATCTTCAGTTATACTGAAAGCATCATAATTAGTATGATAGCTGCTAATTTCAATGTTATCCGATGAATCAGTACTCAAAGTAATATTATTTTTAACCGGATCGCCGATAACAAAACTCTGGTAATCAATCATCTCGATATCAGTTCCGAATAGCGTAGTCTTCCAGGGATATCTATAAGTTCTATAATTTATTGAAGGATACGAAACATCCAGGACTCTGTTGCCAAGAGAATCATACTCAGATATATTCGGAAATCTTGCAGAACCCCAGCTTACAAGTAAATTGCCATTATCAAGGTGCCTGGAACTTCCCGTAACACGAGCTAAATGATCTTCATCGATTATATGTCTGTATATCAATTCTGCCGTCATATTTTCTTCATCAATTTTGTATTCCACAGCACCGGAGTAAGGATTATCATGGTGCACACCGTTATCAAATGCAGAGAGATTGCCATTGGACCATCGCCGGCAATCATGCTGCCAGGAAAGAACTCTGTCATCATTTTGAATATCGAAACTATTGTTCTTTCCACCGAATCGCCAGATAATCTCCCCGGTTCTACGGTCTATTTTTGTTATCTCCGATAGATTTCTGCTGGATATAAGAACAGCAGTGTCAGATTCAATTTCTATAGCATTGCCGTGGACATAATCAATAGTTGAGGCATTGGTATCATATCTCACACCTGGCAAATGTGCATCAAAGATAGAAAAGTTATCCCAGCTTCTCCATTGGAAGATAACATTGTCATTTTCATCAAGCTCCTGGATAATCAGTCCAACTAATTCGGTGTTTGGCATTCCCCCTTCGAGTGAATCGGTCAAATCCACCCACTGGTGATCATAGGTCATTACCCATTTATGGTTATCTTCAGTGACAAGAAGTTCATGAAAATCGTTCAGGTAACCGTTCCTATGTTTTATGTGTCCGATTTTGTTGAAGGAACTGTCATAAATAGCGAAGTGCCTTTTAGTTGCATCAAAAAAAGTTACATAACCGTTAGGATGGATTTTGAATTCCGCGCTAAATACGGAATCAGGATAGCTTTTATAAAAAACAGGAGTTCCCCAATTATCCATCATTACGATATAATTACCCAGAACTGAATCTTTCCAGGCAAAAGGAGTAAGCATCAAATATCCAGGGTTGGGTTCTCCGTATCGATCTACTTTCATTGGAGGAAAATCATCTGGGAGATGCCTGCTCTCGAGGTATTCCGTTTTGTCAAAAAGTAATTCGTCATTTTTGACTTTACCTGCATCCCCTGCTTTCATAATATCAGGGATATCATTATCAGTCGGATCATCGGGTGGTGCTTGTGTCCCATAGTAATAACTGAAACTTGATACATAATAAGTATAAGTCATTTCCGGTACGGGAGCTCCGCCTGAAGTCTTTATTCCCGGCAACAATGATACTGTTACGGTATCATCATATTCGAAACTGTTGAAAAACTGGAAGAGCATAGTTTTCTTATCTTCCAGTAAAATAACTTCTCCATCGTGGACGCCGCTAATCGAAGCAGTCACTTCGATAAGATCCGCGCTAACGGTTGATTCATCAAGCTCCTCACCATATCTAATGATCAGATCATTAAATGGTGAAACAAAAACAGCATCAGGTACGGGAGAAAGATACTGGAATTGCTCTACATTTTTGTTTTCCGAGAAGGCGTTTGAACTGAAAATTAAAATTAATATTAATGAAGTGAGTAAGCAATTTAATTTTTTTGTGATCATCATTAAATAAATCCTCTTATTTTTGAAAAAATTTTACGAATATAAAGATTATGTTAATATTTCTGAAATTTTTCTTAACATTTATATTCAAATGCAGAAAAACAAATTAACATAAAAATTTATCTGAATAACACATCAAATTTGTTTTTGTCGCAAAAATTTTTGATTTTGAATAAAAAAAGTGATAATCAATTATCAGACTTATAGAAATAACCATCTATAAAAGCCTTGAAGACAACAGCTATATCTTTCGGTTTGCGGCATCTGAACAACCACTTGATTAGATAACCGACAGGGCGCAATAAGCGCACTGCAGCGCTGCCATGCAATACATCTATAGCGGTCAGATTTCTTATTGTGTAATAGTGCTTCCATGTGAAATTCTTAGGGTAAGCATCAAAAGTTAACTTTCTTCTTAAGACAGCATTTTTAACAATTATTGAGTTATAATTTTGCTTCATCACCCGGATAAAAAATTCCGTATCATCAGCGAATATAAAAAATTTCTTTTCCGGCAAGCCAACCTTTTTGACAACTTCTTTATGGATTAATGGTCCTTCGAAGGTAATTCCGGCGGCTGGAATTTCTTCCAAATTGAGATGCTCTTCTGAGACAATCTCTATCCAAAAACTCTTAAAAGGATTTGTCAGATTATAGCTTATGGCTTCATACAAAAAAGGCTTATTCTCGGGTGTATATCTTAAAGGTGCTCTTACCAAAGCTTTATCGTTATTAACGTTGAGCAGTTTTTCAAGGCAATCCGGTTCAGGTTCGACATCATCATCCATCACCCAGATCCAATCATAATTCTGCTCATAAGCTTTTTTAATCCCAGTATATTGACCTCCCGAACTGCCCAAATTATCCTGTCTGATAACAGTCAAACCTTCCTGATTTACAAGCCATTCTTCGGTACCGTCGGTGCTGGCATTATCTATAACGAAAATCTTGTCTGGCTTTCGCGTCTGATTTTTCAATCCATTAACAAGCTCTTTTAAGAAATTCAGTCTGTTGTGAGTTATTAAAACCGCTGCTATTTTGTAATCATCCATAATTTAGATCAATTGTTTGAAATATATTTCGGGAATCTCAAATTTACTATGTCCTTTTGATTCAATAATATATTTTTGAAAAACTTTTGTCCCTTCTACATGAGTTGGCAGCTCCGGTTTTTTTAAAGCTTCTTCATATTTTAACCAGATAAAGTCCTTATGTTCTCCTGAAAGTATGATGTTTTCGTGATATTCAACCAGAGCACCGAAAACAGGTGAAAAATTCACTCTGTCAGAATAGGGATCGAAAAATGAAGTAATGTAAGGTACAGTCCACATTTTTATTGGTGACAGCGAGGTCTCTTCTTTGATCTCTCTGACTGAGGTTTGCAGGGCAGTCTCACCCGTTTCAATAGTTCCGGTCAATGCCTGCCATAACAACGGGTAAAGCGGATTATCGTCAGCACGTTGCAGCAGCAGATGTAATACCTGATCATCATGATCAAATGCGTAAATATGCACCTGAACAGTATTTGATACAAATTGCGCCATTATATATACCTCTTAAAGAAATCGATCATTTTTTGCTCATCTACTGTCCAATTATATTTTGTCTCTGCAGCTTTTATACCGTTATGGGACATGCTTTCAAGATCCATATTTTTGATCTCTAACATTTTTTGAGCTAAAGTATCGGGATTATTGCAGTCTGTTATTATACCGGCATTTGTTTCTTCCATTATTCGTATCATCGGATAAGCCTCTGAAACAATCACCGGTTTTCCGCAAGCCATGTAATCAAATAATTTATTAGAGATTATATTATTTATAAACTCATTATTTTTATATGGAAGAATCCCTATATCCATCTCAGAATATAACTTCTTTGTATCTTTGTGATTATAAAAACCCGTGAGAGTAATTCTGTCTTTAACATCGGAATTTTCCCTGATATCTGAAATCTCTTTAAAATTCTCACCTGTTCCAGCCATTACTAATCTAATATTTTTATCGGTCTTAGCTGCAATTATAAAAGATTTAATTAAAATATCAAGATTTCTCACATTACTGAAATGACCGTGATAAGCATACACGACCGGAGACTTCTGGCAGCCTTTTCGAATATCACTAAACCAATCGAGCTTGGGAGTATTGTGCACTTCAATTATATTTTTTGGGGGATAATAGTTATTTTTTATTAATCTAAGGCTGTTTTCCTTGCTTACGGATAAAATGCCATCCATTCTTATTGTACTTTTTTTCTCGATTTTATCAGGCAGTTTCAAATAATGAACAGAGACTCTATTGATCAGATTTTTATAGTATTTATTAAAATCCTTCATCGCCGCCGGATAGTGCTCCGCCATATCCATAATCACCGGTATATCCAACTGACGAGCAATATTTGAGCAGAGTTCTGCGAGCATAATTTCACGGACTATTATCAGGTCCGCCTGTATCTCTCTTGCAGCTTTTGAGATTTCAGTTTTCCAGAAGGGATTCATTGAAACAGGGATGCTTTTCTTGCTGCCTTTTATGAACTTGGTGCGTATGATGTTCAAATTGCCGATCTTCTCCGTCTGCGGCTGCCGTTCTTCACGAAGAGCTAAGATATGCACTTCACAGCCGTTTTCCGCCAGAGAAGTGCAGATCTTCTCAATCCGAACATCCCACGGATAAGGGCTTTTCCAAACGTACAGTATTTTCTTGCTCCCAGCCATTTTTTAGTTGTTGATTTTACTCGAAAAATACGCAAGAGCGAATCCCGCCACAAAGGTAAATATACTCAAAATTATTGCGAAAAAAGAATAATCCAGTATATCTTTGATTTCAGTGTAGATCTGATAATTAGACGCTATCAATAGTCCGATAATAAAATAATAGGTCTCGGAAGGGAATTTTTTGAGAAAAATACTTATAACTTTAGCGAATATAATTATACCGGGTATAACTCCCAGAACTAAAAAACCTACAGGGACAATCATTCTCTGATCTACGAAAAAGAGAACATTATTATACTCGCCAAGACTTATCAGCAGCGCAGAGCCGGAAAAGCCCGGCAGCACCATTGAGCCCGCGCCCAGCAAGCCGCAAACTGACAGCCAAAAGCCATAGAGCAGATCAATGTCCGTTATTTTCATAAAGCCCAGCCAGGTGTCTTTCACTTCGAGGTTACTTGTCACGTCGCCGGAACCTTCGAAGAAAGTTGTCAGCAAGATCAATCCTATCGCTATAATAGCTAAAAACAATCTTGTGCCGTTAATCTTCATATCGCTGTGAAGCTTGATTATGAAAGGAATTGAGCCTATAATCAAGCCGACGAAAAACAGATATGTCGCCTGTTCAGTCAGTTCCGTTGTCAACAGAAATGAGAAAAATCTGGCGAAGAGTATCACACCTATAACCGCGCCAATTCCTATAGTCACCAGTAAAATGATATTCCTGAGCCTGTTTTTTTTGTCTATAACGAAATTCCCGACAGCTTCGGTCAGCCTTTCGTAAATGCCGAGAATAACAGCCATTGTTCCGCCCGAAACCCCGGGGATAACATTGGCTATACCTATTGCCATCCCCCTGAAAATATTATATATATGCTCCATGTACTTTCCGAATTTGATCGTTCAATATTTAAACCTACAAAAATAGCTTTTTTGAGTGTTTTATTAAATTTTTGCATACTAAAATTGAATTTAAACAATAGAACTACTATATAACCAGATTAATTTTATCAATTTAGCAGAACCACCCCTTAGCCTTCGGCTTCATTGAGGGTGATCCATAAGATCGACATTCCGAATAAAATCTTTTTTAACGTTGCGAGGCAGCCAGTATTTATCAGATTCCTGCCCTGCTAAAGCAGGATTTCGCTTCGCTCAACTTTGCTCGCAATGACACTTAAGTGTATTTTCATTTTTTCTAATGAAATAAATAGGTTAAATCTAAAATCTTATGTTATTTCTTGTTTCCCGGTTTAATAGTTTTCCTTCCGATACAGTAGTACTCGAAGCCTTCTTCAGCCATTTCTATCGGATCGAAGAGATTTCTTCCATCAAAGATCAGTGGATTCTTCAAAAGCTCTTTCATTTTGTTAAAATAAGGATTGCGGAAGACATTCCATTCCGTAGCAATTATTAGTGCTTCAGCCGCATCGAGACAATCATACATATCCTCAGCATAAATTATCTTACTGCCAAAATGCTTGCGGGTATTATCCATGGCTTCCTGGTCGTAAACCTTTACGTCGGCGTTCTTGTCCAGCAGCCAGTCGATTATTCTGAAAGCAGGTGCTTCACGCGTATCATCGGTATTGGGTTTGAAAGAAAGTCCCCAGATAGCGATCCGGCGGTCTTTAAGATCGCCGTTGAATCTATTATTTATTCTTCCAAGGAAGCGGGTAAGCTGATTTGAATTCACCCTGTGTGCCGCTTCAACAATTTCAACGGGAGTGCCTGCTTCTTGAGTGGAATGTATCAGTGCACGGACATCCTTCGGAAAGCACGAACCGCCGTAACCTATGCCGGCAAAAAGAAACCTCTTGCCAATCCGGCTGTCCGAGCCAATACCGAGACGTATCTTCTCGATGTCCGCTCCGACATTTTCACAATAAGCCGAAAGGTCGTTCATGAAAGAGATCTTCGCAGCGAGGAATGAATTCGCAGCATACTTGGTTATCTCTGCACTCTTTTCATCCATTATATAGATCGGATTGCCGCTGCGAACGAAAGGCTGATAGAGCTCGCGCATGATCTCAACAACTTGTTCATTATCTGCTCCGACAATGATTCGTTCCGGTTTCATAGCATCCTCCACAGCAAAGCCCTCGCGAAGGAATTCCGGATTGCTGACTGCCTCAAGCTTGGCTTTGGGCGCTTTCTCTTTGAATATATTCCTGACCTTTTCAGATGTTCCAACTGGAACAGTACTTTTATTTACAACTATTTTACCGTTTGGGTCATGATTTTCTTTGGCTATTTCAGCTATATCTTCGGCGACTTTCAGCACATGCTGCAAATCAGCAGAGCCGTCCTCTGTCGGAGGCGTAGGCAAACAAAGAAATATGAGCTTTGAATTAAGCACAGCCTGTTTCAAATCGAGCGTAAAATGCAGTCTTTTTTCACGCAAATTTCTTTCGATCATTCTCTCCAGGCCGATTTCGTAAATAGGGCTTTTGCCTTCGCGAAGCAGTTTAATTTTCTCTTCGTCAATGTCAACACAATATACATTGTTACCCGTTGCTGCAAAGCAAGTTCCCGTTACAAGCCCTACGTATCCTGTTCCAATCACTGCAATGTTATAAGCCATAATTAACCCGCTGTAAAGTAAAGAAAAAAAGCTCTTTAATGCTTACGCTTTTAAACAGATACAAATATAATCATTTCTGTTGATGTTGAAATGGATTATAGTAATGTTTTCATCAAAAATTGTATTTAGTATTTCTTACTATTGTTTTAATCATTGAAAAAAGTTATTTTATAATTTTACATTAATAATACATGGCTCAAAACCATAATTTTAAATATTATAACATTAGTTTTTTTATTTAAATAAAGTAGTTAGAAAAAAACTGAGCCATTTTACTTAATACAACCTATTTATAATAATAAAATAGGATTTATGGCAATAACGTCGATAAGTTCAAAATTATATTGAAAAAAATATTTTTAAAAAAAATATGGGTTTAACAGCATGAAAGACTTTAGACGAATATTTATATCTTTGACAGTATTAATGGGATTTATTCTTACAATCCCTCTCTTCTCACTCTCACCATTAAGTTATCAGGGAAAAAAGAACGATTCCCCGAAATATATTCCCGGCGACGGGCAAAAGATTGCCTATAAGATAGTAATACCAGGAGTAAAAACAGGACCAAACACATACAAGCCTGCAAAAATCTACAATATCCCTATAGTTGACAAGGAATATTATCAGGAAAACACTATCCATATAAAAACTAAGGGATACTATAAAATATCAAAGGAAGATAAAGGCTTTCGCTCGATGATATTGCAGAGTTCGATCGAGGATCTTAACATAAAGGAAATTCGCCAGCCATTCGCAAAATATGGAGAAGGCGATCTGAAATCGGCGGACAAGCACGGTATAAGCAGAATATATAAGGTGGAATATTCTTCACCGGTGGATGCTTATGACGCCTGCAAAGAGCTTATGAAAAATCCTGAGATTGTATATGCCGTTCCGGTTTTCATGAGATATCCATTTGAATATACACCTAACGATCCATCCCAAAACAGGCAATGGATGACAAACAAGATCGAACTGAAAAAAGCCTGGGATATATCCAAAGGCAGCAAAGATATTTTGATAGGGATCGTCGATTCAGGTACTGACACAGATCACGAAGACTTAAAAGAAAATCTCTGGACAAATCCAAACGAAATTCCCAATAATGGCAAAGATGATGATGAAAACGGTTATGTGGATGACGTTCATGGATGGGACCTTGCCAGAAATGACTCGATTGTAAAACCAAATGACGCAAATAACAATCATGGAACTCATGTTGCGGGCTGTGCCGCTGCTGTGACGGATAACAGTACCGGGGTGCTTTCTCCGGGATTCAATTGTTCATTTGTTCCCGTCAAAGTATCCGGGGATGAGGGCGGACGACCGGCTATCACACATGGATATCAGGGAATCATCTATGCAGCGGAATTAGGCGCTGACGTTATTAACTGTTCCTGGGGTGGACCTGGTTCCAGCCCTGCCGAGCAGGATGTAATAAATCAAGCTATGGATATGGGTGCCGTAGTTGTGGTTGCAGCCGGTAATGATAATTTTCAGAATATTGATACAAATCCTCAGTATCCGGCAGCTTATGACAATGTTTTCACTGTTGGAGCTACCGCAAACAATGATGGTGTGGCAGGTTTTTCCAATATTGGTAATTCGGTTAATATCTACGCTCCGGGGCACAACATTTATTCCACTTTGATGAATAACCGCTATGGTAATCAAAGCGGAACATCAATGGCATCACCTGTAGTAGCGGGGGTTATGGCGCTGTTGAAATCTTTTAAGCCTAATTGGAGCCCTATTCATCTTATGAAACAGATCAGAAGTACATCTGACGATGTACTGACCAGCAATCCCGCTTATAAACCTCTGTTTTATGGCAGGATAAACGCTTTTGAAGCACTTGACTATAACGGCAATAATCCTGGTAAAAATGTACCGGGTATAGCTATTACCAATGTAGAATTCGTCGGCTCTGATGCTATTAATGATTACGAAAAAACAAGTGTTAATATCGAAGTAACAAACTATCTGGCAAATGCTTCGAATCTGAAAGTAAAATTATCCAGCGTTAATAATTTTGTCGAATTCAATAAAACTGAATTCAATCTTGGTTTCCTGGCTAAAGATAAATCGAAGGAATTTACACTCAGGATGCAGCTAAACGAGATGAATCCATGGTTTAGAGGACAAATTAAACTTACTCTAACGTACGAAAGCAGCGACTATGTTGATTATGAGATATTAAATTTGCCCATTTTAATGACCAGCAACAATCGCTTGTCAACAGTCACCAAATATCCCAACAACATGAACCTGAGATGGACCTCAGCGAAATTGACCGATGATAATTCCGTTTGGGCTGCAGGATATGCTTTAGCCTACGGATATTATACATTACCAGTATACTATCGCTATAATCCCAGTACAAATTCTTCAACCAATACACTAAACGGAGATCCATTTTTCTCGATAGCACCGATTGATAAAAACACAGCTTTTGCAGTATCATCAAAGACAAGCGGCGGCGATGCAAGAGTACTTAAGACCACTAATGGCGGGAACAATTGGCAGGTAAATAATATTCAGGGAATTACTAATTTTATTAACGAGATAATATTTTTTGATGATAGGGAAGGATTGTTTTTGGGTGATCCTATTGGTGCTGATTGGGGTGTTGCTCGCTCAACTGACGGCGGCAAAAACTGGTCACGTGTCGATAATATTCCTCCCCCGCTGAATGACGAAAATGGATTTGTCGGCAGCCACTTCCGCTTAGGTACGGATGTATGGTTCGGAACGTCGAAAGGAAGAGTCTATAAATCCGGCAATAAAGGTGCCTCATGGGATGAGTCAACAGTTTATAATAATGGCTTTATTTTAAAATTAGGCTTTTATGATAAAAATAACGGCATAGCCATCTATACTGAATCGGATCACGAGGGAGAACAGTTGGCAGCATCAACAACAAATGGCGGAAAAACATGGAAAAAGAACGTATTTAATTTCTCTGATTTCGCCCTTCAGCCGGTTCATTTCTTCTCATTGCCCCGAAGTGATAAGTTTTACGTTCTATGCTCAGGGGGTGAAATTTATTGGACTGACGACATGGGCGAAAGCTGGACACCTGTGCTAAGTGAACAGTCTGTCGGAGCTCAGTCCGGAGCAGTTGTTGTTAATCCAGGGTTTGAAGTTAAGGTCTGGGAATTTGATTCATGGGTAAGCAATTTTAATTTTAAATATGTTCCTAATGATGCAGACCAGAACATCGAGTTGTTATCAGATGAGAACGTTGAATTCGACACCACGAATATTGGAAGTAAAGATCTGCAAAATGTGGAATTTGAGAATACCGGAGAAATTGATGTACATTTCACTGAACTGACTATTCAACCTTTGGAAGATACCGAAGAAAACGAATTTGGATTCTTCCTTGGCAAACCGGATTATGTGGAGCCAAATCAAAAGGGGATTGTACGCTTACAGTTCACTCCTGAAAAAGAAGGTATAAGAAAAGCCAAATTGATTGTTAAGACTGACGTGGCTGGCAAAAATTATGAAATGAACTTATCCGGAGTTGGTATTGATCCATCATCAGTTCCCGACAGGACAATGTCCGGCGGTGTGGTCATGGAACAGAACAGTCCCAATCCTGCGGCAAATTCAACTAAATTAAATATTTATCTGCCTGAACCTTCCAAATTCTCTTTGGAGATATACAATGCCGAAGGTAAATTCATGAAAATGGTGAAGCATGGATTGGCAGGAAAAGGAAACCTGGGAATAGATGTCAACACTGAAGATTTAGCTCCCGGCGTGTATTACTTCAGGCTTAGCGCCGGTGATAATGTACTGACAAGGAGCTTTGTTGTTAGCAGATAATCTTTATTAAATCAAATTATATGAATTAAAGCCGGCGATTAATTTCTACCGGCTTTTTTATTTCCTTTTTTATCAGAATATCATTATTTTGACTAAAAAAATATTATAGTGGAAACAAACAAAATGAATCAAATTATTAAATACACTTCAGTTATATTACTTACCTTCATCTATTCAATTCAGATCTATTCCCAGATTAATAACATCCACATGGGATTTGGCAATGAAGTATCAGTTGCCGTCAATCCCACCGACCCGGATAATATAGCAGCAGGCGCCAACTTGCATGGCTATTTCTTTTCGTTTGACGCCGGACAAAGCTGGACACAGGAAAAGCTGGAGAGCACTTACGGCGTTTGGGGTGATCCAAGTCTTACCTTCGACAGTAAGGGAAATTTGTATTATGCGCATTTATCCGGTGTCCCCGGACCAACATGGTTAGATAGAATGGTCATTCAGAAATCCACGGACGGCGGCATAACCTGGGATGACGGAACCGGCATTGGGGCTGATAGATCTACCGATCACGACAAGGAATGGATAACATGTGACATGACGGATTCCAAGTTCAGTGACAGATTATATCTAAGTTGGACGGAGTTTGACAAGTATTACTTCCCTGGTCAAACACCCGATCCATCACATCATACTCGCATTTTGTTCTCATATTCGGATGATCACGGCAAAAGCTGGAAAGAACCGATTGTTATAAGTGATACGGTTGGAAGCCCAAGGGACGGCGACGAAGCTATGGAAGGTGCTGTATCTGTTGTCGGTATAAATGGAGAAGTGTATATCTGCTGGGCTGGACACGAAAATTTATATTTTGATATGTCCACCGACGGGGGAGAGACCTTTGGCAAAGACAAAATAATTGCAAAACAACCCGGCGGCTGGTGGTACGACGTTCCCGGCTTCCGGAGATGTAACGGTATGCCGGTAATCAAGTGTGACATTAGCGATTCACCCTACAGAGGTACTATCTACGTCAATTTTACCGATCAAAGGAAAGGAACGGATGATACTGACGCTTATCTTATTAAATCCACGGACGGCGGCGATACGTGGAGTGATATCAAAATAATCCACGAAGAAACCGATGGTCACCAGTTCCTGAGCTGGATGGATGTCGATCCCTACACCGGTTTTCTTTACTTTATTTACTATGCCGATAGCAAGTCAATGCAGAACTACACAGATGTATTTGTTGCACGCTCGACCGACGGCGGAGAAACATTTGAAAATTTCAGGATAAGCGAGGAATCCTTCCAGGCTAAAGATCAGATCTTTTTAGGTGATTATAATAACATTGCTGCTTATAACGGCAGAATATATCCGGTTTTCACATCACTGCTGGGCGGCAGGGCATCTGTTATAGCAGCACCTTATTTAGATACTTCAGTAGTTGATGTAAAGTACAGACAAAAACCGAAACAATTTTCACTGAACCAAAGCTATCCTAACCCGTTTCACTCTTTCACCACAATTAAATATACTCTGCCTGAAACTGCGCATGTTAAATTGAAAATATACAGTTCAACCGGAGAATTAATAGATTCTCTCGTTGATGGAATTCAAAATGCAGGTATGCATGTGGAAACATGGAAACCCGAGAGTATCTCTCATGGAATATACTTCTATTCCCTTGAATACAAGGGAAATAGGATTGTAAAGAGTTGTTTAAAAAAATAAATTGAAAAAATATCAAAAAAATAAAAAAATTAAGCTAACATTTTTGAAAGTAATGTGTATTTGTAGTATGTACATAAAAAACCCGGGACGTGAATCGGTGGATTCCGCTATGTTAAAAAATTCCTAACCGATTTTTTGAGTTCCCGGGTTTTTTATATTTTCAAGTATCCGGTATTTAGCCGATTTCGAAAATTCCTCCATGTGTATCTATTATCGAACGAACCGCCTCAACTATCAATTCCGGTTTCTCTAGATGTATGTTATGGCTGGTGCCTTCGGCAATGATGAATTCATTCTTGGGAGACAGCTCAGCAAGCTCTTTTATATGCTTCTGCCAGAGTTCTTCCACTTTTTGCGCTTCTTCTTCCGGTACATTCAATTCCATAGTCAGCTTTTTCATTGTCTGCGGATCGCGGGATAATACTTTCAGAGGAACTGAAGGAAATTCCGGTGCATTGCGTAACTGTTCCATACTCTCATCAAAAGCTTCATATTCATCTATAATTGTTTTATATAAAGTCAGATCGGTCTGGTAAGCGACAAGTTGCTTTTTGATGGGTTCCGGGTAGTTCGGATAGAGTTTCTCAAGAAACGGTGCTGCCATTTGCTCAAATTGATCTTTGTCATAATCAAGATATTTCCTGATATTTTCCATGCGAGCCGGAACAGACACATATTTCTGATAATTTGGCGCATCGAGTTTGTCAAATTCTTTATCCTTGTCCGATATTGAATCCACCAGAACCACTCCTCCAACTTTATCAGGATACTTCCTCGCAAAATGCTGCACATAGAAACCACCTGCCGAATGACCTAATAAAATTATCGGCATCGGCACCTGCGCATTTTCAAGCAGAGTATTCAATTCCTCTGTTATTTGATCACTTGTTCTTGGTTGTTTGGCTTCTGCGCTTTCGCCGTAGCCCGCGCGATCGTAAGTGATCACGGATGTATATTTCGAAAGATCGTTTTGCAGGAATGTCCATTCCGCAGAGAGACTACCCCAGCCGGGTTCGATAACAACTGGTGGAATGCCTCTGCCGGCAGGTTTGATATAAAGCTGCCTTCTGTTAATACTTACATATGTTCCGTCAATAATGTCCATAGAACCACCCTTTGATTTAAAAATCAGTGTTTTATTTTACTACCTAAATGATTAAGTCAGAGAATTATTTCCACCGGCATTAGATTTTTTTTAAAATATTTCTAAAAGACCCCTTCTACTGAAATCTTCGCTTGAAAAAATTTATTGCTATTTGCTTGATCGAATCATTATATAATTCATAGATCTGCTTAAGAAGAATGATAGCGAAAAACACTCCGCTGGCTCTTATCTCTATTCCGAATAAATAAAAGAACCAGAGTATAAAAAGAAATACAAGTATCAACTCTCCAAAAGTCGCAATAATACTTATTGGTTCATATAGTCCCTCACGTTTATCCCTTAAATATGAAAAAAAAGCCATATTGAAATAAACCAGCAGGATTGTTAAAGTAAAAGAGAGCCAGTCCGGAATCATTTCGAAATATTTGCCGTCAAGAATCATTGAAATGATATTGGCATGAACTTCAACACCATACATATCCGGATAGCTTTTGCCGACAAAATTATCATTCATAGGGGTGAAGAATATGTCTCCGTCCGTAGGTGTGATGAGATTCGGTCCCATGAATCCCAACAGCACAATTTTATCTTTAATAAAATCCAGTTCATTTCTTTTAACGAAAACATCCTTTGTACTGAGTGTAATATACTTGTCGTAACCTCTTCGAAAATTGATTATTTCAAGTCCGTTATCTCTTTCGAGAAGTCTGTCAACTGCAGCGGAATCATAATTACGGGCGACTTCCACCGCAAATGAATATTGCAGCGTATCGTGAAGATTTTCTTTGGGTGAAAACTTTCGAACGGTTCGGAAATCATCTTTAGGTATGTAGAAATTTGCGTAACCTTGATAAGCGGATTGGGTGAATTTATCATGTGATGTTTCTACAGTGTCATGTGTTTTCTTGGACTTATCATAATTGGCTATCTTTGTAACAAGGACAATTTTTTCTGATTTTTTAATTGCATTTATTAAAGGAACATCCTGCATGGGCTCTTTTTCGTCTCTGAAAAATGCATCTATGCCAATGACTTTGGGATCGTAACGGCTTATTATTTCAATTTGCTTGGCAATACCTCTACGCTTAAGATCACCAATATTAACAAGTACAATGTTCGAATCAACCGGAATCTCATCATGATTTTGCAGTTGTGAGAAGTACATATCCGTAATGCTGAATGACTCCAGAGTATTCTCAATGGGATTGAGGAAATCAATCTCAAAGAAATACGGTAAAAGTGCCAGGACCAGATAAACAAATAAAGTGCTTATAATGTTATTTAATGAAAATATATACTTCATTAGCGTTTATTCTAGAAATCCCTTTGAAATTTATGATTATAAAGTTCATTGAGCAAATTTTCTTGCTTCTTCACGTAAGCCAATACGCCCCAAATATAGAGAATATAGCTTCTGATATTCTTTAGTTTTGGAGGATAACTTCATAGCGCGTTGATAACATTGCAGAGCTCGCTGCATAATGTTGTGTTCATCGTAAAACGACGCCATAATTATATTGTTCAATGCGCTTCTATCCGTAGCATAACTACTTTTCATTTCTTTTAGTTCGGCAAATAATTGAGGTGAAGTTTCTTCACTGTGCCTGTAAATACAGTATTCCGAAGATGATATTTTGTCAGACTTCACTTTCCAGTAGTAATTCTTCCCCGGCTGAATACCTGTTTCCTGAACATTGACAGCTAAAGCCGTATCTCTGAGTTTTTTACTGAAAACAGTATGATTGTCCTTATCCTTTATAACTAACTTGTATTCCTTTACTTCAGGGTGTGAACGCCACGAAAAAGCTATTTTTTCATCAATAATATAACTGCTTCTTGGAAAACGAATATTGATCATTTCCTTCTTCAATGATACTAATTTGTCGGCATCACGCAATGAGGACTTTGTCTCATCATCCATTTTCCCTAATTTCCCGATTTTTTCGGAAACTTCGAAGTCCTCGTCGATCGCTCTTTCCACCGAACCGACAGTTCCCATGTCATCATGGTAATCACCATAACTCATTAGATCATCGGCGTCGCTTATTTCGTCTATCACGTATTTGGTAAATCGTTTATTAAGACCACTTTCCTTTACGGAAACCTGTTTTGACAATTCAGAAACCGAATATGATCCATTCTTTTCAAGTTCCCGCGTTTTCCCGGAAATATGAACAAGACCTGCATAAGATGATCTTTTTAATCTTATACTGTAACTCTTCTGAAGTTCAGTACCGACTTTCAGGGTTTTCCAGTTCCCACTGCTTCCGGTTTTGTAATCGACGTCGCCGTTCACAGCAATTGCCCTGAATTCGTAACTCCCAGCTTTTAAATCACTTAAGTTAAACAGCATCAACAAAACCATTGCTGCAGCCGGAAATATCGTTAATTTTAAATATTTTGCAGCCATTTTATTTACCCGCATCATTAATATTTAGTATATTTTTTGCTTGTATATGATTATTACGTTTAAAGATCAATATCCTTTACTTTTTTTATAATTAAAAGCTTTATAGATATCCTGGAATTTATCCACTTCAGGATTCTCCATTGCGACTTTTCGGTAATATTTTTCAGCTTTATTAAATAACTTGTGATCCTCATAAAAAGCTGCTATCATAAGATTTTCAAGGGGGGTTCTTTCTTCACCCAGTTCTTCTTCCAATTTTCGAAGTTCCTGGCGAATCATTTCCCGCTCTTCTTCATTTAAAATAGTGAAGGCACACTCTTCAGATCTTATACTTGGATGGTTCACGGCAGCAACCGTATAGAAATAATATTTATTGGGTTCAAAACCATCCCCGGACATATCCGGATTATAAACGGTATCCTGAATAGTGTCAGATAGAATTTTTCTTTCGAATCTGTCGTAGAAAGTTATTTGATATTCATCTATACCTTTGATCCCATACCACTGAATACTTGCTTCCGGATCAATTAAACTTGTCTTTTTGGGAGAGATCATAACGATATATCTGCCTGATTCAAGGATGAAACCTTTCTCTTTATCGGCTTCCTTTTTCATATTTTCAATTTCATTTAAGCTCAATCCTCTTTCTACGGACCCGGTGACATCCATATATTCATGATAATCATCTGTTGCCATGAGATCATCAGCGTCGCCGATTTCATCAATGACATACTTTGCTAATCGCTTTGTTAATTCACTGCCTTTTTTATTGGCAATTTTTTTCAATTCCCTGCAGGTGAAAACACCTTCTTTGTTTAATTCCACTGTTCTACCACTCGAGTGTACCAGACCGAGGTAAGCTTTATTTCCCAATTTTACCTTGTCTTTCTCATGCAGCACCGTATTTGATTTAATAGGTTCCCAACTTCCGCCGGATTTGCTAATTTGAAGTTCACCATTTAAAGCCAGCACTTTAAAATCAGGTTCAGCCGCGAAAATATTTATTGCTGCGGTCAACAACATTGTCATAAATAAAACTAAATATTTTTTCATGTCGACACCTTTGAATTTTTTAATTTATTACTAAGTCTTTGATAAAATGGTTTAAATGTTTCATTGTAAATTTGGTATATGAAAACTGATAATGCTACTGCGAAAAGAGCTATGGTAAAAGTACATTGATAATGATATTTGTTAAAAATCTGAACCGTAAGATATAACAATGCTACTGATTCCAAGAGAAAGATCAACAAGCTGTTGATCTCGAACCATGTTTTATTCTTAATGCAAATGTAACTAAAAATCCACATATTTACATAACATAAAATAACAGCCAATAAAAAACCTATCCAAAGTGGCATTTCTCCATAATAATCACCGGTTTTTATCATTGACACAATATTAGCATGTATTTCCACGCCCGACATATCCGGCAGTGTCCTGCCGGCTATTCTCTCGTTAAGAGGTGTGAAATATAATTCCTCGAGGAGTTCATATTCTCTGAAAGCGCCTACATCACCTAAGATTAAGATCTTTCCTTCAATAACATTTCTGTCTACATCTTCCTTGAGGACTTTGATTCCTTCGAGAAAAGTAAATTTCTTCCAATCCGCACGATAATTTATTATTTCTCTGTTTTTATTTCTGCTGAATAAATTTTCCACTACCGCAGGATTATAATTCTTTGCCGTTTGAACTCCAAAAGAGAATAATTCTTTACCTTTAAAAGAATGTTTAGGTACAAATTCTCTTACTGTTGAGATTTCCTTGTTTTTCCCGAACATCAGATTTGAATATCCCATAGAGGCATTTTGGATAAACATGCTATCGCTGGTTATCATTTCATCATAATACTTAGCCCCCTCTGAGTTATTCGAAAGCCTGTATGCCATTACAAGGTTGTCGGTGTTTTTCAGGGCATCAGCTAATACCAGATCATTCAGCTTATTATCCCCTTTTGTAAATATCTTATCTATCGCAACAACAGCCGGGTTGTTATCATTCAATCGTTTTATCAGTTGAGCCAGCCCCGGTTTATTCAATCTCCAGACGTCTATCAGCACTATATTCGGATCAGCCCGGACACTAATATCATCCCTCAAATCCGAATAAGTTATATCAGTAATCTGAAAATCACGGAAACTTTCTTTGAACGGTTCAAAGTATTTTGAAGAAAATAAATTAAGGAAAACGAACATTATAGCAAAGCACAGAATTGTTGCAAGTGTGCTGTCTATAAAAATTGTCTTGGAGTAAGGTTTCACGAATTCAATGAAATTCGTATATTTCTTTTCCAGCGAAGACATTATTTTTTTGATTATTTTCTTCATGTAGAAGAAATTTTTTTGTTTTACTATTTTAATACTGTTATAATATAGATTCTACAAAATAACTAATTGAAATTAATCTTTTAAGGATTAATTTAATAATCGATAATTTTTTAAAATTAGTTTAATCAAATTTAATTATTATGATAGACATAAGCGAACATTTCTACGAAGATGATCCGAATGTTGGGCATCCCGATGCGTGCACGAGACTTAAAGATGCCTTCTACTTCTTTCTGGGCAATGGCTTGATCAAAGCAGCTATCCAAATATCCCCCTTGGGAGGAGGCAGCCCGTACGGTGTAATCATAATGCCCCCTGATAAGCTTTCCAAAAAGAGAGATTCTTTTACCTATGATATTCATTCAGGCTTTGAAAAAACTATGCTGGCAATCAACATAGAAGGACATGAAAGCTTCTTTCCTGAAAAAATAAATGCAAAATGGAGCAAAAATGAATATCCCGAAGTGCTCCTTAACTGGAATTATGATAATTTGAAATTTGAAGAAAGATTCTACTGCCGGGATAATACAGGGGCAGCTTTGATAAGACATATTAGAATTGATAATAAAGCAGATAAATATGTGAAAATTAATCTCATGACCGGCGTTACTGATTATACTATCCATAGAGAATTAAAGTTTCATCCCAACAGTCAGCAAGAATTTACATTTGAATATAAGTTAAATGAAGAACATACATGTGTTAAAATAGCTGAGGTATTTAAAGCTGAGATTTCCAAAGATTATATAAACTACTGGGAACAAGGCGCCGGAATTGACCTCCACGACGACAAGTGTAACAGGTTTTTTAGAGCATCATCACATCAATTATATTCTGCCATATCACAAAAGGGCATCGTCGACGCCAGCATCTGGCAGTATAACAATGAATGGGTCCGCGATCACAGTTTTATGGCGATGGGGCTGACTTTAGCCGGACACCACGAAAAAGCTGCTATTCTACTCAACAGGCTGCTCAACGAATTCGTAAATAAAGACGGTGATACCATCGATTCCGGCGTAAAGAGGGAACCGGACGATGTCGAATTAGACCAAAACGGGATACTCTTATATGCTCTTAAAACCTATTATCTCTGGACAGGGGATTTGGGAATCATCCGAAAAAATTGGGATATTATTAAAAAAGCTGCGGAATTTCCATTGAAGGATGAATTTTATCATGCCCCATCAGGAATGCTATGCAACGCCCGTGAATTCTGGGAACGTCATTCAGCACACGGCATAAAACCGGGAATTGAACTGGCTTATCAAATTTTCACTGTGATAGGGCTCCAGGCAGCAGCTTTTTTTGCAAATAAATTTTCCGAAAATAAATTGTCTCAACGATGGACAATGTTCGCAAAGAAGCTAAAGCAAAACATGCTGACAAATCCCAAATATGCAATGATAAATAACAATAGATTAATAAAAAGGCGAGAATTATCAGGAGCAATCCAGTATAGAATAGAGCCGGATAAAGAGGCTTTCGAAGACTTTCAGGCTTTGGCTAAAAACTCAAAATTCAAGCTGCCTTTGTTCGAAAATACGGAACATTTTCTTTGTCCGGATTCATCTCAGGCACTACCTATCGTATATAATTTTATAGATCCGCTTTCGGATCTATCGAATAATACCTTGCTCGGTCTGGAAAGTCTTTGGAACCAGGATTGGCAAACGGGTGGTTACGGGCGCTATCATATCAGTTCCGAGCCGGATTCCCCCGGAGCCTGGACTTTCCCATCAATATTTATTGCCCGAGCCTGCATTGAAAGCGGAAAAATTGACCGGGCAGAAGAAATACTTAACTGGCTAAATGCGCTCCCCGGCGGAAAATCCGCTGCGTGGTTCGAAATGTACGGTCAAAAATTATCACCTCCCTTCCCACAGGTTGGGATAACACCGTGGATATGGGCAGAAATGATAATGCTGTTTATGCATCACATAATCGGCTTCAGACCACAGGAAGATCATATTTTGATAAAGCCGTCATTATTAAAAGGTATGGAAAAAGCAAACTGTTCCATTCCTGTTAGAAACAAAATGATAGATATTGATATCCGTGAAGAACCGTCTGTTGAAAACCTTATTATCTCCGGCGATATCGACCATACAATTTCCGGTACAAATGAGGTAATGATCAGCTATCCAACCAAAAATTTAAATTTACAAATAATATTACCACAAATTACTTAGTAAAGTTTCAATTTCATTTGCTTTCTTTAATAATAGGATTTAGTATATTTCACTTCGTAAATTGCACCCTAATCAATATTCTAAGAGAATAGTTTTCTTATAATATTTTATAATTAATTTTATTAAGTGTAATTTTCAAACTTAAAATAAATGTATTTTATGCTAAAAAAAGAAATTTTTATAAAAACCCTGTTATACTCATATTTATAAAGACTTAAATAAGCTATAGATAATATTACTATATTAAAATAGAAGTTTTATCCTGTAACTTTTTCCTGAAAATTGTTTTATTTAATTGTTCTTTATTGACAATTTTATTAAAGTTCTTTCTATACTTGAGTAATCAATTATAACATACATGATTATATATTATTTTATTATTAAGCAAATAAAATCATTATCATATAATATAGAGTTTTACTAATAATTAATGACAGAATTATAATTCCAATTAAATAAATGACAAAATTACAAGTATAAAAATTAACCGTCTTGTTTTATCATATCAAAGGTGTAACATGTTAAAAAATATCAACAAATCTTTTGCGCAGCTTTTTCTAACCGCTTTCCTTATTTTGCTGGGCGCAACAGCAGCCAAGGAAGCACAAGCACAGCCGGATAACTACTGCATACCGTATCCGGCAGGCTGTACTTACGATTACTGCTACAGTTACTATTCTTACGCAAGTTTGATAGAAGTAACTCAGTCAGGCGAAACGAAATTGTCGGTCTCGCCTTACCAGGTTGGATGCTACAAATTCTTTGAAGAACCGGAAGTCAAACTTACTCCCGGAACGGAATTTTGTGTCAGAGTAAGGCGTTACAACCGTTACTATTATAACAGGTGCCGAATCTATATCGACTGGAATAAAGATGGTATCTTCCAGGATGCCGAATACCGTGAACGTATGGTCAGTTACAGGCGTTACGGATATTACACATACATGGACAATACCTGGTGCTGGGATGTCCCGGAAGATGTAGAAGGAAAATTCCGAATGAGGATCATAACCAATTATTATTATGATTATGGTCCTTGCCGTGTAGGTTATTACTGGTCATGGGGCAATAGAACATATTGCTATTCCTATGGTAATGCCTATGATTTCGTTATTACAATAGAAGCAGGTGTTAAAGATACATATCCGTCTGCCGGAGAAATCCTGTTTGCCGGTGAAGAATATAACGGCGAGACCAGAGATAAAGACGGCGAAATGGTTTACTTCAAGAAGCCTTCAATGATTTTTTATGGCAACCAGCCAGCCGGAACAAAAGCTAACTTCTATATATTTGGTCCTGCTCCTTCGGATGACATAGTTTACCGTGGTTTGGAGCAATATCCGTCAACAGACACCTGGATTGATGTTGCCAATCAGGGCGAAGAATATACAATTCAGCACTCTGAAGGCGATTATTCATATCCAAAATCTCCTTACGGCGACGGTACATTCAAAGCTTCAAGCGGTGGAACTTACAAAGCATATTCATATATGCAGGAATCACCCAGGGCAAAAACAAATGCATTCATAGTAGCCTGGGATGATGACCTTGCCGCTTCAGGCATAGTTTCACCTAAGACAAATGGTGATCCGCAGTACTTTAAATATGTACGCGGACAAACAATCAGAATAACAGGCAAATTCAAGAACGTAGGACTCAACGATGTAAAGCAGTTCTATGGCGTAGCGCGAATCTGGGATCCTGACGGGGAGCTTATCTACACCGATACGGTTCCTTATTCCGCACCACCGAAGGAAATCCTTAAAACAGGTGATGAAGTGGAACTTGACTTTGACTATGTCAGCTATATCCGTACAGGCATCTACAAATTCCAATTGGATGCTGTTCTGATGAGTGCAACGGATCAGGAAGAATACAATGATCATTATACAAGAGATTATCAGACCAATCCTTATACATTTGAGATTGCTTATGCCATTCAGCTTCAGGCAGATGCAATTCTCGATCCAAAACCAGATACCACGCTTCTTGCCGGACGCCCGATATTCCCGGTAGCAAGATTCAAGAATATTGGTATCAGTGATGCTTCGGATGTACCGGCAGCGTTCAAAGTCATCAGAACAAGTGACGATGAAGTAGTTTATGAGAGCAATCTTGAAGTTCAGGATGTTCCTTCAGGTAAATATAACCTGAGGGTTCAGGACTTTGACATGATGGTTATTAACGAGCCCGGCGAATACAAAGCCTGCATCTTTATAACCTCTATAGAAGATGAAGTCCGTGAGGATGATACGCTTTGTACATATTTCTTTGTCGAAGGCGGTTTGGAAGGAACATACACAGTTGGTACTCAATTTGAAGGACAACAGCGAAACTTCAAAACCATAAATGACGCTATGGACGAGATATATCGCCGCGGCTTAGCCGGCAGCGTTGTTTTCCAGCTTACCGATGACAAATACGAAGTTACAGGTATGGGTGAAACAAATCCTGCATGGGACTTCAGTTCTCACATAATCGGTCTGGGCTACGACGAGGAGACCGAAGAAACAAATATGATCAAATGGATGCCTCACCGCAATAAGGCACACTCACGAGGCGGCATAGAGATAGTGCTAAATGCGCCGAATGGTAAGGGTATTCTGTTCGGTCAGAATGTTGCCCCGGCAAATGAAAATGCTGTAATGAACTCACTTCAACTGCCTGAATATGCCAACTCACCCGGACATATTGTCCTTGACGGCGGCAAGCAGAAGTCATTCAAGTTTGTTCTCAACAGCAGTTCAGATGTCCACGGTGCAGCTATCTATATGGGCACAGGTTCTCAAGACATAACGGTTCGCAACTGTATTTTTGAGAACAATACGCAGTCGATAGCTAATAGAACCAGGCTTCCGCTGGTCAAATACATTGGCACAGAGTTTATCTGGGAAGCTGATTCAACGGGTTCCGGCTCAACTAAAGATGGTTATTCAGCCGGTATCGTCAGTAGAGGTTCTCTTGTCAAGAAAGAAGAACTCGCCGAGGAGAACATTATTTTCACATTGGATACAATTCCGAATGATAACAATGTAATCGAGAACAACGAGATCACAGGTTTTGGGTACGGTGTGGTATCAATCGGTCTGGGATCACTCTACAATCCTGATCCTGAGATCAACACCTACCTGAGATACTACAACAAGAACTCGCTCATCAAAGGCAATGTCATCCATGACGCAGCCCGCGCAGGAATCGTTCTCGGCTTCGAGGAAAATGCCACAGTCAAGGGCAACAGAATATATGACATCGAAGGCAGCTCAGAAGCCATAGGAATCCTTGCAGGCGGTCAGGGCAGAGCAAACCTCGACGGCTATAACAACATCGGCTTGATGATCACCGGCAACGAGATAAGCGATCTCAGCGCCGGCGACTACGTTCACGGCATAAGGGTAGAGCAGGACCGGATAGCCTATCAGGGCATTTCCGGCGGCTTGCTGTACTTCCCCGACAAGGATGAAAACACCGTCTTAGCGAACAACGTGGTCAGAAACCTTGGCAGCAGCGACGGCAGCGCATCTCTTGTTGGTATCCACCTGATGACGCGCCGCAACATGCAGAAGTCAGGCTGGGATATGATCATCGATGCCGACGAAGACAGATACTTCACCTACGATGACAAGATCGTTAACAATACAGTGATTGTCGGCGACGAGAATTCAACATCGAATGACTCGCCCGCAGCCGGCATAGCGATTCAGAACTCGAACCAGGCGGTTCTTTATAACAACGCGATAATGTTCGAAGGCAGCAGCTTCGACGGGGGCAGCAAAGCCGCGGCAGCGGTATTCTTCCAGGGCGTACAGCCGAAAGCAGGCGGACTCAAATCCGACCGCAACGCTTACTGGCTTGGCAATGCCGACGCTGCGATGTTCAGGTTCGTCGAGACCGACGATAAGGGCATGATCCTCGAAGAAGGCAGCCGCGACGAGTACAAGACACTGAACCAATGGCGTCAATGGACAGGCGCCGATATGAACTCGGTGGAAGCTGACTTCTCGGGCGACCTGATGCTGAAAGGCAATGCTCCTTACATGCTTAGAATAAACGATGTGCCGGATGTACCGGAGGGCTCAATACTTAACAACCGCGGCGACAAGCTGCCGTATGTCACCGAAGACATCGACGGCAATCTACGCGGTCCATCAGGCGAGCGCTATGACATCGGCGCCTTCGAATTCGACGGGACGATGTACGTAAGCGACATCGAGATGATCTCGATACCCGCACCGGGTTCCTACAGGGCAGGCAATACGGTATTCTCCGATGCGGAATACATCATGACCACAGCGCCGGTGAACATAAATACCACGCTGCGGAACAACGGCTCGCTGCCGCAGAATGATGTGGACGTAGAGCTTAACATCTATAAGGAAGATGCGTCAGATGCCAACAGCTACATGTCAAGTCCCGTACTGACAGAAACGATGAAAGCATCGGCAAAATCAGCGGAGAATGCAATGCTGTTCTTCAATCTATCCGATGATGACGGCGATAAGTTCATACCGCAGACATATTCCGAGAGCGGCGAGTACAGCGTACCTGCATTGTTCAAGACAATGAAGAACAACGTAACACCTAAGTATAAGATCAAGGTATCGGTACAGAGCGACGAGGACAACTCGAACAACATTCTCGAGAAGGAAGTAAGATTCTACATCAAGAAATCACATCTGAGCCTGCTTGTAAGCTCGGAGAACACGATGCAGAACATCTACGGCACGGATCCTTCGCAGGATCACATTGGCGGCAACCTGAACAGCGACAGCCTGCGCAACGGCTTGCACGGTTTAGGCTGGTACCTCGACAATCATGATTACGACCTGTTCGACCGCGAAGGCTGGG
>CAZXYS010000005.1:6354-141708 GCA_964645005.1 uncultured Hyphomicrobiales bacterium | reverse complement strand
GGCTTTTCAGCTTTCCTGTTTCTTACCTTTTTTCTTATTTTAATACCACAAGCTATTACTAAAATAATAATAATTTCCTTATATGCAAGTTTTTTTTAATTAAATTTTGTTAATAATTATTTTTTTCTGTGATTGAAGAAGAAAATGTGCTTAAGAAATCGTAATTTCGTAAATTGGGGAAAATGTCTGAACCGCTGATTTCGCTGATTAACCTGATTACCATGATTTTGTTTTGAATTGTGATTTTTGGGATTATGAGTCTAAATGCAGCTTTGCGGGAAAATGTGTTTGCAAAATCTGAGAGACTGTATGAAAAAGCAGGGAATTATCATAAAACTCAAAACTGTGTCTCTCAAATGCAGCATTGATTCTTAAAAGATATAACTTTTCTTCGCTCGCAATGAAGTAAATTCAACGTTTTCAGACAGGCTGAGAACATAGTCAATACAAGATTCGATAGTTTAAACGCATCATTTGAAGTGCATTGCTTTTCCAATAAAAGTGACATGATTTGTTTCATTAAAAAATTAATTCTAAAGTTTTTAACTTATCAATTAAATTTTGGCGGAATTTCAAATTCAATTAACTACAAAATATGCTTGTTATTAATAATTCTGATTGATTGATTATTGTTTCAAATTCCTGAATTGAAAATATATTTAATTCGCTAATATTTTCTAATTGCACATTGAAATTTTTTTTTAATTTTGTAGCTTAAATTTCTTCGTATTAAACTAAAAAAATAAGTTAGAAATCAATAAATTAGTTTGTATCAAATAATCGGATGTTTATATGAGTATACTCGTCGATAAGAAAACCAAGGTTGTCGTTCAAGGGATAACCGGTTCGGAAGGTACTTTCCATACTTCGCAAATGCTTGAGTATGGCACTAAAGTTGTTGCCGGTGTTACCCCTGGTAAGGGCGGGACGAAATATTCCGGCAAAGGGGAAGTGAAATTCAAAAAAGCCGTGCCCGTTTATAACACAGTAAAAGAAGCTGTGGAAGGGAAAAAAGCTAATACTTCTGTTATTTTTGTTCCGCCGCCGTTCGCGGCAGATGCTATTTTAGAGTCAATTGATGCCCAAATACCTTTGATAGTTTGCATTACGGAAGGCATACCTACAAAAGACATGATTAAGGTTAATGAAGCACTTAAACGCTCTGAATCGAGAATAGTAGGTCCGAACTGCCCCGGTGTTATTACTCCCGGCGAAGCTAAAGTCGGCATTATGCCCGGGTTTATTCATAAGAAAGGGAATGTCGGCGTGGTTTCCCGCAGCGGCACATTGACTTATGAAGCTGTGAAACAACTTTCTGATAATAACATTGGACAATCAACTTGTATTGGAATTGGCGGCGATCCTATTATTGGAACTCCCTTCCTCGACGCCGTGAAGCTTTTCAACGACGATCCGGATACAAAAGCTATCCTGATGATCGGCGAGATAGGCGGCACTGCCGAAGAAACTGCTGCTGAATTCATCAAGAAAAAAGTTAAAAAGCCGGTTGTTGGATTTATCGCCGGGCGTACAGCTCCCCCGGGTAGAAGAATGGGACACGCTGGCGCTATCATCGCCGGTGGTAAAGGTACTGCTGAAGATAAAATCAAGTCTCTGAAAGATGCTGGTATCTATGTTGCGGATTCTCCAGCCGATATAGGAACAACTATGGTCAAAGCATTGAAAGATGCCGGTATCAAAGTTGCAGCTTCTTCAGGTACTACATCTGCAAGCTCAACTACAAGAAAAAAACCCGGACCCAAAAAGAAGCCTGGACCTAAGAAAAAGCCTGGACCTAAGAAAAAGCCTGGACCCAAGAAAAAGCCTGGACCTAAGAAAAAACCGGGCAGACCAAAAAAATCCGAACAGGAAAAGAAATCCAGTTCTGAAAAATAAATTTTAAATAATTACGATAAAATTTGAGGATGTCCAATGGACTTCCTCAAATTTTTTTGAGACGAAATTCGATTTTATGAGTCATTATAATAAAGGAGAGTTACATGGGTAAAAAAACTTTGGCAATAATTAAACCCGATTCGGTAGAACAAAACCTAATAGGTAAGATTCTGACCATGATCACGGAGGCTGGATTTAAAATAGATGCGATGAAATATACCAAACTCACGCGAGAGCAAGCATCTGTATTTTATGCAGTGCATAAAGAGCGCCCCTTTTTTAATGATCTGCTGAATTATATTACCAGTGGACCCATCGTTCCAATTGCACTTGAAAAAGATAATGCAGTTGAAGATTTTCGAAAGTTGATTGGAGCAACTGATCCTGCAAAAGCTGATTCGGGAACAGTAAGAAATCTATACGGTACTTCTATAGAAAGAAATGCAGTGCATGGCTCTGACTCTGATGAAAATGCGGAGATTGAAGCAGGCTTCTTCTTTTCAACATCAGAAATTGTTTATAATAATTCTTAGAGTGTGAATGTTAAAAAAACTGGAAACGATATCAACCAGAATTTTGTTTGAAAATCCCTTTTGGGAATATCATTTAGATAAATATGAACTTCCTGGCGGGGAAGAAGCAGATTATCATTTAGTTCATACACGCGGCTCGACAATAATCATTCCAGTTGACAATGAAGGAAGAATAACATTGATACGCCAGTTCAGGTATCCGAATGACGCTGTTAGCTTGGAGTTTCCCGGCGGCGGTATAAAACCGGACATTACTCCTGGAGAAAATGCACGGCAGGAATTACGTGAGGAAACAGGTTATAAAGCAGGTTCAATAAAATTAATCGGGCAATTCAATCCATTTAACGGAGTAACCGATGAAATTTGTAACGTTTTTGTCGCTGTTGATTTGGAATATACAGGGGTTGAACCGGATGAATCAGAAGAATTTGAAATTATAAAAATTGATAAAGATGAAATTATTGATAAAATTAAGACAGGTGAAATATGGGACGGTATGACATTAGCAGCATGGTCAATTTATTATTTTTCGGAAAATCAATGAAACAATTTTGCATAATATTTTCATTGCTGCTGTCGCTGATATTGATTTTACCGGTTGGCAACACTTATTCGCAGGCAGCCAAGGGGGAAGAGTCCGATGATGAAATTCCGAAATTCAGGCTGAATCATAAATACCCGACTCTGGTCTATAGCAGCTACAAAATGACAGAAACAACTAAAACCTGGCGCCAATATTCGGATAGCTCAATTATAGAATACAAAAGGGAATTGACATTTTATTTCACAGTTCACGCAGCATCACCACCCGAAGATGGTTTCCACACTTTGGATGTATCCATAGATTCATGCGAATACTATTTCAAACAGGGGGATTCGGAGGTTAAATTTAACTCCCAATCTGAAGAATTGACGGGTAAAAGATTTCTGGATAAAACTGCGTCAACAGTACCTTTGAGCAGGGAATTTCAGATGACTTACAGCCCCTACGGAGAAGTTGCTAAGATCGAGGGAGATGATATTGACTGGCTGGAAAGAAATGTTCTCGAAAAAGGTAAAGATAAACTCGATACACTTGAAAAACATATCTGGCTGGAAGGAATTTCTTTCGATCATTTGACATATATAGCCGATTTGCAGAAGAATATACTGCCTAATGGAATAGTCAGCAAGGATTCCGTTTGGAAAGCTGCTTTCCAAACGGAAATAGACGGAATTGATTTTATGGACACTGTCAAAACCAGGATCAAAGAAGTAAAACCGGCAATGTACATCATAGAAGCTGCTGCCGATTCATTAAAACCATTGGATGAAAAAGCACGTTTTTACGGCATTAAGAAAATACTTGTTGATATTGATGCAGCTAAGGGCAGCGGCACCTATACCGTCCATTTAACTCCCAGAGGAACTATCGAAAAAGCCGTTGGTGATTTTCATGCTGAGCTTATCCCAAAAATCAAAAAAGACAGGTTCTTCCAAAAAATTGATACAAAAGTGGAATGGCAGCTTTTGGGACAGTATAAATACTAAGGCGCTTATTAATTTTTCTGAAAGATAATTAGTTCTGTATTATTAGCAAACGACAATTTAAATTATTAAATTTTAGATTGTCGTTTTTTTATAGTATAAAAAATTTCACACACCCAATATATAATATTTTGTCTGTGTCATAAAAAATAATGGAATCATCCGGTAAATTTTGTATTTTTTCTTTATATTTAACATTATCTTGATTACATATTTTTAATATTATTTAAAAATAGCTATAATAATTTAACTAAAATCCAAGAACTTCTATGCAAAATCGCAAAATAGATTTCAGAAAAATATTCATCCCCAGTGATTCCATAGCTATAATAGTCATTTTGGTTGGACTGCTTATTGCTATTTTTCTTTCGGATCTGGCTGTTAGACTTATTGGAATTTCAGTTTCTATTCTTGGATCAGTGGCATTATTCATGCAAGTTTCTCAGAGAATCTCCGAAATGGTGTCAATGAGGCACATGCCCAAATCCCCAACCAAAAATTATAGAATTACTAAAAGAAAAGATCAAAAAGCTACCAGATCGGTTATTGAAAATTTTGATACTACATTCGATCCCGAAGAAGGAGCCTCTGTAGAAAAAGATCAAAAAAGAACCGATCGGAAGGAATACAAATCAAAGCCTCAACAAGAAAAAAGTGATATTCCTACGAAAGAAACAATCGAAGAGAAAACTACGGAATCAACTGAAACCAAGCCAGGGCTCACAAAGGAACACGCCGCTAGGTCTGCTGCCGATCATATGGGCTCAGACGAAGGTTTCAGAGTGATAAAAAAATCCGAGAAAAAACAGACAGAACAAAAATCAGAGACTCCATCTGCCAAAACTGCTCCTCAACCATCAACTCAAGAGAAGAAGCAAGAAGAACAGAAATCTGCGGAAGAAAAAAAAGGGAAAGAACAAGCAGCGGAAGAACAAAAAGAAAAGGAAAAAAGCGATACAAAGAAAGTAAAGTTAAGGTTTACAGATGAAAGCGTTGAACAAGCAGGCGGCGTTAAGAAAAAGGAAATCAAACCACAAGTCAGCGAAGAAGAAGCAAAACCAGGAGAAGATACTACTCAAAAAGAGAACCGTCAAGAAATATCGAAGCCGACATTTGAGAAAAAAGAACCCGAACCCTTGAAAGCAGAGGCTAAGATATCTGAGAAAAAGCCGGAAAACCACTCTAAACCCCAGCAAAGTTTTGTTTCCAAAACATTGGATTCCCAGCTTATGGCACTGATGGAAGATATGCCGAGCATGGGCAGGCATTCCGGCAAAGAATTTGAATATTATATGAATCGTGTCTTGATGAGCATTCGTTCTGTGTCTAATACAAGAACAGCCGCTTTTGTTTTGGTGAATCCGGATAAAAATGAACTCAAAATGGCTTATTTCGCAACGGATGTAAAAAGGGCATTAAACGACAATAAAAGATATTCGATTGGTAAAGATGTGATAAGCAGAATTTACATAAACAAAAAACCGGAAATTCTTTCGGAAATAAATCCTGCTGCTGAAATGGATCTGATTCCATACTATTCCAAATCTCTCGGTACACAGTCTTTCATTGGTATACCCGTATTTTATGAGGGATCGGTTATTGGAGTGCTTTGCTGTGATTCAAATATTCCTGATGTCTATGATTCTGTTACCGTTGATTTTCTTGGGCACCTGACAAAACTTATCTCAGGTTTGTTGATGAGCTACACGGAAAAATATGACCTCGTGCAGGAGTCCAGAACTTTAGAGGCTATCAGGCATTTCCGTTCGCAGGTTTCGGATAAAACCGAATCATTGATAAACATCATGGATTCTCTTGTAAATACCGCTGAACTATTGATCGAAAATTCCACTACAGGCATATGTTGTTATGACGAAGAACTTCACGGCTGGCACATAATCTCTTCAAATATTAAACATGATGGAAAGGATAATAAACCAATTGCTGTGGATATTGACAATTCAATCATTGGTGATTCAATCGTTAGTAATGAAACAATTTTCATCGCACCTGTTGAAGGTAAGAATGTTAGGGTTTACCCTGATGAACAAGGGTTAGCAGGCGGCTTTTTCGTCGCTGTACCGGTACCTTTAAAAACCGTCGGCTCGAATTTCGGAGCTTTGTTTGTAGAAGGCAGGAATTTATCAGGTATTTCCGATTATGATATTTCAATGTTGGAAACACTTTGCGAACAAGCAGGCTCATCTATCGAGAAAATTCATTTTATTGAAATGCTGGATTCCGGCGCATTAATAGATGATTCCACCGGCTTGTTCAATCCACAGGCTTTTTACTTAAGGCTGCAGGAAGAATTCATAAGAAGTGCTGATTTTAACTTTCCGTTAAGCCTATGTCTTTTCAGAATCGATAAATATGCCGCATTGGATCCTGATAAATATAGCGGCAGGATGGAGCAGGTAGTTTTTCATACAGTGGATATAGTTAAAAAGTCTCTCAAATCCTACGATATTTTCGGCAGAATAGATTCAGGTACTTTCGCTATTCTTCTTATAGGCAAACAATCCCAAGAAGCTAAGATTTGGGCTGAACGTCTCCGTCAGGAAGTTGCCATATCAGTTATGGATATTGATTCTCAGCAGTTTACTGTAACTATAAGTATCGGTATTTCCGGAGCGGAATCCTCTTCATCAGTTGAGGAACTGATTGGCAACACTAAAAAAATGTTAAAAAAATCATCCGAAAAATCTAACTCGGTTTCTGTTTTTTCGTAATAAATTTCAATAAAAATAATTAGACAGGCAAGTCATGGCAAAAACCTTACCATTTGATAATTATACCCAGGAATATGAAGACTGGTTTGATAAAAATAAATATGTTTACTTAACAGAAGTAGAGGCTGTACGACAATTACTCCCAAAAGAAGGTGCAGGAGTGGAAATTGGGGTTGGCAGCGGAAAATTTGCTGAACCACTCGGGATTAAATATGGGGTTGAACCTTCATCTGAAATGCGTGAATTAGCCGAACAGAGAGGTATCAACGCGGTGGAAGCCGTGGGAGAGAAGCTGCCTTATGACGATGATAGCTTTGATTTTGCATTGATAGTTACGACTATATGTTTTTTTGACGATGTCGAAAAAGCAATCAAGGAAGTTAATAGGATTCTGAAAAGCAATGGCAGATTAGTAATTGGATTCATAGATAAAGAGAGTCCGATAGGTAAGCTCTACCAAAAACATAAAGAAGAGAACGTATTTTACCGTATCGCAGAGTTTTTCTCAACGGATGAAGTAATAGAATATCTCCGAAATAATGGTTTCACCGATCTTGAATTTTTACAGACTGTTTTTGGCAATCTGGGCGATATTCACCAACAAGAACCGATTAAGCAGGGATATGGTGAAGGTTCTTTCGTTGTTGTAAAAGCAAGAAAAACATAAAAGAATTAATCTAATTGTTCTTAAATTAGTATGATAATTCATTTTTTTGTAAAATATAGTAAATGGATTGGCAACTTCCGGGATCTTTCTTATAATAATCAACTTCACTTATAAGGCGTTCAATATTTATTTCATCTCCAAATATTACAATTCATTTAACTTACAATTATCTTGGCAATTAACATCACGGAAAATAGTCTTATAAATACATAAAATGAAATAAAACAGAAGAGTTATCAAATAAAGACGAGGCTCGTTTAAAAAATTAAATTAAGATTGTATGAAAAGTGAAGACAGAACGGAAAAAATTTTAGGGCTTATGAGGGAAGAGAAACGCCCCATGAAGCTGAACGAAATATCAAAGAAAATAGGTATAGCTTCTGAATCAGATGAATACCAGAATTTAAAAAAAGATCTAAAAGATCTTTGCGATCAGGGGGTGCTCACCAAACACACTAAAAGAAGATATTCACTTAATGATATTGATGGTAATTCTACTTTTAAAGGAATTATTCACATAATTGACGGACGCGGCACAGTTGAAACTAATTCCAAAGAATTCAAAAAGGTCACTGTTAAAAGAAAACACCTGCACAGAGCTCTTGACGGTGATACCGTAATAGTAAAGCTTTTGGCTATGCGGGATAACAAGAAAAAACCACGAGGAGAAGTAATCGACATTATTGAGAGAAGCCGGCATAAGATTGTAGGCAATGTTCATCATGACGGCTTCTTCTATTTTCTTGTACCTGATGAAGAAAATTACTATGTGGATTTTTTAATACCACAGAAAAAACTAAATGGAGCTGAAGTAGGTGATAAAGCTGCGGCAAATTTTTTATCTTGGAAAGACGAGAATAAAAGTCCTATTGCACAGGTCCGCGAAGTAATAGGAAAAGCTGGAGATCCAACCACAGAATATGAATCTGTCCTTAAAGAATTTGAACTCCCGGAGGATTTCCCTAAAAAAGTTAATAATGAAGCACAGGAAATCGAAGAAGTGATTTCCAAAGAAGAAATCGAAAATAGGAGGGACCTCCGAAAAGAAGAAATTGTCACTATTGATCCGGCGGATGCCAAAGACTTCGATGATGCTCTATCCCTTAAGATACTAAAAAACGGCAATTATAAATTGGGAGTACACATCGCTGATGTAGGGCATTATGTCCTGGAAAATTCGGAGATAGATATTGAAGGGAGAACCCGCGGCACAAGTGTTTACCTTGTCGATCGTGTAGTACCAATGCTGCCGGAAAAACTGTCTAATAAAATCTGTTCCCTGCGTCCCGGAGAAGACCGGCTTGCCTTCAGTGTTGAAATGATATTTTCACCCCGTGGTGTCCTGAAAGACTACGAAGTTTTTGAATCGGTTATTCGAAGCAAAAGGAGATTCAATTATGACGAAGTCCAGGAAATAATCGATACAGGTGAAGGCAATAGAAGCGACCTTATACTATCACTGCATAAATTATCCAGAATTTTAAGAAAAAGAAGATATAATCTTGGCGGTATTGAATTTGAAACTGCCGAAGTTAAATTCAATCTTGATGAGAATAAGTATCCGATTGAGGCATACTTGAAAGCAGCTACGCATTCAACCGAACTTGTCGAGGAATGCATGTTGGCTGCAAATCAGGTAGTCGCCGGACATGTTAAGACTCTTACAAAAAAATTCGGAAAGAAAAAACTTCCCTACCTTTATAGAATTCACGAAGAACCTGACCCTGAAAAACTGAAGAGAGCTCTTTCATTCGTTCGAAGTCTGGGAATAAAAACAAAAATTCAGGATATTTCATCGAAGGATATCAATACTATATTGGATCAACTTGAAGATACCAACAAAAAATACCTTGTACACCAGATACTGATCAGAGCTATGGCAAAGGCTCGTTATTCAGCCAAAAACTACGGGCACTACGGGCTCGGATTTGACGAGTATACCCATTTCACTTCACCGATACGCCGTTATCCTGATTTAATGATCCACAGGTTGCTTAAAGAATATTCAAATGGTGAAGTCGACAACAGCAGACTTAAATTTCTGAAAGTGCTTATCAAAGATGTTGCCATGCATTCCTCGGATAGGGAAAGGACAGCAATAGATGCCGAAAGACAATCCACTAAGCTGGCATCAACGATTATGGCTGAAAAGAAAGTCGGGGAGGTTTGCAACGGTACTATTTCCGGGGTTACTAATTTCGGTTTGTTCGTTATGATAGATGACTTCTATGGAGAAGGTTTGCTTCACATAAAAGACCTATACGATGACTATTACAAGTACGATGAAGAGAATTTCTGTTTGATTGGCAGGAAGACTAAGAAAAAATTTGGATTCGGTCATAGAATCAAAGTCAAGATATTAAGCGCTAACGTCGAGAGAAGGATGATAGAACTTGGTTTGATAAATGATGTGAAAAAATAAATTTTACATTAACTCTAACTTTCAGAGGACAAAATGTTTACAGGTTTAATTGAGGAAATTGGTTATATCCGTTCCGCTAATCCTGTTGGCGGCGGAAAAAAATTCACAGTGGAAGCCTCGAAAATTATGGAAGACCTCAAAGTGGATGATTCGGTTTCTATCAATGGTGTCTGCCAGACCGTTATGTCTCATACTGATAGATCTTTTGATTTCATAGCGGTGGAAGAAACTCTAAGAAAAAGCACCCTGAAGGATTTCCGTCCCGGAAAGAAAGTCAATCTCGAAAGAGCAGCCAGACTCGGAGATAGAATGGGAGGTCATCTTGTACAGGGGCATGTTGATTGTCGCGGCACAGTACTTTCCGTTGGTCACCAGGAAACTGACAGGCTGGTCTGGGTAAGTTTTCCTTCCGGGTTTTCAAAATATGTTGTCAATGCCGGTTCGATAGCTATAGATGGAGTTAGCCTTACAACAGCAAGAGTTGAAGAAAACAAATTTATGGTCACAATTATTCCCCACACCTGGGAAGTAACTGTGCTAAGGGAACTTCGTCCCGGTATTCAAGTAAATCTGGAATTCGATATTATTGGAAAATATGTCGAAAAATTTGCGGCACCTCATCTGGGCGAGCCGAAAAGCTCAGGTTCTTCCCTCGATCAATATTTGGAGCATCCTGAAGATTAAGAAAACAACCTGGATAAGTGCTATTTGTATTTATTATCAAGATTTTTCTTAACTTTATTAAGGATGTTTTCATAATTTTCCTTGTCTTTGATCACATTTAGCAGTTCTTCATTTTCAAGCTTTTTATAATCGAAAAAGCCATTCTCCGCAGCGTCATCAAGATAACTCAGAGATTCTTGTTTGTTGCGGGCTTGCGCTTCCAAACATGCTTTAAGAAAGTATCTGTCGGGATTATCCGGGTCGACTATTTCGTAAATTTTAATTAATTCTTTAGCTGTATCAAAATCACCACTGCTAATTTTGTTCATTGCAAGCAAATAACTAACCATACTCAGGTAATTCAAAGTCCTTTTTTTAACTGACTCATTTTCAACCTCAGAATCTATATTTTTTATGCTGTCTATCAAAACTTTCGCTTTGCCCTGCTGTAATAATTCCATAAATTCATTTCGCAAGTCTGATTCTTTCTGCATCAGTTCTTGCTTTTCTTGTAGTCGCTGCTGAATATGCTTTGAATCTTTGAGTTCCTCGAAAAGCCTCTTATATTCTGTCAGTTGAGCTATACCATCCAAATAACCGATCATTTTTTTGTAAATCTTGTAATTTTCATATATAGGTTTCTTATTTTTTCTGTTTTCCCTGATAAGATTTTCATGTTTTATCGTAAAACCTGTGATTAATTGTTTATTAACCGGCTTCAATCCTTTCTTCATCATGTTGATCTCCAGCCAGATAAAAACATCGCCAATTGTTTTCTGATCCGGATACTTATGCCCGCCTTCAAAATACAGAAATTGATGATGATAATCGGAATCGTCCAGCGTATTATCTAATTGTTGCATTTCCAAATAGTTAAAATCATATTTCCCCGCAATTCCTATAAAATCGAATTTATGCTGAGCATTTATCGGATTCTTGGAAAAACCTGCACTCATACCAATAACAGTATTTATCCCTCCAAGCCTGGCAGCAATTGAGGTACCGGCTCTTGCTCCGCCTGAAAAGCCAGCTATGTATACTTTCCTCTCATCGATTGACAGCCTCGTATTCGTGTCATCAAAGAGCAGGCTTGCTATTCGGCTTATTTGATCCCAATTTAATTTATTTTTCATATCATTTGAGCCGGCAAGTATATAATTGAATTTCTCAGCGGACGCTTTGAAAGCCCGAACAGGCAGAATTCCTAACCCTCTCGGATCGAATAAATATATAACAGGGTATTTTTCTTCAGAAGTGTATTCATCAGGTAAATACAGATCATAACTGAGCGATGGATCATTCTTACATTTAATATTTTCGATGATTTTACCTGTTGTAAAATCTTCTTTAGCTGCGGTTTCTTTAGTGGATTTTTTCTCTGATTCTTTATTTTCACTGCAGGAGAAAACAAACAATATGATAAACAATATGGGTATTACTGGATTTTTCATTATTTTTGTTTATGATTATTAAAAATAAATTTTCTGAAATCAATGTCTTTAATTACAAAATAATGCTTTATGTAAAAGTAAACAATAATTATTTCAATTAATGACAGAGACGGAAACCATAACTCTAAAAAGCGAGCGCACTGAACTTAGCAGGCTTCATAGCTGGCTTGAGCAAATTACATCCGATCTGGAGATCCCGCCTGATATTTTTTTCAGGCTGGATCTCTGTCTCGAAGAAATAGTATCAAATATAATTTTCTATGCTTATAGTGATGATGAAATTCATGATATCAATATTAAAGTGGAGAATAATATCGACAATGTCAGGGTAACCGTCGAAGATGATGGTGATGAATTCAATCCGTTGGTATATCCTTCTCCGGATCTTGAAGCGCCGCTTTGTGAAAGAGAAGTCGGAGGTTTAGGGATCCATCTCGTCAAAGAAATGATGGATGATTTCCACTATGAACGTAAAAATGGAAAAAATATAGTCACTTTCACAAAAAGTTTATAGGGTAAAACTCTAAATATTTTTTGGGCTTACTGCTTCGCAAATTCCCAGCCTATGTGAGAACGTTGATGTTACTTTATTGCGGGCGAAGCGAAGCAATCTCTATCAATTGTCAGTGCGGTATTTAAGAGTCATAGTTTTTTGATTAATATTGATTTAGCGTGTTTTAACAGACACTCTCCAATTTGGTAAGCTATAAATTTCTCAAAAGCTGTATTTTGTTCTTATTGCGTAATTGATTTCAACAAAGTACAACTTTTATAATGAACAGCGAACTAAATCGACTATAAAACCAAAATTATGTTAAACTAAAACATTATGAAATGCAGGATAATTTAGTCAAATGCGCTAAGGATGCGGCACTTAAAGCTGGGAATATACTTAGAGAAGGTTTCGGCACCAATTTCGAAATTGACAGCAAAGAAGGAAGGAACAACCTTGTTACCGAATATGACCATCGCGCTGAAAAAGCTATAATAGATCATATACTTAAAGAATTTCCCGATCATATTATACTTGCAGAGGAAAGTGGTTATACGGGAAAAGATTCAGGCGGCAAAATACGCTGGGTAATTGATCCATTGGATGGTACAGTGAATTTTGCGCATAATCTGCCAATTTTCAGTGTAAGTGCAGCCGCCGAATATAAAGGCGAAATTCTTGCAGGTGCAGTGTATAATCCTATCTTAAAAGAAATGTTCACAGCAGTAAAAGGAAATGGTGCTTTCAGAAATGATAAACCTATTAAAGTCAGCGATAATAATGATCTTAAGTCGGCATTTGTTGTAACGGGATTTCCTTATAATATCAATGAAAATCCCTATTATAGCATTGATATTTTTTCTAAAATGGTCGGCAGAGGAATTCCTGTCAGAAGGCTTGGATCCGCAGCATTAGATCTATGCTATGTAGCTGCCGGCATATTTGATGTATTCTGGGAAGTTTATCTTCATCCCTGGGATGTAGCTGCCGGCTATTTGATCGTAGAAGAAGCAGGCGGAACGGTTACAGATTATGATGCTAATAAATTTGAAATTGACAGTGACACTATCCTTGCAACGAACGGAATTTTACATCAGGAGTTCTTAAAAATATTGAATAATATTAACAGTTAATAAGTAATATTTATGAAACTGAACTTAACTTATATGTCCGGTGCTGGAAATCTTTTTACGGTGATTGACAACCGTGAATATGAGCTTGATGAAAAAAACCTGTCCGAATTAGCTCAAACGCTTTGCAGCGCACAGGGAGATTCCCCACTCGCAACAGAAGGTTTATTGATTTTGAATAATTCAAAGGATGGGCATTCGTTCGAAACTCTCTATTTCAATCCCGATGGTACCAGTGGCATGATGTGCGGCAATGGTGCCAGGTGCGCTTTCAAATTTGCCGAGATTGCCGGATATATAGATCATAAAAAAGATTTTCCTGTTAATTTCAGCATGTCAGGGAATATCTATAAAGGAGAATTTGCCGAGAAATCCATCAAAATTGAATTCCCCCCCCCTGTAAAAATTGATTCAGGACTGGAATTAAAGTTAAATAATAAAAATATACCAGCAGATTACGTTGATGTTAATTCCGACCATATTGTTATTGATGTTAATGATTTAGAGCAGCCATACCACGAATTTACTGAATTTGAGTTAACCGAATTAGGACAAAAAATTAGAAATATGGATAGATTTTCCCCGAAGGGTGTAAACGTCAATTTTTATGAAATAAAAGATAACAAAGAAGTGGAACTAATAACTTACGAACGCGGCGTAGAAGCTTTTACAGGTGCCTGTGGTACTGGTGCTATATCCACTGCTCTGTCAATTGCATTAAAAGGAAAATTAAATTTCCCCATTACCATAATACCACCGAGCGGCAGCCAGCTAATGGTAAGTATCAAGGGTAAACCCGAAAATATAGGATCCGTTATTCTCGAAGGCTCTGCGGAGGTAATAGGGGAGAGGACGGTAGATATTACCTCGCATTTATCGCAATGCAATGACTAATGTTTTTGTCACCTTTAGCGGAATCGAAGTGTGGCACGATTTTCATCCTATGAGACACCCACATCTGACGAACATGTCAATTATCCCTCTGTTCCTGAAATTTGTCTTCTTCAATTACGCCGTCGCGAAGCATTAGCAGGCGCTTTGCGCGCTCTATTACCTGCGGATCATGCGATGAAAAGACGAAAGTGATTTTCCGTTCTTCATTCATTCTTTCCATCATGTCGAGAAGTTTGGCGCCGGTTTTTGAGTCGAGGTTTGCCGTTGGCTCATCGGCGAGAACGACCGCCGGATCATTGACAACAGCCCGCGCTACAGCCACACGCTGCTGCTGTCCGCCGCTGATCTGGTTCGGTTTCTTTTGGGCGAGTTCGTCTATCTCGAGGTATTTCATTACTTCCATGGCTTTGTCGTATCGCTGTTTCTCGGGGATGCCTCGAAGCATCATCGAGAATTCGATATTCTCGAGAGAAGTCAACACCGGGATAAGGTTATATGCCTGAAAGATGAAGCCAATATTATCAAGTCGCAGCTTTGCAAGCTCATTGCGTTTCTTGCCGCTGAGGTCTTCGCCCTGAAAATACACCTTTCCCTTGCTTGGGGTATCCAGCGAACCGACTACATTAAGCAGGGTTGTTTTTCCCGAACCGGACGGACCGGCGATCACGACGTATTGCCCTTCATTGACAGTAAAATCCACGCCTCGCAGCGCATGTACGGCTGCCCCGTGATCGGAATAGGTTTTTTCTACGTTCTCTACTTTTACAATTTCCATTTTATTCTTCAATTTATTATTTTTTAAACATATCTCATTGCGTCCGTAGGCTGCAATCTGACAGTCTTTATAGCCGGATATAGTGAGCCGATGACAGTCATTATGGGCATGATCAAAATTGAATTTATTACTAAATCAACGGATAACACAGGATAAATAACATTACTAACACCAAAGGAAGATAAACTCTCCGAAAATGCGGCAAGATTTATACCTGCGTAATTGAGATAATAAAAGACGCCAAGTCCAACAATAAATCCGAAAATTGTCCCAATGATACCGAGAGCCAGAGCTTCCTGCAAGATCATTACAAAGATTTTGTTATTCTTCATGCCGATGGACATGAGCACGCCGAACTCCTGTATTCGCTCAAAGACCGACATCAGCATCGTGTTTATCACGCCGAAAATCACAGCTATGCCGATTATCACATAAAATACTATTATGAATTGCTTGTAACTGCTTACATAAGCGACGATAAGAGGAATTATATCCTGATATGCAAGAACTTCGTAATAATCGCCGAGTTTATCCTTTAGTATTTCCTTAAATTCAAGAGTATTTCTTTGATCTGTAGTGACCATCGCGAACTCGGAAACCCTGCCGTTCATCGAGAGCATGTCCGATAAAGCATTTATTGGGACGAATACGTGCGAGCGCTCGAATGCTGCGCTGGATGTGCTGAAAATACCCGTTACCCTGAAAAGCTCATAACTTACGGTGCTGTCCAACCCCGCCGCAACGGCTACGATCTTGTCGCCGACGCCGACTTCCAGCCTTTCCGCCATTTTTTTACCGATTACGATCCCGCCTTTTTCAGACTCGATATAGTTCCCATCCACTATAGATGCCGCTATGTCAGTGATTTTCTTTTCCTTTCCCGGTTCCACGCCGACGATAGCTCCGCCGGAAGAGCCCGCGGCGCTTCTGATCAAACCGAATGTAATAAGGCGTTTGCCGTAATGCTCGACAAATTCGGAATTCTTCAATACTTTTTCCACTTCTTCGGGATTGGGAATGTTATTCTGAATTATCTTGTTGTCATGGCAGCCCTTTTTGTGGATCTGAATATGCGAAACGTGGCGGCTGATATTATTGTGCAGCATCTGGTAGATCATTCCCTGCATAACGCTGTCGCTGATTATAAGCACAGCGACGCCTACAACGAGCGAAGTCAGTACTATCAACGACCTTCGTTTATTTCGCCATAAATTTCGCCAGGCTATCTTAAATAACATTCTTAACTCTTAGTTATAGTTTATAATTAATTAAAAGATCAAGTAAAGCGAATGCCCTTCAATGGTTCGAGTTTGAAGAGCTTATATGCCGGGTAAAAATACACCAGCATAGCAATTGCAAACACGCCGATGGAAGTCCTGAGAAATATAGCTATATCCATTGTTGAATGCATAGCGGGAATAAAGCCGAATTCTTCCATCATGCCCCCCAATTTGCCGCCCAGCACTATTGGATTTAATACAAGATAATAGTTTACGCCGGCAGCGAAAATGTTCCCGAAAATTATTCCTAAAATTGTGATAAATATAAGCTCGAAAAATACGATTGTGACAAGGCGGCTGTTCTCTGTTCCGAGAGCCAGCATAACGCCAAATTCATTGTATCTTTCTGTTATTGACATTACCATTGTGTTCAAAATTCCGAAAGATACTATTATTACAAGCATTATCAGCATTAGAATGCCGCTTATGTTATCGAGTTGGATTGATTGCTTGAAATCGGGCATTAACTCTTCCCAATCGAGAATAGTTAAATCAGGATTTTCAATTTTGTTCTTCAGGTATTGTTTGACCTGCGGAATGTCATCTACTTTTTCGAGAGATAAGGCAACTGAGGTCAATCTATTGCCCATGGCGAGCAGTTCCGAAGCTGCTTTGATGTCCATGAAGCAAGCCATGCCGTCGAATTCTTCAGCGCCCATTTTCATTGTCCCGACGACTTTGTAAAGCCTGTTTCCCATCGACCTGTCAAAACACTGAGCCATCATAACGACTGTATCCCCGATTTCAGCTTCGAGGTTTTCCAGCATTTTATATCCGACTACAATTTCATCTATGGCACCTTCTTTGAAATTTCTGCCCTCGTGTATTTTATCCTGGATTGTTGTTACTTTTTTCTCTTTATCTTTATCAATGCCGATTATCATTGCACCGAGGGAATTTTCATGATAGCTAATGAGTCCCTGGCTTTCGACTCTCGGCGCGCAGCCCTGGATATGCTCATTTTTATCAATAGCTGTTTTAAGATTTTTATTTAATTTAAAGCTTTTTAGTAAGGAAGGATTGTCTTTGTAGCCCTCGTGCTGGATTTGCATATATCCTGTGAATATTCTGACAGCGGTTTTAATGTTAGCGTCGTAAGTGCCGAGCTGCATTGCGCGCATCACCACCGATAGGAATACCGCAAAAAAAACGGCTAAGATGGTTATGAGTGACCGCCGCCAGTTTCGCCAGATATTTCGCCATGCAAGTTTTAAGATCAGGTTCATGATGTTATTTGTTTTTGGTTTATTGTTCAGTTTCGATTGATAGACGCTGTAGCGTCCCGTATTTCTTTCCAAAGTTAGAGCGTTGGAAAGAGTTGAAGATTCCTGCCCTGCTGAAGCAGGATCTAAAGACATTCGCAGGAATGACATTCACATACTTATGTTCCAGCCACATCCGCATTATCTCTCTAACTGCCTTCTCGTAAATATTCTGTCGGGAATTCTAATGTTGAATTCCACATCTTCGTAAATAAATAACGTGTAATGACCTTCCTTTTTGTTATCTATGATCTTCCATTTTTTGGGGATCTTCCTGCCGGACATCATCTGGTAATCGTAGAATTTCATGGTTCGGTGTTTATCGCCGCTTTCGTCGTAATACTGTACCAATGCCGGCAAAGTATCCTGCTTTCTGACCCAGTAGTAAATTTTTCCCCAAACTACAGGGACGTCCGGTTTGGGTGTTAGTTCTATCTTCCAGCAGGAATCGCCTGCGATTTTCTCTTCGAACATTATCCTCGTGCTATAATCATCCGTGAGCTTTGATTCGCGGACAATGTCGTCGTTGGTAAGATCGGAACCCATCCATGATTGCAGCATCATGGAAGGTGGGATTTTGATGACTCTGTCGGTATTCTTGAGATAGTTCCACATTTCATTGCCGATCTTCAGGGTTTTGTTGCCCTTTTCTTTTGGCGGGGCAGTGATCTCTATAAGGGCTTTTTCATTGCCTTTCCACCAGGCGTTCATTGTCAATTCGCGTGTGAATTCGGGCGTTACGACTCGCATAATGAATGTGCCCTTGCTTGTTTTGCCTTTTACCTGGTCTTCGGCGCTTTCTATGATTTCCGCCGCTGTCTGGGCTTGCAGTGCTATTGGTGAGAGAAATAGTATCAAAATCAATAATTTTGACATGGTATGTACCCTTTTTTATGATGAATGTTCATATTTTGCTACGAATCAAGTTTTTAGCTGTTTCAGTCTTTCCTTTATTCTGTCCCCGAATTTGTTGTACTCGTCGAGCAGGATTTCAAAAGCTTCGCAGAGATATTTCGTGCGCTCGTAAATACTCTTGATATTTTCATCTGATTCGATGTCTATGTCAGATTCTTCCATGATCTTAAGAGCTTCGGATATTTTATCCCTTAAAAGTGACAGCTTTTTTAATCCGGGGTCTATCATCATTTCGAGAAAATCAACACCTACTTTGTAGAATCCTTCTCTCGGATAATCGGGATTGTATACTTTCTTGAAAAGTTCCGCCTGTAATCCGATGTTCAAAGTATTGCTGACAGCGGGCTTTGATACGTTCAGCTTTCTTGATATATCTTTGAGGGAAATCGGATCGCCCTGAATCATCAGTAAGCCGAATATCCTGCCCAACAAAGCTTTCCCGCCGACAAACTCAACATAATTGCCTACTTCGTCGACAAGATAGTTTTCTACTTTGTTGTATAATTCTTTGCTTTTATTTTGTTTATTGTTCATATTGTTCTTATTATTAACATCGTTAATAATATTGTTAACGATAAAAATAATGAAATTGTTTCATGATTATCAAATATTTTTTAGATGAGGAATAGATTCCTGCATACGCAGCAATGATATTATAACATGAATTAATTAAAAAAATTGGTTTTCGTTGAAAATTTATTTATCTTAAATGTCATTAAATAATAAACAAACGCGGTAGATGATAATAAAAGCGGTAACTATAGACTTTTGGAATACTTTGTTCGATTCCAGTAACGGGCATAATAGAAACGCCTACCGGCAGCGTGCGCTTATCAGAGAGATTGATAAACTCGGTGTTATGGTCAAAAGAGATGAACTCGATGAAGCTGTGCGCGCCTGCTGGATGTATTTTGACAGAGTATGGAAAAACGAGCAGAGGACGCCTTCGCCGCAGGAAACCATAGGTTTTTTCTGGCACCATCTGAAGCTGCCTGAAAATGAAGACACTGTTAATTCAATCGTAGAAGAATTTTCTACCTGTCTGTTAAAGTATCCGCCTAAAATCATTGACGGCGCTGTAGATGCAATTAAATTCCTTTCGCAGAAATTCACTCTTGGTATTGTCTCCGATACGGGCTTTACGCCGGGTAGTATTTTAAAGGAAATTATGGCTGCTGAGGATATAGTGCAGTATTTTTCAATATTCAGCTTCAGTGATGAAACCGGCGTCGCTAAGCCGAATGAAAAAGCATTCCGTGTAATTTTGGATGAAATAGGCTGCGAACCCGAAGAAGCCCTGCATATCGGCGATATTGAGACTACCGATATCGCAGGTGCCAGGCAGCTCGGCATGAAGGCTATTCGCTTTCGCGGCGATCCGAGTTCTGTGCTCGCTGTCAGTGGTGATACGGAAACAATGGCAGATGCGGACGCACATTCCTGGGAAGATGTGATTGAGTATTTTAAGACAAATGGATTTGTTTGATTTTTATAGAGAAATGAGTCATTGCGAGGAACGCAGTGACGAAGCAATCCATCGAGAAAGAGATTGCTTCGACCCGCTTAAGCGGGATTTTGCTTCGCTCAACTTCGCTCGCAATGACAATAAAACAAGTATAATTGTTCAATTTGTAATTCAGTGAAATGCCTGATATTCAAGAGCTTTATAATCGTCTGTCAAATTGCGATATTTGCCCTCAGGATTGCCAGATAAACAGATTTGAAAATACCGATGGTACATGCGGTATGGGCAGCAAGGTCAGGATAGCGTCCTACGGTCCGCACTATGGGGAAGAGCCGGAAATTGTCGGGCTGACGGCTTCAGGAACTATTTTTCTTAGCGGATGTAATTTGTTGTGTAAATTTTGCCAGAATTGCGATATAAGTCATGAGCGGGTTGGCAGAGATATTGATCATTACAGGCTTGCCGAAATAATGTTGAATTTGCAGGATTCAGGCGTTTCGAATATAAATTTTGTAACGCCCACGCACTTTTCGCCACAGTTGATAAAAGCTGTTTTGAAAGCTAAGGATAATGGACTCAAGATCCCGATCGTCTATAATTCAAGCGGATACGATAAGGTCGATACGCTGAAATACTGGGAAGGGCTGGTAGATATCTATATGCCGGACCTTAAATTCGTCGATCCGGAAAAATCGAAGAAATATACCGAGGCAGAAAATTATTTCGAGATTGCCTCGGAGGCTGTTATCGAGATGCACAGGCAGGTGGGAGATCTTCTCGTGGAAAATGAAACCGCCGTTAGAGGCTTGCTGATAAGGCATTTGATACTGCCTGAAGATCAGTCGGATACTAAGCAGATAATAGATTTCTTAGCTGATAAAATCGGGACGGATACATATCTCAATTTGATGGAACAGTACCGTCCTGCGTATAAAGCGCCGGAATTTCCTTTACTGAACAGAAGGATAACTTCAGAGGAATATAACCACTTCATAAGGTATGCCAGAGAAAGAGGCTTTTGCAGACCTTATTACATTTTCGAATGAAAAATTTAAATTTATTATTATATTTTTGTATAGTTAAATAATGCTGAAGAGCTTTGTTTATAAACAGCAGTTCTTTAGCAATTCCGGCAATTTAAACTTTTGACTCATGTTGATTTCTCAAATTCACACGAAATCAATTTACCTGATCATTGTATCAACCGTAATTTGCGCATTAAGTCTTAATGCTCAAGAGCTGCCTTCTATTGGACAAGATTCTATTACAATAACACCGGCAGCAAAATATGAAGCAGGGACTTTTCACAGATTTCTTTTTGGTGATACATGGCGGGATGTTTGGACCTCTCCGATAAAAGTGCCTGTGCTCGATCCAATTAGTTTTGCCGGCGGGCTAAAGCCGGTCAGTAAAGGCAGTGTGAAGGCAAATTCCTTGTATCTTTATGATTATTCGGGCATGGCTTACAGGTTTAGAAAACTCAGAAAAACGAAAACAAGATTTCTGCCGGATGAATTATATGTTTTTCTTGTTGAAGATGTTATCGAGGAATTGTTCAGTACAACTAATCCTCTGGCAGTAAGACTTGCTTCGCCGCTTATAAATGCTGTGGATGTTATCAAGACTAATGCGGAATTGTGCTATTTGAAAGATTCGCCTCTGCTTGGAGAATACAGGGGAGAATTTTCCGGTGAGATTGGTACTATAGAGTTTTATCCCGATAATCGGGAGAGCGATGTGAGCATTGCCGGAGCTGACAGTATTTTTTCGACCAACGAGTTATATAGAAAATTGTTAAAGAATGTAAATTATGATGTTGATGATAAAGAGTATTTGAAAGCCCGTCTTTTGGATATCTATCTCGGCGATTGGGACAGACACTCTGAGCAATGGCTCTGGGCTGAATACGATTTGGGACAGGAAAGATCCTTTGAGCCGATAGCCCTGAACCGCGATCAGGCATTTTGCCGGTTCGACGGATTAGTACCATGGGCAGCAACTAAAATAGTACCTGAAGTTGTAAGCTGTACACCATATTACTACAGGATAAAGAAGCTAACATGGTCTGGTAGACATCTTGACAGGAGTTTTCTCAATTCAATAACCAAAAGGAAATGGGATTCTTTGACAAATTATGTTTACGAGAGTATCTCCGATTCGGTTATTGAGTATGCTTTGAGTCTGTTTCCCAGTGGAGTACCGGAAGAGGATAGAAATTGGCAGAGAAATGTTATTTTCTCACGAAGAAACAAGCTCAAGAGGGCTGCCGAAAAATATTATAATCTTCTTTTCGGATACGTAGACGTTTTCGCGAGCAATAACAGGGATAAACTTATAATTGACAGATTTAGCATTGACAGTGCGGCAGTAAGCATTTTCAGTCTTGATGGAGGTGGGAAAGATGATAAGCCGTACTTCCACAGGATTTATGATGATAAATATACAAAGGAATTGAGAATTTACATGTTTGATGATCGGGATGAGATAACGGTGAAGGGAAACAAAGATTCGGAGATTGACATCCATATCATTGGCGGGCAAGGGGAAGATAAGTTTGTAGATAATTCCAAGCTGCAGGGGAGTTTCTTAGGCGTTTTTCCATATTATCAAATATATAAAAAGCGGCACTTTTTTTACGATCACGGAAGCAGTACTATTTTTAAAGGGGAAGTTTCAAGCTTGTATGATGATACTTATTATCCTGAACCGGAAGATGAAACTCTTAAATTCGAGAAACCGGTTCGAGATTGGGGATACAAATGGAAAGCTGATTTTACAGGTACATTCAGCACCGAAGACGGCTTATATCTGGGGGCAGGTCCTGGTTTAACAAAATACGGATTCCGCTATGCGCCATATCTTTGGAAAATGAATTTGATGGGGAGTTATTCTTTTCTTTTTAATGGCTTTCGGGCAAAGTACGGACTGCATTTGCGCGAAAGATATTCCCCAAATAGTTTACTATTTGACCTGTATGGCTCTACTGTCGATATGCTCTGGTATTTCGGAACCGGCAATGAGGTAGACTTGCCTACAAGTACTGATAATAAGGATTATTACAGTATCGAACAATCCATCATACGCGCAAGTCTATTATACAGGTGGCAAATTTCCGATAATTTCCAATTGACTGCCGGGACCGCAGCCAAGAGAGTGAATACGGATTTGATCAATAATACATATATTGCCGATACTAACTATCGACCTGCAAACACAGGTGAATTGTTTTTATTTGATGCGGAACTTGATCTAAAATTCGATACCAGAGACAATAGTTACAATCCTACCGGCGGATATATGATTGATTTGTACGGTTCATACTTTATAGCGTTAGGCAATAATGAATCCCATTTCGGGAAATTTGGAACAGAAATGAGAAAATATTGGACCTGGGAGATGTTAACGGAAATAACATTGGCTTCCCGCTTTCAGTTTAAATGGGTGTTTGGCGGACATCCCTTTTTCGAATCCGCATTTCTCGGCGGATATGAAGACCTGAGAGGTGCACTGACGAATCGTCTTTCAGGAGATGCGAAAGCTGCCGCTAATATCGAAGCCAGAATTAAACTTTTTAATTTTAATATCATTGTTCCGGGAAAATTAGGAATTATGGGCGCTGGCGACATTGGAAGGGTATTTGTCGACGGGGAGAAGTCCGAGCGCTGGTATAATGGCTATGGCGGCGGGATATGGGCATCGGCAATTCGCCCGGAGTATTTAGGCTGCCTTTACTTAATGAAAGGTATAGACGGTCTAATTATATATGCCAATTTGGGCTTTATGTTTTAATTAAAAATACAATCCGGATTTAGGTGTATAGTCAAAATGATATTATAAGAACATAGTTAGTTATATTTTCAAATAAATCTCTCAGGATTTCGATAATATTTCCGTAAATTAGATTAAAATTTAATAATTAATTGGTTGTTAAAAATGGGATTATTTGACAAATTCAAGAAATCCGTAGGTGACGCCGTCAAGACAACGAGCGAAGCTATTGGTTTTGATAAGTTAAAAGACGGACTCGAAAAAACCCGAAATAATTTTGTTGATAGCATTAAATTGGTTCTCGGTGCCGGCAGGAAGATCGATGAGGAACTACTTGAGGAAATTGAGGACATTCTCCTTTCTGCTGATATTGGGGTAACAAGTACAGAAAGTATAATTGACTCTGTCAGAGAGAGGGTGAAAAAGGAAAGGCATGAAAATGCTGAAGATGTATATGTCATGCTTCAGGAAGAGATAGAGAAGATGCTGATCAAATCTCCATCTGCGGTAAATGACAAGACATATTCCGTCGATGAAAATAATAAACCTCATACTATACTGGTTATCGGTGTTAATGGTACGGGTAAAACCACAACTATTGGCAAACTAGCATATAATTACAAGCAGGCAGGTAAGGAAGTAATGATTGCTGCTGCTGATACATACCGCGCAGCCGCTAATGAACAGCTCGAGATTTGGGCAGAGCGCGCAGGTGTAGGTATAATTCAGCAGAAACGGGGTTCTGATCCGGGAGCTGTAGTTTATGACTCAATGAATTCAGCCAAATCAAAGGGATACGAGGTTGTTATAGTTGATACCGCAGGCAGACTTCATAACAAGCAGCATTTAATGGTTGAATTGAATAAAATGACGCGTGTTATCCAAAAACATAAACCTGAAGGACCTGACGAAGTCTTCCTCATTCTTGACGCGACCACAGGACAAAATGCAATACAGCAGGCAAAGGAATTTTCAAAGGTGGCGAACATAACCGGGATAGTTCTAACGAAACTCGATGGCACCGCAAAAGGCGGAGTTGTTATTCCGATCGCTGCGGAACTTGAACTACCTGTAAGGTATATTGGCGTCGGTGAAAAAATTGATGATCTGCAAGTATTTGAACCGGATAAGTTCATTGCTGCGTTATTCCAAAGTAATGGCGCAGAAGAGACAGAACAAGAAGCAGGGGAGAGCGGATAAATCTCCGTTTTTAAAGCGGGAAAACGTCTTTTATAGATTTTTTGGCTGTTTATGAAAAAGAAGACAATTTTCGAATGTAAAGTCTGCGGTGCCCGTTCTGCTAAATGGCAGGGCAGGTGCAATTCTTGTGGTTCATGGGATTCTTTTGTGGAAATTGAGCAGAGTTCCGAATCGCACGGACGTAAAAGATCGTCAAAGGGCAAAGTACACCCTGTACAACTCAAGGATGTCGATTCCAGCGAGAATTATCGAATTAAAACTAATATAAAAGAACTTGACCGTGTGCTGGGCGGAGGAATTGTTCCCGGTTCACTTGTGCTTGTTGGTGGAGATCCCGGCATAGGGAAATCCACACTCATGCTTCAGATGGCTGCGAAACTTATCTTGCAAAATCCTTTGTTTGTAACCGGTGAAGAATCCGTAAGGCAAATAAAACTCCGCGCCGAAAGACTTGAAGGAATACCACCTGAATTAACTCTGCTGGCAGAAACTAATCTTGAACAAATAAATTCAACTATTGAAAACACAGATTGTGGTGTAGCGATAGTTGATTCCATCCAGTCCGTTTTTTCTGACATGGTTGATGCTGCACCCGGTTCAGTGATGCAGGTGAGAGAATGCGCTTCTCTCCTAATTCGAACTGCTAAAAATACAAACAAACCTATTTTTTTGATCGGACATGTTACCAAGGAAGGAGTAATCGCCGGACCGAAAATTCTCGAGCACATGGTAGATACCGTGCTGCAATTTGAAGGGGAGAAGACATATTCTTACAGGATTCTTCGTTCACTGAAAAATCGTTTTGGCTCAACAAATGAAATAGGCATTTTCGATATGAGCCAGAAAGGCTTACGTGAAGTTGAAAATCCGTCGGAACTGTTTCTCGCAAAGAGAAGCCAGGATGATTCAGGTATATCGATTGTTTCAGCCATAGAAGGCACTCGCCCGATACTTCTTGAGGTCCAGGCTCTTGTATCCCCAAGCGGATACAGTGTTCCTCAGCGAACCAGTAATGGATTTGACACGCGCAGATTGCAGATGATCCTTGCAGTTTTAGAAAAGAGATTAGGTGTTCACTTGCGTCAGAGCGACGTTTTCGTAAATCTTGCCGGCGGTGTATATATGAATGATCCTTCCCTGGATTTGGGGGTTGCGGCGGCGATAGTTAGTTCCGCCAGGGAGACGCCGGTAGATCAGAGTATTGTTTTGATAGGGGAGATAGGATTAACCGGAGAAGTACGACCTGTATCAAACATCGAAAGTAGAATACACGAGGCGGAAAAGCTGGGTTTTAAGGAAGTAGTTGTTCCTGCAATAAATTCGAATAAATTGTCCGGCAGATTTTCCATTAAAATTAAACCGGTTGAAAGAATTTCCTCAGCGCTTGCTATGATTTTATAAATAGTATTATATTTTAATCTGAATACTTCAAATACAACATTTGATATACAATTTTAAAAAGCGAAAAGATTAGTACTAAATAACTTTGTCAAAATTTTATTTATTGGTTATCTTTGCTCTTCAAGATGAAGAGTAATAATATTAATTGGTTAATTAATATAATTTATTATAAATTATTAAATCTAAGGACGTAAAAATATGAACGAAGGTCGAATAATTCAGGTTATAGGACCGGTAGTCGACGTTGAATTTCAGCATGGCGAAATACCGGCAGTTCTGAATGCTCTTCATATCAAAAGACATCATGCCGAAACCAGCGAAGAAGATACTCTTATTTGCGAAGTGCAGCAGCACCTTGGCGAAGATCGTGTGCGTTCGGTGGCTATGGACTCAACCGATGGTCTCGTACGCGGAATGCCGGTGCTTGATACCGGGGAACCGATATCTATTCCCGTAGGTCCCGAAGTATTGGGAAGACTGATTAATATTACAGGCGAAACCATTGACGGTAAGGGAGAGATGAAAACAGATATGAAATTATCCATACACCGTGAATCACCTGAATTTAAGAGTCTATCCACAACCAAAGAAATGTTCGAAACAGGTATCAAGGTTATCGATCTGATCGAGCCATTTACAAAAGGCGGCAAAACAGGTCTTTTCGGCGGCGCCGGTGTGGGGAAAACGGTTATTATCCAGGAATTGATCCATAATATCGCTATCCATCACGGTGGTTACTCGGTTTTCGCTGGTGTTGGCGAACGTACCCGCGAAGGCAATGACCTTTACCTCGAGATGACCGAATCCGGCGTTATCGAAAAAGCGGCACTCGTGTTCGGACAGATGAATGAGCCTCCCGGCGCACGTTCGAGAGTGGGCTTGACTGCTCTAACTATCGCCGAATATTTCCGCGATGTTGAACAGCGCGATGTGCTTCTCTTTATTGATAATATATTCCGTTTCATTCAAGCTGGTTCAGAGGTTTCCGCTTTGCTCGGGCGTATGCCTTCTGCTGTTGGTTATCAGCCGACGCTCGCAACTGAGCTTGGCGAACTGCAGGAAAGAATTGCTTCGACGGATAAGGGCTCGATTACTTCCGTACAGGCTATCTATGTTCCTGCTGATGACTTGACTGACCCCGCGCCTGCGAATACATTTACTCACCTCGACGCGAAAACTGTGCTTTCAAGGCAGATCGCGGAACTCGGTCTCTATCCCGCCGTTGATCCTCTGGATTCAACCTCGAGGATTATGGATCCGAATATTCTCGGAGAGAAACACTATTATGTAGCTATGCAGTGTCGCCTTGTCCTCCAGAAATACAAAGACCTTCAGGATATTATAAACATTCTCGGTATGGATGAGCTTTCTGACGAAGATAAGCTTACTGTTTACAGGGCTCGAAAAATCCAGAAGTTCTTCTCGCAGCCGTTCTTTGTTGCAGAGCAGTTTACAGGTTACGAAGGTCGCTATGTCAAGATCGACGACACGATCGCAGGCTTCGAAGCTATCCTGAACGGCGAATGCGATGAGATACCCGAAGCGGTCTTCAGTTATGCTGGTACCATAGATGAAATATTTGACAGAGCAAAGGAAAAAAGTAACTAATAACAGCAGATAAATTATGACAGAAGAAAGCACTTTAAGAGTTGAAATTATTACGCCGCAGCGTGTAGTGCACAGTGGGAATGCTTTGTCCGTGACGGTTCCGGGCAGCAAATCGCCTTTTCAGGTGCTGCCGCGGCATGCGCCGATAGTATCAGCGCTGGATCCGGGGCTCGTGAAGATTGATAATTCCACTGAAGAACCTAAGTACTTTGCGACTTCGACGGGTTTTACGGAAGTTCTTGATAATAAGATATCTATTCTTGTCGAAAGAGCAGAGAATGCATCGGAGGTGGATATTGAAGAAACTGAAAGAGAATTGCAAAAAGCCCAGGATAAACTGAGCAATGCTATTAGCAAAAAAGATATTGAAAATCTTAGGGAAAGGGTTGCTCGGCTTAAACTTCTCTTGAAAGCCGTGCAGAGCCGGAAATCTTAAGTTTTGTTAATATAAATTAACACAATTTTAAAAATCAATACTGAACCTGTGTTTGGTATTGATTTTTTATTTAATTTTGTAAAAAAGAATAATTCTATTTTAATTTCGTTACTATTTCCAATTATTTAACTAAGACAAAATACGGTTTTAATATGGTTGAAAATAAAATAATATCCGCCGGTATAACTTACGACGATGTGCTGCTAATTCCAAACTATTCCGAGATTTTACCAAAAGAAGCCGATACGACCACACTGCTAACCCAAAACATAAAATTAAATATCCCCGTGCTCAGCGCCGCAATGGATACCGTTACCGAAGCCAACATGGCGATGGCTATAGCGCGCGAAGGCGGTCTTGGTGTAATTCATAAAAATTTAACCATTAAGAGACAGGCAGAGCATGTCGACCGCGTGAAGCGTTCTGAAAGCGGTATGATTCAGGATCCCATAACGCTTACCTCTGACAAGACTGTCCGGGATGCGCTTAATTTAATGGAAAAATTTCATATTTCCGGTATCCCCATTGTTGATGAAAATCAAAAACTGATCGGAATAATTACCAACCGCGATCTCAGATTTAATCCCCATCCCGAGGATACAATAAAAAACAATATGACCAGTGAAAATCTCATCACTGTACCTCAGGGAACAACCTTGGCAGATGCAGAGGAATTGCTGCAGAAATACAGGATTGAAAAGCTGCCAGTAGTCGATAATGACTACATTCTCAAGGGATTGATAACTTTCAAAGACGTCCAGAAGAAGAAAAAGCATCCCAACGCCTGCAAGGACGAGCACGGTCGCCTGAGAGTAGGCGCGGCTGTCGGGGTAACGCCGGATACAATAGCAAGGGTAGAAGCCCTCAAAAGTATGGCTGTGGATGCTATTTTCCTTGATACTGCGCACGGGCACACGAAAGGCGCTATAAGAACATTGAAGTCGATCAAGGAAAATTATCCTGATATGCCTGTAATAGCGGGCAATATCGCTACTTCCGAAGCTGCCGAAGCTCTCATAGAAGCGGGCGCGGACGGACTCAAGGTTGGTATTGGTCCCGGATCGATCTGCACAACACGGATAATTGCCGGAATTGGCGTACCGCAATTGAGCGCGATAATGAACGTTGCTTCAATTGCCGCAACACGTGATATTCCGGTTATAGCCGACGGCGGTATAAAGCAAACCGGCGACGTAGCTAAAGCTATTGCTGCAGGCGCCGATACGGTTATGATTGGCAGTATATTCGCCGGTCACGAGGAAAGCCCCGGAGAAAAAATAATCTACGAAGGCAGAGCTTACAAGATCTATCGCGGCATGGGCTCGCTGGGCGCTATGACTGAAGGATCTTCCGATAGATACTTCCAGGATATGGAAAGCGATATTTCCAAACTCGTTCCCGAAGGTATTGAAGGACGGGTTCCGTTCAAGGGGCGTGTCCGGGATTCTATTTTCCAGATAATCGGAGGGTTGCGTGCATCTATGGGATATTGCGGCTGTCGGACTATTCCCGAGATGAAAAGCAATGCTCGATTCATGCAGATCACATCTGCTTCTTACAAAGAGTCGCATCCACACGATGTAAAAATAACCAAGGAATCACCTAATTATTTTGTTAAATAATTTTTGCGGATCAATATGGCAAAAGCAACAACCAAATCAAACAAAACCACAAAGGGAAAAAAGACTACAGCATCAAAGAAACCTGCTGTTAAATCGGCTTCTGCCAAAAAAACGGCAGCCTCAAAGAAGCAATCTGCTGCAAAAAAGAAGTCTACCACCCAAAAACAAACTGCCACAAAAAAGCAGTCACCGGCAAAAAAGCAGAGCACTGCTAAAAAACAGCCCGCCAGCAAAAAGCAGAGCACTGCTAAAAAACAGCCCGAAACTAAAAAGCAGACAACAGCAACAAAATCCACTGCTAAAAAGACAACAGCTCCGGAAAGTAAAGCTGCCACCAAAAAGGAAGATATTACTACATCAAAAAAAGGTTATCCCAAGATGGCAGAGCGGAGGTTAGAACAATTACGTTTTACACTTGAGGACATTAGAGTTGATGGATTAGTCATTACCAATATTGCGAATATCAGGTATATAACTAATTTTTCAGGGTCATCTGCTATTGTTATTATCCTTAAGGATTCAATACATTTCTTTACGGATGACAGATACGAAGAGCAGGTTAAGACTGAGCTTTATCCACTGCCTAATCTGCATATTCACATAACCCGAGATGTTTGGGAAACAGCAAAGAAAAATAAAGTATTCAAAAATGTAAATTCTCTTGCTTTTGAAGCGGATTCATTACCATACGGTGAAGCAGTTGAGATCAGAAACAGGATCCGTCCGGTGAAGTTCAAACCCTCGCCTGACGAGATTGAGCGATTTACACGCCCGAAAGCGCCTGAAGAGCTTGAAAACATCAAAAAAGCCTGCAAAATGGCTGAAGATGTTTACAACAAGATCCTCGATTTCATTCAGCCGGGAATGACGGAAAAAGAATTAGCTACCGAGATAGCTCATCAGAGCAGGCTGCACGGCTCAGAGGGCGATGCCTTCCCCATTATAGCCGTTAGCGGTCCGCGTGCCGCCTTGGTACACGGTCAACCGAGCGATAAGAAAATAAAGAAAAATGAGATCATCCTGCTCGATTTTGGCTGCGTGGTTAATGGCTTCCGCTCGGACATAACCCGGACTTTCGTAATAGGCAAAGCCACAAAAGAGCAGAAAGATATTTACAAGATGCTGAGACAGGCACAGAAAGCAGCTTGCTCGCAGGTGCGTCCGGGAATGAACGGCAAACACCTCGACGCTGTCGCACGCGACATAGTCAAAAAAGCCGGTTTCGGCGACAACTTCCAACATTCTCTAGGTCACGGCTTAGGTATCATAACCCACGAAAAACCGATAATCACTTTCAGAAAATCAGATCAGATAATACCCGACGAATGCGTTCTGGCAATAGAACCAGGCGTTTATCTACCGGGCAAATTTGGCATCAGGGTGGAAGACGACATCTTCGTCACTAAAAACGGCGGCAAATATCTTACTAACGCACCGGAAGAACTTCCGGTAATATAATTCCTGGGAATATAATTACCTGCAAATCCCATCTTTATAGCGAGGTGGGATTTTTATATTAGGTTCGGTTTTTCGGAAAAATTTTGCGATATTGGTATATTGATTAATTAAAATATTCATTCTATTATTAGCTGATTATTAAATAAAAAATGTGAATATAACATGAATACGAAGCACATAATAATTACAGGCGACAGCAGATGTATGGATGAGGTCGGAGATAAGTCCGTTCATCTAATTATTACATCACCGCCATATTGGCAATTAAAAGATTATGGACAGTCCAACCAGATTGGATATAACGAAAGCTATGAAAGTTACATAAATAATTTGAATCTGGTCTGGCAAGAATGCCACAGGGTATTGCAAGATAGCTGCAGGTTATGCATCAATATAGGAGACCAATTTGCCAGAGCCGTATATTATGGGCGCTATAAAGTGATACCTATCCGAACAGAGATTATCAAATTTTGCGAGACAATAGGTTTTGATTACATGGGAGCAATAATTTGGCAAAAAGTTACAACATCGAATACGACCGGAGGCGCTGCGGTTATGGGTTCTTTTCCTTATCCGAGAAATGGAATATTAAAAATAGATTATGAATTTATATTATTATTCAAAAAGCCGGGCAAACCTCCAAAAGTAAGCCATGAGATCAAAGAAAAATCAAAAATGACCAAGGATGAATGGAATGAGTATTTTTCAGGTCATTGGAATTTTAGCGGTGTAAAGCAGGAAGATCATCTAGCTATGTTCCCTGAAGAGTTGCCGGCACGACTTATCAAGATGTTTTCTTTTGCCGGCGATACGGTTCTCGATCCGTTTCTCGGCAGCGGCACTACATCTTTAGCTGCTAAAAATCTTGATAGGAACTCAATAGGCTATGAGATTAACCCTGATTATTTGAAATTTATCAAGGAAAAACTTGATATTAACTCGAACTCAATATTTAGCGCTGCTGAGTTTGAATTTAATGAACAAGGAAATAAAAGATTTGATTTTAATTCTCGAATAAATTCATTACCATATAAGTTCAATGATCCAAAGAAATTCAATAATAAAATAGATCCTAAATCTTTGAAGTTTGGCTCTAAAATTGATGATAAAAATTATCAAAGAGAAGAATATTATACAGTAAAAGACATAATTTCTCCTGATAAGTTAATTTTAAACAACGGCTTACCAATAAAATTAATCGGCGTTAAGACGAAAGAAAACATCAGAGAAGAAGCTATTAACTTTTTAGAGAAAAAAGTAAGAGGGGAAAAAGTATTCTTGAAATATGATAATCAAAAATATGATGAACAGAATAACTTGTATTGCTATTTATATTTGAAAAACAGAACTTTAATAAATGCACATTTAATTAAAAATGATCTTGTCGATGTAGATACTTCGCAGGATTTTAAATATAAGAATAAGTTTTTAAATAATTCTAAGATTATTCCTGACTGCTAATAATATTTAAAATTATAATTCATAAGGAGTTTAGCTTCATGCACAAACATACATTAATATTACTCATTTTTATTTCCTACTCAGTTTTCGCCCAAAAGTCGACCGAGCCGCCCGACCTCGTCACCGACCGACCAGACCAGACCGAATCATCATCGGTAGTGCCAAAGAATCATCTACAGATTGAAACAGGCTTTGTTAAGGAAACAGATAAAGCCAACGATGTTGAATTTAAGAATTTTGCTATAGCTGCGACGCTTTTCCGCTATGGAATTCTCGATGGTTTCGAGCTTCGTCTCGGCGGGGAATATACCAGGAATATCACCGAATTCACCGAAGATAGAAAAGAAGAGATAATCGAAGGTATGGCTCCGTTTTTCTTTGGATTGAAAGCGGAAATATCCGAAGAAGAAGGGCTGATGCCAGAAACTGCTTTCCTTTTCCATTTCAAGCTGCCATATTCCGGCGCAGAGGAATTCCGTCCCGATTATTCCATAGTGGATTTCCGATTTGCCGCATCGAATACCATAACTGAATTTCTATCTTTAGGCTATAATCTCGGCGGTGCAGTGAATGACGATTTCGACGAGTTTACCGGTTTCTACTCTGTGGCTGCCGGATTTTCCGTATTTGACATGGCAGGCGCATTCGTAGAATTTTACGGCGATCTGCCCTCGCAGCATTTTCCGCAGCATAAGTTCGATGCAGGAATCACATTTCTATTGCTGGATAATCTGCAGCTTGATGCTTCCGCCGGTGTTGGCATAAGCGGCGCTGCGGCGGATAGTTTCTTTAATTTTGGTGTTTCGTGGCGAGTGCCGCGGTAAAAATCAATCTATCTCTACTCTTCTTAGGTCCTCAGCACTCTGCTCGGGACTTGTAGTATTAACGAAAATACCTGATCCCATCTCAAAACCTGCTTCCTTGGATAAACGGGGCACCACCCTTATCCGCCAGTGATAATAGTCTGCCGGGTCTTCTTGGTATGGCGCTGAATGGATGATGAGATTATAATCGGGATTTTTCAGAGCGAGATACATTCTCTTAAGAGTGTCGCGCAGGACTCTGCCAAGTGACTGCCTTTCCTGCCGGTTGGTCTTGCCGAAGCTGGCTTTGTGGCGCTTCGGGATAATGAGTAACTCATAAGGTCGCTTCGCCGCAAATGATGCAAATACCACGAATTCGTCATTCTCATAGATTATACGTTCCTTCAATTCCCTTTCCTGCCGGATGAGGTCGCAGAAAATGCAGTGTCCCGTGTCATCGTAATAGTTCATTGTTTGCAGGATTTTATGCCTTAGGTAGTAAGGAATAATAGGCGTGGCTACTATCTGCGAGTGGGGATGCACCAGAGATGTCCCCGCAGACCTGCCGTGATTCCTGAAAACCGTCACCAGCTCTATCCCCGGTTCTTTCAGCAATTGGTTGTAGCGTTTGTGGTAAACTTCGACGATGTCCGTAACTTCGGCTACTGTCATCAGCGCGGGATGTCGGCTGTGATCCCGTGTCTCGATGACGACTTCATGGAAGCCATAGCCGGGAATTTTCCTGTTCAAGCCTTCGACAATCCTGCCGACATCATTTTCGGGCTTCACTACCGCAAATTTGTTGGGAACTACCCTGAGCTGCCATTTACCATTTTTTTCTTTTGATAGGATTGTATCCGGCGTCATATCTTCATTTCCCGGACAGAAGGGACATTTCGCCGGATCGGTCTTCGGTTCATCGGGGAATGTAAAATCGCTCGGTCGAGTGCCGCGTTCTGTCGAAATTATTACCCATTCTTTGGTTAAAGGATCCTGTCTGTACTCTAACATATATTTCTACTGAATTATTTTAAAAGGATTTTACTTTTATAGAATTCGTTCATTTTGGAAAAAGTTAACTATTAAAGAATAATGGTTAACGCTGTAAATACATAAATATTAATGGATTATGCTTCAGATTAGGCTGTCCGATAAATAATAAAAAGCAGTCAAACTTCGAATTTGCTCATGATGACAGAGGCGTCTCGCACTGAGCGGAGTCGAAGTGTGATCTGATATTCCTGCTTAAGAGACAGCTTCATCTGTGTTATTCGCAATATTATTCCTACACTGCGGGTATATTTATACTATCCAGCTTTGCACGCCATTTTCCGACATGAGCCTCGTATTCTTCCTTATATTTTGCTTTGACGGGTTCAAGTGGCGGCGGATCAAGTTTAAGGGGATTTATCGGGCTGCCGCTGCGATATACTCTGAAATCCAAATGAGGTCCTGTGGAAAGTCCCGTGCTGCCGACATAGCCTATCGTCTGTCCTTGGTTTACACGGGCACCGCTTCGAATACCCTTTGCAAATCTGCTAAGATGTAAATATTTTGTTAAAAATGAAGTGCCGTTATGCCTGATTTTGACCATTCTGCCAGCGCCGCCGCTGTATCCGGCATATACAACGGTACCGTCGGCTACTGTATGTACCGGAGTGCCTCTCGGTGCTGCGTAATCCACACCGTGATGAGGTCTGCGCACCTTGAGGATAGGATGAAGCCTGCTGTTCGAAAAGCCGGAACTAATACGGCTATAGCTCAACGGCGACTTGAGAAATTTTCTCTTCAGGCTTTTACCATTTTCATCAAAGTATTCACCGTTTTCCTTGTCAAAGTGGAAAGCATATAGATCTTTGTCATAGTGACCAAAATACGCCGCCAGGATTCTTCCGAAGCCAACCTTTTCATCATCAACATATTTTTCTTCGTAAATTACTTTGTAGCAGTCACCCTTTTGAATTCCGAAAAAGTCCACCGTCCAGGCATAAACTTCTGATAACATAACTGCAAGATACGGGTCTTGTCCCTGTTCTGTCATATCCACCCAGAGGGAAGTATTAATAACACCACTGGCTTTTTTTATTCTGACATCTACTTCCTTTTCGCCTCTTATTATATTTATGGTATCCCTGAAATCAAAGATTACATAAGATATTGGCGTTATTTCGTAAACAAAATAGTCGGTTTTTGATACCGAATCATCGTTCATATAAGCAACATACCTGTTCCCGGCACGTATGGATTTAATGTCAAATACCGAATCACACTTTTTTACTAATTTGTCTATTGTTTGATATTCAATATTATATTTCTGTAAAATATCCGAAAGGAACTGATTGTGCTCGACCTTACCGGTTTTCTTTTCATAATCCTCATCGATCAAACCAAATTCATCCGGCTCCGGCTTGATTTCTTCTTTTTTCGTAGTAGTTTCAATAATTTCCGGGGGAGTTGATGTATTTATGGCAGCTTTATCAAGAATAGCGAAAACTATAAGTAAAATCAAAGTTAACGCTAACAGGTAGTAAAATTTTTTGTACATTCTCCGGATCAGATTTTTTAATAGTCATTTTGGTAAATTCGACACAAAAATATGAATATTCATCGAGAATTAAAAATTTGTTTAGCATGATAAAAAAAAGAAGCGCCGAAAATTTTCGGCGCTGTCTGCCGGAGTCGAACCGGCTTCAATTGAATTACGATAAACGTAATCAATCCCCCCCTAAGCTGGTAATAGAAAATTATTCATCGATTACTCTGACTTCGCTTCTTCTGTTCTTAGCGCGTCCCGCCGCAGTTTCGTTAGTTGCTATCGGTTGTTCTTCGCCGTATCCAACAGGAGTCATGCGATGTCTTTCAACTCCCTTGTCAACGAGATAATTCACAATCGCTTCAGCTCTGTTTTGTGAGAGCACCATATTGTTTTCGTTTGTACCTACCCTGTCTGTGTGTCCTGCTATTTCTACTATCATATCCGGATTTGCGATCATTTTCTCCGCAAAGCGATCGAGAGACGGATATGATTTCGGTGTAATCTCATAACTACCTGATGCAAAATGCACATCCCTCAGGACGAAAGAGCGTTTATATTTTCCTCCCGTTTTCATAGGGGAATCTGAGGGCATCTTTTTCCCGTAAGAAACATTTTCCATTGCCTTATTCCAGGGATCATCCGGATGATGCTGCCTTGAGAAAGGAAGGAGCAAACGATATGTATAAATATCAGCATCAGGATCGATAATGAAATCATCCATGTATTCTTCGCCATATACTCGTGTCGTAACAAAATATCTCTGAGCTTCCATGAGTTTTATTTCAGTTCTGCCATGCGGATCAGTTCTCAAATTATCTATAAGCGTACTGTCATCCCCGAATAATTTAAAATCGTGTTCTTTCAGCAATTTCCCTTCTTGATTCTGTAATATCACTGATATCTCTTTTTCCTGCGGTTTTTTTCCATTTAAATCAAATTCAGCCGCTTCTTTGCCGCTTATATTGACCGGAAGTCTGCAGACCAGACTGTAAGATTCAAGTCTGTTTTTGTTCGGCACTCTGAAACTATAGGAGATTTCCTGATTTTTCTCACTGAAAGTCACCTGATGCATATCTCCTTTTTTTAGCTCGACCTCATGAACACCTTCTTCATTTGTCGAAGCATCATATTCTTTTTCACTGGCAATATTTTTAATCTTGAAATCAGTGTGTGCCACGGGATGCTTCATCTCATCTTTCACATTGATGATAACTTTCAGGTTTTCCTCAACTGTTTGGCTTTTAAGTGGGAAAGCCACAATTAAAATTGCCAGTAATATTGAAGAAATGTGCTTCATGATCCTTTATCATAATTTTTATTCATAATAAACACTTTTCAAAGTTACACAAAAATTAATATAAAGTCAAGAAATTTTAATAAATAAATAATTTTATTTTCATTTAATTTTAATAAAAACTTCTTTTATTATTTTCATACCATAAATAATCCATTTAATTCAAAAGGTATATTCAAATTTTTGGATAATTAAAAAATTCTGAGACCTTTTACAATCTCATGTGTCATGTAATAAAAAGCTTATTATAAATATGAATACAGATGAATTTTGTCCGGCACATATATCTTGATGCTTCAAACGCCGACAAATATGAAAACCAGAAGATTGGTGATTGTCAAATAACTGTTAATAAACTAATTAGCAAACCCTATTCCGTTATTTCTTCATTCGCCAATCTTCATTTATTTATCAGATTTTATAATAAACCCGCATATTTCAATAGAATCCATCACAACAATTAACTTGAAACAGTTCAAGAAATAGAAGAGCCACCCCGTAAAGCCTTCGGCTTCACTCCCTCTTTACTAAGGAGGGGAAAAGAAGGGGTGGTTATTTTCTTAGAATTAAGGTATTTATTTTGATAGATGTTAATGCAAAAACCGGGATTAATTTTCTCTTCTTCAGCCTGTGACCAGCAGCCTGTTACCTTTTGCCAAATGGCTTACCAGTATTTCTCCAGATGGATGCTCCCTGGCTTCTTCCAGTTTTTATGTTTGACGAAGCCTTCAGCTTCGAGGACTTCTGTCATGTCATTTATCATCTTTGGATTTCCACACAGGAAAATATGTGTGTTTTTCGGAGTGATTTCCGAATTCCATTTTTCATGGACTACTCTTTCAGTCCATAATTTCTGTACGTAGCCGGAATGACCATGCCATTTTAGGGGTTCCTGGTTGGGCTTGCTTAGTACAGGTATATAAGAGAAATTGTCGCATTCTTTTTCGAGGGTTTCTAATTCGGAACGGTAGGCAAGGTCGTAAGAATGTCGAGCACTGTGAATGACAGCTATATTTCTGGCTTCATATCTGAGCGTAATAGTTCGGAGCATGCTGATGTATGGAGCAACGCCGGTGCCGCGCGCTGCGAGGAGTATGTTCTTTTCTACAGGTACGTCATCAAGTGTAAATTTTCCTTTTATACGCGGTGAAAGCCAAACGCGATCGCCGGCTTTTAGATTCCATAATTTTGGTGTCAGGGTGCCGTCTTCCACAAGCTTGAGATATATTTCCAGGCTGTGTTTGTTTTTTGAGCCTGAAGCTATTGAATAGGGGCGCTTTACCATTTTTTTATTCTCGTCATTTATTACCGGCAGCATGCTCATCTTGTTCTGACGGAAGGATTTTGCTGATTTTGGGAGTCCGATGGTAGCGTACTGTCCAGGAGTGAAATCGGGTAGTTCCCATCCGTCGGGTACAATATCAATGATCATAAGATCTGATGAGATGTCCACTCTACGGCTGATAAATGCATTGAGTTCGTCCTTATTTTTCCTTCCAGTTTCCATCGCTTCCACCTCGCAAGCGCAGTTAATTACATCCAGTCCTTTTTCTACCTTACCCAATCTATTGTCATTGAACATAGTTTCCATAATAAATTAGTTCTAAAAAATAATAGAATACAAATATAACAATATATTTAGCTATGTCAAAAACACAAATTTTACACAACTAAATATTACATGATTCGTGACGAAACATTAAGATAAATATTCAGTGATATTTAAATTAAAATGATATTCTTGCGCCGGTTAATAATTCTCTCAATTTTTCTTTTTCTTCGTCGGGTATACGATTATCTCTGAGGTTAACTGTTCTCAAATTAGATAAATTCTTTATTTTTTCAGGGAGGGTGGTTAATTGATTGTGAGCTAACATAAGTGCTCTGCAGTTTTCGAGTTCGGCTATTTGTTCGGGTACGGATGATATTTTATTTCCGGACATTTTCAGATGGACAAGGGATTTCAATTTGTTGATATCCGATGGGATAGAATCAATCTGATTATTACTCAAATCGAGGAATTTGAGATTTTCCAATTTCAAAATATCTTTTGGGAACTCTTCAAATAGATTATTTTTTAAATTCAACTTTTCGAGATTTACAAGCTCTTCAATGCCCTCAGGAAAAATAACCATTTTGTTATCCGAGAGATCTAAATTTTGAAGAGATTTAATATTTACAAAGCCCGATGGTATCGTGTCAGCTTCATTGTTAGAAAAATCAAGGATTTGGAGATTTTTCAGTTTATCTAATTTATTAGGAAGATAGGTGATTTTATTATTGCTTAAACGTAATATTTTGAGATTTGCGAGTTCTGTGAATCCCTTTGGGATAGTATCCAGTTTGTTATACTGAAGATCAAGCAGCTTTAGCGAGTTTAATTTACCGATTTTTTCAGGTAACTTTGTTAATTTATTTCTACCCAAGAGAAGAGTTTCTATATTATCGAATTCTTCGATTTCTTCAGGGAGGGTTTCGAGTTGGTTGCCTCCAAGATCGAGATTCTTAAGAGATTCAATTTCAAAAACGGGCTCTGGTATTGTTGTGAAAGCATTACTTCCAAGATATAGGTGAGATAGGCTTGTGAAATCCTCAAAATTTTCTGGCACGGTTTGAAGCCCATTTTCAGATAGATAAAGTACCTGGAGTTTTTCCAATTTAGATAGATCTGCCTTAAATTCAGTAATTTGGTTTTTGGATAGATCCATCACCTGGAGAGATGTTAGAGATTCCAGTATAGCCGGAGCTTCGGTAAATTGATTATTCGATATTTTCAGTGTTTTCAGATTGGAAAGCTCCGAAATTTGCTGGGGCAGCGAGGATATGTTATTATATGATAAGTCCAGATATTCCAGTTTTTTGAACTGAGAAATTGCTGCAGGTATGTCAGTAATGTTTTTTGATCTAAGAAGAAGTCTTTTAAGGCTTTCGGCATCTTTCAAGGCTTCATCAAAGCTTTCATAAGTTCTTGTTTTCAGAGGTGGTCGTTTAATGGGTCTGGTTGTCCTGCCTTCTTCGACGTCTCTGCTTTGTAAGCGGCGAATTCGTCTGGGCTGATCGTCTTCTTCCTTAGATTGGGAGAGCACAAGTCCGGTGTTAAAAAGTATTGCTATCCCCAAAATTATCGCTAATCTCATATCAATCCTCAAAAAATTAGTGACCTTTGAAAAATTTTAAATATCTTGTTATTAAACGTAATTAAGGCAATTATCTTTTGCCTTCTATCTTTTTATCGAGAGAAAATTTCTTTTCTACATGTTTTGACATTTGTACGAATGGCAATCCCAGCAATAAATATACGGCTGCAATGATCAAACCGGTGCCAATATAGTCATAATAAGTGGAGGCGAGGTTGAAGTATAATTTTGTCAGTTCTACCAATGTGATAACTGCAACAAGCGAAGAATCCTTCAATAGTGAAATGAAGTCATTAGTTGTAGGGGGAATGACAAGCCTTATTGCCTGAGGTATGATGATATGGCGAAGGGCATCTCTGCGTCTCATTCCCAGGGATATGGCGGCTTCCATTTGCCCGCGCGGAACAGAGAAAAGCCCTGCGCGATAGACTTCGGCTTCATAGGCGGCGTAATTGATGCCAAGTCCTAATACTCCGGCAATGAACGGATTTAAATTGACTCCAATGGAAGGCAGAGCATAGAATATGAAGAATAGTTGTATCAATAGCGGCGTGCCGCGAATAAATTCGATAAACAAAACAGCGAGCATCGAAATTGGTTTTGGGGCGTAAACTCTTAGAAGGGCAATGGTTAACCCGAGCACAACAGCCAATACCATTGCTAATATCGATAATGACAAGGTAACCATAGCGGCAGTACCCACGTCAGGCATAAAATTTATGTACCTGTTAATAAGCATTTTCAGGGTGGTTTCTTTGCCCTGAGATTCAAGAAAGCGATGATATTTTTTAGGGGCTACGTTTGATTCTGTTTGGTCATCAAGGTATGATGCCATCATGTGGTTCCACATATTCCACTGTTCGAGGATTTCGCGCAGTCTGCCGCTTTGCGCTATTTCCCTGAGTGCTTCGTTTATTCTCTTAAGCAGCAGCGTGTCTTCTTTTGGAACGACTATCCCGTAAGAAACTTCGCCGATGGGCTGCCCGACCAGTTCGAGTTCGGGATTCCAGCCGGCGTAATATTTTGCTACGGGTTCATCTATAAGTACGGCATCGAGTCTGCCGTTTTTAAGGTCCTGATATGAGTTTTGCTCGCTGTCGTATGTTCTGACATTAATGCCGCCTTCGGCTCGGAGCATTCTTTCTGCAAGGGAAGCCTTAAGGGTGCCGACTTTTTTGCCAACGAGATCGGACATTGTCTGGATGCCTTTCTGACCACTACGAATAACGAGCTGTTGATAGGTTAAGTAATAGGGGAGGGAGAAATTGACAACCTTTTTTCTGTCGCTGGTAATTTCGATACCGTTGATGACGATATCATAATCGCCTCGCTTCAATCCGGGAATGAGCCCATCCCACTGGTTCTGGACATGTTTGCCTTTCATGCCCAGTTTGTCGCAGACTTCATTGATAATGTCGACTTCGAAGCCGATAAGCCGGGAGGGGATTTTCGGATCCGCAAATACATAAGGAGCTCCGCTCTCAGCGTCAGCAGCCCAGCGAAGGACTTCTTTTTCTTCTTTATCTTTTTCCCGAGAAAATAAACCCAGTGTAGACAATAAAAAAAAGGCTGTAATAAGTGACAAATAAATATTGAGGTATCTTTTTATTTTCATAGTCTTATTCGGATATTATACTCAAATATTGACGTGTTCTGTCATCTTTTGGATTAGTAAATATCTCTTCCGGAGGACTGATCTCAACGATTTCTCCGTTTTCCATGTATATAACCCTGTCGGATGCATTACGGGCAAATCCCATAGCATGGGTAACTATTATCTGGGTCATTCCTTCTTTGTGCAGATTGCGCATAACCTGGAGGACTTCCTCTACGAGCTCGGGATCGAGTGCGGAAGTTGGTTCATCATACAGCATGACCTGGGGCGACATTGCCAGTGCCCTTGCAATAGCTACACGTTGTGCCTGACCACCGGAAAGCTCCGACGGATATCTCTTGCTGTATTCTTCCATTCCAACTTTCTCAAGTAATTGAATAGCTCTAAGGGTCGCCTGATCCTTATCTTCTTTCTTAACCACTGTTGGACCGATAATGATATTGTCCAGGACAGTTAAATGGGGGAAGAGGTTCAGGTCCTGAAAAAGCATGCCCACTCTCAATCTTATTGCATGAGCTTTTCTTTGAAAGTCTTCATCGAGGACTTGCTCTTCTATACCTTTGCTTTCTATAAAGCTGTCCTTGGACTTGCCAATTTCTTTTGCTTTTTTTACGATCTTCGAGTGCTTTTGCTGTGGTCTGGGAGATCTGTTAAGAGTGATTCCGGCAATGTGGATAGAGCCGGAATCAAGTATTTCCAGGCAATTGAGACATCTCAGGAGTGTAGTTTTCCCGCAGCCCGATCTTCCTATGATGGAGATTAGTTCACCTGAATTAACGTTGAGGTCGATTCCCTGAAGGATATGAGTGCCATTATAATATTTATGCAATCCTTTAATGGAAATCAGGTATCCTGACGCAGCTTCCATTTTTAAAAATAAGTCCCTGTTATCTAATTTTACAAATTACAAAGGATTAAAATAAAAATTTATACTGTAAAATCCCAACAACTTTTGTTATTGGCTAAAATAAAAATGGCTGCATGAATTTAATAAATCCAAGCAGCCCTATAGTTTTATTAATTAAAGATTTTCAAAAATCCTGAATGATAATATAGGAAGTACCGATGTAACGCTTGCCTTTAGCCTGCTTTTCTTTCGGGGGCGGATTTTGCGGGTCGACGACAGCGGAACCCTTTACAGTTATGCGGGAGGCATCAATTCCTTTTTGCACAAAAAACTCTTTAAGAGATTTTGCCCGATCAGTGGTCAATCTCAGATTTTCACCCTCATTTCCGGGGCTGTCGGGGTAGCATTTTATTTTGAATTTAACGTCATGATTATATTTCAGAGTATTAGCCAGGTCTTTCAATAGAAATTCCGCACCATAGCGGAGTTTTGATTTATTTAGTTCAAAAGGAGGTACTTGCAATTTTATTTCCGCTCCTTGTTTCAATGGCTTAACGAGAAAGTCCTTTGATATTTCTTCGTACTTGCGGGTATCAGCAATCTCGATTTTATGTCTTTCATTCATAAAATTCTTTTGCTTCAATTCAATGTAGTAGGTATGGCCAGGTTTTAAACCGGTAATATAGTAGTAGCCATTTTCAGTTGAATTACTTCTTGCAGCCGAAATTTTCTTACCTTCTTCATTTTTAACGATAAGGAACACAGTTTCAGGTTCCTTTGTGATCTGATTAAAAACGCTGCCGGTTAGTGAAACGACAGGTTCTACCAACTGAGCTTTCAAAGAAGCTGTCCCTAAAATAAGGGCAAATATCATTATTGGAATAAATACATTTTTTTTGTTTTTGATGATCATTATATATACCTCCGATTTTTAATTTTCCGCCTTTTCAAGATAACGAACAGTGCCGTCGGCACAACCAAGAATTATTATGCTTACATCAACAACCAGGTCAACCGACCAGATTTCCTTGCCGGCGTCAAAATTCATTTTATTTTCACCAGTTAAAATGTCCCATAATTTAACTTTCTTATCAAGGCTAGCGCTAACGATAGTTCTGTTATCTCCGGCAAAGGAACAATCCTGGATAAGATCATCGTGCGCTTTTATAGTTCTTAAGAGCTTACCCTCAGGCATTTTCCAGACTTTTATATAACCAGCCTGGTCAGATGAAATAAGGTATTCGCTGTCGAAGCTGTAGAGGACGGTCAATACGGGGGCTTCATGTCCGAGAAGAGTCATCAGCGGTTCTTTGGTTGTCAAGTCGGTCGACCAGATCTTGATAGTTTTGTCATCGCTGCATGAAGCCAGGTATTTGCCATCGTAACTGTAAGCAATATTATTGGTAGGTTTGGTGTGATCTCTGAGAGTTTTAATTTCCTGACCCAAGCGGTAGTCCCATAGTTTGACGGTCTTGTCAAAGCTTGTGCTGGCAACGAATGTACTGCTGTCGTCCTGGCTGAAGTAGACTCCGATAACCTGATCAGTGTGTCCTTTAAGGACAGCCATTTGTTCGCCTGTTTCAACGTTCCAAATTCTAACTGTTTGATCACTTGAACCGCTGGCAAGCCATTTGTCGTTACCGGAAAAAGAAATATTGTTAACCTGTCCGAGGTGTCCTTTAAATGTCCTGTAAAGATTTCCATCCGGCAGCGTCCATATTTTAATTGTCTCGTCCAGACTGCAGGTAGCTACCTGAGTATCATCCTCGTTTACGAATACGCCCAATACATCATCGTCGTGATGACCGACTGTACGCATTTTGTATTCATCATTCTGAGCGAAGATGTTCAGTGGTTGAAGTATAATTGCTGCAGATAATCCTATCATGAGCCACAAAAAACGTTTCATATTTTTACCTCGAGAAAATATTGTTACTTGAAGTATTGATTTCATCTAAAATAAACCTATATGTATACTTATTTTCTATCAATTGCAAAATTATGGTTAAAAGAATTTATAAATCTAATGAATTTTATGTTACTAATCAAAAGTTTGTTCATAAAAATGATTATTATTTGGTTTGTAATTTTAATAAATGTTTCTTAGTTGAATATAATTTAACACGATTATCACTTATTTCTCTACGATTCTTTCAAAATTTTTCTTATCTCCAATAATAAGTTTAAAATTTCACGTGCGTCAGACTCTTTTAAAACAACTTTACCGGAATCGCTCTTCAAGGTTGTTTGAATTTCTTCTTTTTCATCAGAAAATAGTTGATCGTTATGATAAGATGCTTTAGTTTCTGTTACAACACCGGTATCATCCGGAAGGTAACCGTCTAATCCATCTGCCTTATCCATTAATTCATTTAATCTGTCTTTTGCGCCTTTTAAAGATAAATTTTCTTCTCTTAACAGCTTTTTTATAGCTTTTATTATTTTGAGATCTCTTGAGGAATAGATTCTGTTGCCCCCTCTGTTTTTTCTTGGGTTAAGATGTTCAAATTCTTTTTCCCAATACCGAAGAATGTGCTTCTCTTCGTTAACGATTTCGGTTATGTCTTTTATTGAATAATATAATCTCTTCATAGGAGAATTTTATTAATTATAACTTATTTCATTTTGAATTTTACAAATTTCTTTATCAATAACAAGTAAAATTTTAATTATCTCCGAATTTCTTTAAAAAATATTCTTCTTACTAATAAATACGTACTAAAATATGAAAAGTATCATTATGATAAAAAAAGGGCATCCCTGAGAAGAGATGCCCATATAATCTAACTTTATGCGATTAAATTACTTCGTTATCACTATTCTGCGCATCTTGGTAAATGGTCCGCTCTGCATTTTTAGGAAATATACTCCTGCAGGCAGATCGCTTGTTTTTACCTGCTGTTCGTAGTAACCGGGATCGGTTACTGCGTCGACCAATATGTCTACAAGTACGCCCTTGGAGTTATGTAGTTCAATCTTAGTTCTACCTTCAAGACCAACTCCGTATTTGAGAGTGAAGCCTTCGTCAGTTACCGGATTCGGACTGATGCTTTCGAGCAGGTAGTCATCTCCGGTATATTCTATATGTCTTAAGTCTATGACGCAGGAGTTGATAGTTACTTCTCCGCGTGTTGTATCCGGTATGATACATATAGTCCTGTCGCCGAATCCTGAGTTTTCCAATTTAGTCAGGCTTATCTCAGGATGGAATGTTGTCAGCGATTCCGTAAGCAATAACAGGAATCTTGGTCTGACGAGAACATTCTCACCGCCTTTTACGGGCATAGTGCCGGCAGCGGTGATTCTCAGCCGTGCCATGCCGGTAACAGGATCTCTTGTTTCCACTCCTGTGACATTCCAACTGTTAGGTACCAGTGCTTCTCCCTGAGCGATTTCATTATCTGTATCGCCTGCAGGCAGCCAGGTCATCCAGTCGGTTTCATAAAGCACATCGATCTCAAATTCGGTTATCTTTGATTCGTTTGCTTTATTATTTACGATGGTGATTGGTATTTCTACCGGGATACCTGCTGCATTCTTATCCAATTCAGGCAGCTTTAATGTAACCGGTACTTTGTAACCTTCGCCTTTTACTAATGTCGTATCTTTTTCGGTGACATTTGAATTTTCGAAGGTCACTTCAACTTCAACCTGCATCTCGCTTGCCCGCGGGTATTCGGGAGAATACCTGACTCCAACATTACCTTCATCATTAGCAGATATTCTGTCGGGAATGTTTGTTATTTCAAATAATGTAACATCACCGGCAAACTTATTGATTTTGACATCGATGATATCTTGATTTTGGCTATTGTTGAAGATGGTAAAGTGGTCCTCTTCGGGATCGCAAAGCAGTACGGGACCGAAGTCAAGTTCATTAACGCTCCAGCCAACCTGGAAGGAATGGCCGATAACTTCGGGATAGTGGGTTATTCTGGGGTCTCTATCCGGTCCTGTCTCGGCGTCTGATACAACTTCGACTCTTTCAACGACTGTTGCCTGCGGCTGTGATGGATGGAATATCACGTCCAGCACGAGGGAATCGCCGCGGGTTATAACGGTGTCGCTCGGAGGTGTACGGGTGAATTCGAATTCCTGCTGATTGGGATCTTCCCACTCAATAGATTCTATATACAAGTCAGCCGATTGGCTTGTAGACCTGATCTTGACCTGTCCTGTTTCAGGCGAAATGTTTTGTTCGCCTTGTATGTATCTGATCTCGGCGAATTCATATCCCAGTGTGTCAATCTTAGGCAGGATTCCGATTCCTTCGAGTCTGCCTCTGACAGTGCCGGTTTCGACCGTTTCATCACCGAATACAGGAATTACGAAGTTTTCGTAATCCTGCTCATCCTGTGGGACAAATCTTACCGGAATAGTAATCTTTGTAGTTTTCCCGCTGTTGTTTTCGGTAAGGGGATAGAGTTCTATGTTTGTTTCTTTGGGAGTAATTTGGTTGTAGAGAATTTCCATACTGTTGTCGTTTTCATCGTCCAGTTTGAAACTGTTAACCAATACTTTGGTGTCGCCGACATTGGTCATGTAGACAGCAGAATCGTTAACTGTAAGCACTCTGCGCTCTTTCCAGTTAACACTGGTAATGACCGGACCGGGCTGCATTCCTGCTCCGTGCCAGTGAGAGGTATCTTTATAGTTATTATGCGGTACGGTATCGGTATTGCTCTTGAATACCACATCCTTGTAGTGATCAAGAGTATCGACAGCTTCAAAGCATATTTCTTTTAAGTATACTTCTTCACCGGGGGGGATAGTAAACGTGAACTCAGGGATTGTCTCGGGCATTGAGAAGGGAGCAAGATCTATATCTTCTATGCCGTATATCTCAAGTGTTGCCGTACCTGTGTTGCGTATCCTGAGTCCATCTTTTTCTTCCGTTATACATTTTGTTTCACCAACGGGGATTGTTAGTGCGTCCCAGTCGGCAACATATATTCTTGGGATGACGCCTCGACCGTTGATCTCCCATTTGTATTCCAAACACTCTGTTGTTACGAGAAGTGAATCGATATCCAGATCATCCTCACGTAAAGATTCTCTTGTTGGTGAGTATTCTATTCTGATCTGATGCGTATCTCCCGGAGCCAATTCCATTTCCGGCGGTACTGCACCATCGGTGATTTCGTAGAATTTAGCTGTTTGCAGGGCTATTTTCAGGATTTTGATAGTACTGTCTGATACATTTTCGAGAACCGCAATTTCTTCTTTTGTGGTTCTGAGCCTTACTTCGCCGAAAGCCACTGTTTCCGGATCGAGCTTAAGGCTGTCGGGTTCGTAACTCAGGGTATCGATATTAACGTTTCCAGCTCTGTCGGTAACTGCATATATTGCTAAGCCGGATTTAAACGGGTCGATCAGGTTCAGATAAAATGTATGGTCATAATTAACGGGCCATGGTTCGAAATCATTGGGATCGAGTTCGTAGTTATAGCTGCCATCGAGCAGTTTAATCTGAGAGATACCCTGATCAACCTGTCTTGGATCGTCGCCTTCTTCGCCGTTGCGGAATTCGGTAGCTCTTATTGTATAATCACCGCAAACACCTTCCGGGTACAACTCCGGTTCAAGGGTATCAAGTTCGTCCAGCTTGTTAATAGCCATAGCCGCAGGCCAGCCGTAAGAATCAAATGTACTGAAACCATAGATGTAGCCGCCAAATTCAGTATCTCCTGATACTTTATGGGCGCCAGGATCCATTCTTAGTTTAGCCCAATACAGATCTTTTGTTGGTATCTTATTCAAAACAAATGAAGGTTCAAGTGTCGAAACTTTTTTACCATCAACTTTTATTGATTTCAGATCCTCAAATTTTGAATCCTTAGGATCATGTTTGGCTATAATATTAAACCAATTATCTTGAAATGCTTTACTGGATGGAGTCTGGAAGACTGTAGTAGGAATATATTGTTCCACAGGTACTACAAGTATCATAAATGGATCAAAAATGTCATTACCGTCCCAGTATGCAGAATAAGAATACTGCATTACCAGTATTGGTTTATCGGCTGTGAATATTGATGCGCCTCTGATTGATTTTAATTTGTTGCCTGCTTGAACGTGTTCCTGGAGATATTCCTGGAAATCGCCTGCATTTTTCATCTGACCTTCCCAGGTTCCCAGTTGTTCACCATTTTGAATTGAATAGTATTTGCAAATAAACCTAGTGTTATCTTCAGCAGCAACAACTCGGAAAAAATCTCCCTGACCACTGTCTCTTTTGTATTCAATGGTAATATACTCCTTGCCCCATGCATGTACCGGGGGCATCATCTCTGCAAGATGGTCCCTGCCATTCCAGATATCATAGGATGGGATATGAGTCCTTTCGTGAGTTGAGATAAAGCCGATAGGTTTATCTGCTACAACCTTTGAACCGGTCATATCGAAAAAGCCTCTGGTTTCACCATTACCCTGCACCATGAAGGTTTGCCCTGCATCTAAGTTTTCCGTAATAATATCACCTAAATTATGACCGCCTAAAGTACCGGCAGCGCCGCGTCCTCTGAGAGTAATCCTTACTCTTGTATTTTTCTCTGCAGCGATTATAATAAAACCGGTTTTCCACTTTCTTATTTCGTTATGGTCGTAATAAGAGCAGTGAATATATTCGGTGCCCCAGGCAGATCTTGGCAGAGCAAGATAGCCTTCGGAGGTAGCACTTTTTGCATTCAAAACGTAAACTGATAATGGCTGAGGTGAAGTAATTTGCAGTCCTTTGTCCGTTACTTTTTCACTTCTCCTTATTTCCCATTGGAAAGTAGTTTCACCTGTTTCACTTGAAAAAGTTGTTATAGACAGTGGTTTTACGTTTTTAGTAATATTAACTCCCATCGTGGGAGATTTTATGGTAGCTTGTGTTTGTACTGAGGCTGTAACAAATATTTCAAGTACCTGAGTGGGATAGCTGGCTACTTCATTTGGAGGTATAGCTATCCAGAATTCGCGTCCCTGCGCAGAATTGAACAGGAGGTGATCGCGTATTTGCTTTTTGCGAACTTCTTCGGGTGTCATGTTTTGTGCAAATACCTGACTGCTTAAAATCCCTAAAAAGAAGAACGCTATCAAAGAAATTATAAACCTATTCATCAAAAAACTCCGCTTATTATTAATTTTAAAAAACTTTTTTCATTTTTTTACTGTCACTATTAACTAACAGATCAATGTTAAAAAAATTACATTAAAAGTAGTAATTTTGTTTACGTTTGTATGGAACTTATATTTAATTACTAATAGTAAAAATTAAATATAAAAAAATGAATTAAATATTTAAAATATTAAATTATTTTCATAATAGGCTTTTAGTATTGTTGATTCATTTATGGTCAATTTATGATCAGTGTATGAGTTTCCTTTGTTTTTCCAAAATCCAGATTAAGAACATATATACCTTGCGATATTGAATCGATGTCTATTTTTATGTCATTGTTTGAATTGTTGTTATAGTAAACTTCGGAAAATATTTCCTGACCGATTAAATTAGTCAGTGATAATTTAATTTTATCATAGACTCTGTTAAGTCGAATGTTAATAGTTCCGTTTGCTGGGTTTGGATATATTACGGAACTGTTTGAACTAAAATTCTTACTTAATTCCATATTAAAGGTTGGGTCTGCCAATAATTCCATATTGGCATTGGCAAAACTTGTATCTTGAGATAAGATTATATCTTTATGGACCGGTTTGTATCCAACTTTTTCAAATGTTAGTCTATAATTGCCCTGTTTGATATTATTGATGGTATATTTACCGTTATGATCAGTTAAAGTGCTGAAAAGTATCCGGTGCTGGTCATTAATATCTTTCAAATAAACAATGGCTCCGGGAATAATATTGCTTGATAATGGTTTATCCTTTATTTTTTTTGTTCGCATTTTATCACCGATAACAGTTCCCTTGAGTGCAGCTTTACCGGCAGGGGGCAGGGGAAGCTCGAGTAATTCTATATGGAGATTTTCAATATGCTGATAGTTCAAATCAATTTTTGCGGCTGAGTTCCAATGAGAGTAAAATTCATTAAGCGAATAGTATCCTGTCAGTATTCTGTTGGAATTTGGTGCACCCAAAAGGACATATTCTCCGGGGATAAGTGAAGTAAATGTGAAGTTACCATTTTTGTCCGAAACTGTTGTCAAACCTTGAAAAAGTCCGTCACGGTAGATATTATCCGTTTTAACGGGATAGGCAACGATATTCACGTTTGGCAAGGGATTATTGTTTTTATCAGATATTTGCCCTGAGATGGAATTGTCAATTTTATCTTTTTCGGGCAAAGCGAAATCGAAAGTATTATTATCTTTACCGGGTATGAATCTGACAGCTTCCGTGTAGTCAGTTTCATCTTCGTAGTATATTGCAGCAAGCTCTTTGTTTGCAGTGAAAGAGGTGTCCGAGGGCGGTGCCGCGCGAACGACGTACTTTTTATCATTTGGCAGTTCAATGCTATAGAAGCCATCTTCATTGGTTATTACACGTGAAATGCTCGGATCATTTGTCTTCAAATTTCTACCATAGAAGGTAATGGAAGCCCAGTTTACAGGGTTATCCTTTTTATCGGTTATGTGACCTTGTATTTTATAATCTTTGAGGAGGTTTTTCTTTTTAACTTCAATTTTTATTTCAATGGTTTTTCCGCAATCAACATTAATAGGAGTTGCATTGGCAAGATGATAAGCGTCTTTGTAATATTCAGCTTCAAAACTCTCTCCCTCAACCAATAAATAGTATTTTCCCTTGTCAATATTTTCAATTAAAAGTTGTCCGTCACTAAATCTGTATTCATCGTATTTTTCAATGGTATCGTTTTTTATGAGTAAGGTTCCTAAGCCAATTTCAACCGAATTACCTTGCTCATCGGTAACTAATGCATCTATATTGCCGCCAACTCTGCATTCTTTAATCTGAACATTCCAGCTCTGGTCCTTGTATATAGTAGAATCATTTTCTAGGTATGCTCTAATTGTAATGGCATATATCCCCAATTTCTCGGGGACCCAGATAAATTCGCCTGTTTTTGAATCAATCGAACTGCCTTTCGGAGCTGCAACGATTTTATAATTTATAGGATCAAAATCGGAACTTACTGCCTTAGCCTTATAAATGTATGGTTCGCCTATGAATCCGTTTTTTTGAGGTGTTGTTTCAAATGTAATGTTGAAAGTATTTTTAATGTTAGTAGTCACAAAGTCAGAAGGATCACTTTCATTGGGAATATGGTAAGCGGTTAGATAAAATGTGTGTTTACCTGGAGTTGGTCTATCGTCAATAACAATAGAATAACTAACTCGTTTAAATCTTTTTATTTTAAAAGGATTGTGCTCTATGATCCGCAATAGTTCAAACTCTTCGAGGTTGTTTGTTTCTCCGTCTGCAATGTATAATTTATAACCACTGATTATATCGTTTGAAGGATATTCAAAATCAAGGATAAGCGTATCTCTGTCGATTTCTACATTGTAAAGTTGCGGAGAAGTCAGAGATGCTTCAGCCTTCTGCTCTCCGATGAAAATTAATAAAGACAGTATAGTCAATAGTTTTAATGCTTTTAACATCTTAATCACCCTGTTTCAGTTATGATTCATCCCGAAATAAAGCCGGGTTTGACGTTTATACTTATAATTAACACTTTAGATAAGAAATGGTTGCAAAAAAATTGTAAAAAAAATATTTTTTTTCGCAACCTTTTTGGTTTTGAAGTGTTAATTTAATAGAATAAGTTAAATATAAACAGAAATTTTTTAATGGGCAATAAGTACTCTTCATATTCTGACAATAAACTTATTGAAATGCTTTCGGGTAATAAGTCTGAAAGCGAAAGGGCATTTAATGAGTTATATCGCAGATATTCGGGAATGGTCCATGCTTATTGTCTGAAGGTACTGGGCGATCAGGAAAAGGCGCAGGATATTTTCCAGGATACTTTTTTAAGATTTTTTAAAAATGTTAAATTAAGCCATAAAGCTACGAATGTTCCCGGTTTTCTTATAAAGATAGCAAGGAATTTATGTCTCAATGCTAAAAGAGTTACCAGGCAGACTGTTCCAATAGAAAATATTAGTTTCTTTGAAGAACCGAATGGGAAATATGAGAGGAAGGAACTTCTGGAATTGATAAACATGGCTCTGGACATTATTGATTTCAAATATAGAGAAGTATTTATTTTGAGGGAATATAATGATGTATCTTACGGAGATATAGCGGAAATTTGCAATATTTCACTTGCAAATGCAAAATCCAGGTATTTTCGTGCCAAACAACAAATTCGTAAAGTGCTTTCATCGTATTTGAATGATGTTTACGGATAAATTGATTAATAAGAATGGAAATAATTTTTAGAATATTATCAAGAGTTAAAGATGGAGAATAAAGATCAAATATTAGAGTTTCTTGACGGCTCGCTCGACAGCACACAGGAAGAAGAGTTGTTTCTGTCGATGTCTTCAAGTGAAGAGCTTCGAAGCGAGTTGAAACATCAGGTTGCTATAAAATCTGCTGTTAAGTCGGATTCAACTGCATTCATGCCTGATCCAATGTCTACCGTTAAGCTGTATTCAAAATTGGGATTCATTCCTGAGAGTGCAGCCGTTACAGGTGGTGCTGCAGGTAAGAAAGGATTATTCAATTTTTTAAGTAAAAATAAGGGCGGAATTTTATCATCTCTGATGACAGCGGCTCTGACTGCATTTGTGATGTTTATGCTGCTAAAACCCGGAACTGAGGAGTTTCAATCGGAGGGGCTGCAGAAAGCCTCTCAATCAATGACAGCGAAAGACCGAGATGGCTCGGATAATCAAAAGCGAGCCGGCGGTGATGTACCTTTTGTATCAAGCCGAGAAAATAAACAGGCTGTGATCAGAGATACAGTGAGGGAAGTAAAGTATGTATATTTAAAAGAGAAATCTACGGAATCATCCGGAAGGGATGCAAAGCTTGATGAAATCAGTCGAACATCTGATGAGCTGGCTTCTTCGCTAAATCAACACGTAACAATGCAATCGCTAAAAACATCCCGGATTTCAACTTTACCGGAAGTTCCGCTAATGGCTAAAGTTGAAAAGCCTGTTAGAGCCATTGAACTAATCCCGGATACGGATGATCCGACAATTGATACTGATCCGGGAGTTAACTGGTCTATTGAACTGCGAGGCATTCAGCCTTGGTCTTTCCCTGAACCGGAGATAGCACCACGGAATTATCAAGCTTTCAATAATGTAGCGGTGGGGGGTGTTATTCATATATCGGATGCGTTTTCTGTAATACCGATGGAATACCGCAGGGAGAACTTTTATCAGGAGTTCACCGGTAAGGATAAATTCGGAAATATCTGGGAATACAAGCAGCAGCCTAATTTCTGGACTCTGAGTTTAGGTGTTAGATGGACCCCGAATTTGTTCAATATCGAATGGCTAAAACCGGTAGGACAAATAACCGGGGGCGGAAATGTAGGAGGCGTAGTTGGCAGAGGTTTCATTGGGGCTAAAATAATAGCTACAAATAAGGTTTCTTTTTTGCTTGGCGGTGAATATACTCATTATAGATATATGCACCAAAACAATTGGTTCAGTACTGAAAAATTAGGAGTTCACTACGGTATTACCTATTATATGGGACATTTGGACTAATTAAAAGGTATAATATGAGATATATACTAATTATCTTAACTTCGTTAATGATCTTTGCTTTATTGAATTCATGCGAAGATTCATTAGGTTTGGATCAATATTCGAAATCATTGAAAGAGCGGAATCCGGATGGTATAAAACCATCCATTGTTAATAAATTTACTGCTGATTCTGTTGCATATCATTTTAAAGAGTACTACGTTTATGACGTATCTGGTAATTACCAGGATACCGTGGATGAAAAATGGAATTATACTCATTATACAAAAGATGTAATGCTTGATACTTCCGGTACGAACACTGTTGCATGGATTCACATAAAGCTTGTGAATAAGTCGCCGGAGTTTGTATATGAACATAGAAGAGACCGGGTATATTCTTTTGAAATAATTATGGATTCGGTAGTTTTGGACAATAATCCGTTTCCTAAGCATCCGTCGGATCATTTTCTGGACAGTGAGCAGGATAAAGGGCGCTGGTCGTCAATAACTGTCAGAAATACGGAAACTAAGCAAGAGAAAACATTCAGTGAACTTGACGCCCGAATACATGTTAAACTAATAAAGACTTTTTCCGAATTTTATGATGAGGCAAGTGATTCCAATGTTATAAGGGATTATATCAAGGGGATATTGGAGGCAGACTTTGAGCCCTCGGATTCTCTTGAGACGACAAAATTTAAGGGTGAATTCATTATTTTCTACAAATAAATTTATTTTTCTTTTTTCTTTAAGGCGTTGGCAAAAATGCCTTTTTTGGATTAATTTTTCATTATCTCCACTTCTGAATCATCCCTGCACGCACCGAGCAGTTCGTTAATGGTCATTCTAAAATCAGGGTGAATACGCTCGCCTGCTATTTCCGCAGCGGGAAGGAGAACGAATCTGCGTTTATGCATTCTAGGGTGGGGAACCTGCAGATCGTCGGAGTTTACTTTTTTATTACCGTAAAGGATAATATCAATGTCTATTTCTCTTTCGTGCCAGCGTTTGCGTTTAACTCTGCCAAGCTTTTCTTCGAGGTCCTTAATTTCATTGATGAGTACGTTTAAAGGATAATCGGTGTAGCCGGAAGCAGCTATGTTTATAAAATCAGGTTGTTCCTTATGACCTACCGGTTCGGTTTTGTAATAAGAAGATACCTTAGGCTGATAAATAACTCCCATTTCGGTCAATCTTTCTATGGCGCGGTCGATAATTATACGACGCTGATCAAGGTTGGACCCAAGTGATAACAATACAAAAGTACCTTTATTTTCGTTATATGCTTTGTTTTCTCTAAACATCTTTTCTTTTTATTGATTGTTCAATTTCAATATGATCAACAACACGTCTCATTGGTACATTTAATTTCCTGACCCTGACCGTAGCTTTTTTAAGTGATTTGAATTTTTCCATAACGCCGTTCAGGATTTCGGAAGCTATAGTTTCTATCAGGTTGTAGCTCTCATTATTGATAACTTCAGCGATGCAGAAAACTGCTTCTTCATAATTTACTGCGTATGATATATTGTCATTTATTGCTGCCGATACGGAATCATAATACAGATCGAGATCAACCTGATATTTACCCCCCAGTTTTTTCTCTTCGCTGCGTACGCCATGATAAGCGTAAAACTCTGCGTTTTCTATGGTTAATTTTGCTAAAGATATCTCTTTCATGTCACATGCCTTAGAACTTAAATTTCAACGGATCGAGTAAAAAATTAATTTTCAATATTATCTCAATCCGAAAATTCATGAACAACAAATTTAATAAATGGCAGGCAATTTTTTTAATTTATTTCGTTGAAATTTAATAAATAAGTTTAACAGCCAGAACATTGCTTACGGCTTTGCACATACAAATTATATCTTATTGCCGGACAGTGTCAAAATGATATTTTATTCTGGCACAAAAAATGATAAAATTTATTTGTAATATTCAAAACATTTACTTATATATAAAATTAAAAAGATAAAAAGGAAAACATGGAACCGGATATTGTAAATAACGAAACAAAAGACCTGCGCTCGCCGGAATTCTATTTCAACAGGGAACTCAGCTTTATAGAATTCAATAAGCGAGTGTTGATAGAGGCGGAAGATAAATCGCATCCTTTGTTGGAGAGATTGAAGTTTGTTTCCATATTCAGTTCCAATCTCGATGAATTCTTCATGGTCAGGGTAGCCGGTTTGAAAAGACAGATCTCAGCCGGCGTCGTAGAGCTGTCTTATGACGGAATGACCCCGTCGGAACAATTAGTGGAAATAAGAAAGCGACTGACGCCGCTTTATAAAAGGCAGCAGGAAATCTTATACAAAGACATACTACCTGCGCTGGAAAAAGAAAAAATTATTATTCACCATTACGAAAATCTTACCAAAAAAGATAAGGAATACCTCAAAGATTATTTCGATAAATTGGTGCTGCCGGTGCTGACACCGCTGAGTCTCGATCCGGCGCATCCCTTCCCGAGGATTATAAATCGACGCTTGAATGTTGCATTTGTTCTTAGAGATCAGGAAGAAGAAGGTGAAACGAATAAAATCGCCTTCCTTCAGCTTCCTATAAAATTATCGCGTTTTGTAAAGCTGCCGAGAAAGAACGGGCATCATTTTGTCCTTCTGGAGCAGGTTATCAAGGCTTTTGCGGATACTCTTTTTCCGGGACTGGAAATTGAGGATTCGAACACTTTCCGAGTTACACGCGACTGCGACCAGGAAATCGCGGAAGACGAAGCGGAAGACCTGATGTTCGAGATCGCCGAGCACATAAAGCAGCGCCGCTGGGGCACGGCGGCAGTCCGGTTGGAGGTTAGCTCGAAAATGCCGGATTATCTCGTAAAGATGCTGCAAAGCTCACTCGATGTGGATGATATTGACCTGTATATCCATAACAGACCTTTGGGGATGCCCGACTTTGCCGAATTGGCAAAAATTGAAATAAGGCATCTCCGCGATAAACCGTTTGCCACACGTGTACTGCCGGAATTGCAATCGAGTTCCAATGTTTTTGACGTAATCAGGAATAATGACCTGATGATGCATCATCCGTTCGATTCGTTTACGAACAGTACGCTGCGCTTCATAAGGGAAGCTGCGGATGATCCGGATGTTCTTGCTATTAAGATCACGCTTTACCGGACCGGACTGAATTCGCCTGTGGTAGCGGCATTGAAGCAGGCAGCGGAGAATGGTAAGGATGTAACGGCTTTCGTCGAGCTGAAAGCCCGCTTCGATGAGGAGAACAATATCATTTGGGCGAAAGAGCTCGAGCAGACGGGCGTGCATGTCATTTACGGCATCCTCGGATTGAAGACCCACTGCAAGATATGCATGGTCGTGCGCAAGGAATACGACGAGATGCGCACATACCTGCACATGGCTACCGGGAACTATAACCAAGTGACGGCGCGGCTCTACACAGACATCGGCTTCTTCACGAGCAGGAAGGATTTCGGCTATGATGCGATGCACCTGTTCAACTATCTGACGGGTTATTCCCATTACAAGGACTACAAACATTTGATCGTGGCGCCGGTCGGGCTGTACCAGGGACTCGTCGATAAGATAAGGAGGGAAGCCGAAAATCATACACCTGAAAATCCGGGACTGATTTTTGCGAAGATGAATTCTCTCGTGCACAGGCGCCTTATTCCTGAACTTTACAAAGCTTCGCAAAAGGGCGTGAAAATCATGCTGCTTGTGCGCGGCATTTGCTGCCTGCGACCGGGCATCCCCGGCGTAAGCGATAATATCGAGGTGCGGAGCGTTCTGGGCAGGTTCCTCGAGCACAGCCGGATATTTTACTTCAAGAATGGAGGGGACGATGAGTTTTTCCTCTCGAGCGCGGACTGGATGTCGCGCAACTTGCACAAGCGGGTCGAGTTGACATTCCCCGTTTATGACCAGCGCGTCCGTAACCGCCTGTGGGAAATCCTGAACCTGTACTGGCAGGACAACACCAAGTCCTGGCGCCTGCGCTCGGACGGCGACTACGAGCGCTTAACGCCCCAGGACGGCGAAAAGCTCTTCAACGCGCAGGAGTATTTCCTCAACGAGATAAAGATCTCGCGCGATAAGATGGTGCAGCATCAGTAGGCTCGTTTGTCTGGGGGGATATATTTTTGAGAGGTGGTTGATAGTTGAGTTGGTCGATTTTGGAGAGAGGTTAACGGCTAAGGGTTAGGGTTACAGGCTGCGCAGGTTGACCGTGCGTAAATGGAGTTGGGGTTTTACTGTTCCGTTGGTTGTTATAACAGAGGAACCCCTATCACCCCCGCCGAAGACCTCGCCTATTCCGAGGACTTCATTACACGACCGACGACATTCAATCGTGTAATAGGAGAAAAGAGCTACGAGATAAAAGACCATCTCGGCAATGTGCGGCTGCTGATAAGCGACATCAAGCAGCCGGACGCGCAGGCTTATAACGGCTTCAAGGCGGATGTCCTTGCGGTAAACGATTATTATCCGTTCGGCATGCTGCAGCCCGGTCGCCACTGGCAGAGCAGCAGCCACCGTTGCGGCTTCAACGGCATGGAAATGGATAACGAGGTGAAGGAAAATAAGAGTATGATAAGCGGACAAAATACAGGAACCGGAAATAGCTATGATTATGGCGCTCGCTTCTATGATCCCCGGGTAGGGCGCTGGTTAAGTAGAGACCCTCTATCTACAAAATATCCGTTTTTATCACCTTATGCCGGGTTGGCAAATAATCCGGTAATATTCAAGGATATTGGCGATGAAGATATATTCTTGGCGAATATTCCTATTTTGAAAGCAATTCATAAAGCATCGTTGTATACTTCCTATGGCAAACAATTAAATGAATTGTATAATGAGCCAAGTTCACCAAACTATAGAGATTTTGATGTATATATTTCTTCATATTATGATTCTTACTTATCTTTTACCAAAATAAAAAAAGCTACTCGTGGTTGGACTTCTGCACCTTTAAATAATTCTTCCGATGTTAGTATTAAAAATGGTATTGTTGGTGCAAAGTTAGGATTATTTGATTTGAAAAAGATTACTACACCGCCAGATGAAATTAAATTTGTTAATTTCGACGGATTGAATTTGCAAAAACCTGCTTCAAAGAACCAATTAATATCAATTTATGAGGACTTTCTTAGTTTCAAAGAATTTATATTTAGAGGTATTAATACTGATAATATTAAAAAATCTTCGGATATAGGTTCATTAGAAGTCCATAGATTTAAGTCTCTGTTATTTATCTATATGCATGAATTTTATGCTCATGTAAAGCTAAGTGGAGACGGGATACCATCAATTGGACAGCATCCCTCTTTTGGCAACACAAAATCACCATCAACAATTACGGATATGAACCATAATTTTAATGATTGGTGGAATGATCCTGCTTTAGGTGCCAGCCGAATTGTTGCTGGTACACCGGCAGACAGGATATGGGATGAGATCAATAATATAAATACTGATATACTAATCTTATCAGCAGTTTTTTCGTCTGAGAAGGGATCATTGAAAATGTCTGCTTCAAAAATTCAGGGCAATTATTACTGGTATGAGTATTCCCCGGACGCAGCCAGCCGAGTATGCACCCTTTTGTTAATTCACCTGCATTAAAATTAGTTTTTATTTCTGTGATTTCTTCATTTTTTTTCTTATTTTCTGTTATTGGAAAGGTGCTCCTTTTCTGGTGAAAAATAATTTTTTAGTTTTTACAAAAATAAGGAATTAGGAGCATCTTTCCTTATTTTTACTCTGGAAATTTAGGATTTTCTCTTTTCCTATAAAAAATAACACATAAGTAAGAAAAAAGTTGCGGAATTTTTTTTCGGCATGAGTAAGTTTTTTAAAGGCAAAGTCCAACTTTGTAAGTAAAAGTACCGGAGGGGGGGGGATTCAATTACGAATTACGAATGATGAATTACGAATGAAGATTCCACCCCGCCTCAATCAGGGGAATTTTAGATTCCTGCTCCGCTGAAACGTGATCTAAAGAGATTCGCCGGAATGGTTTTTATACATACTTATGGATATCTTAGAAAGAGATTTGGCGAGTTTTTTTTGCTCAATCAAAATATAGCATAAGTGATAGATTATGCGAAATTCCGCTGGTGGAAATGTAATCCGAAGAAATGCTGTAATCGATGTGAGTCTGGAAGGGAAGTCCTTCGAGTTCCGGGCGGATGGTTACGCCGCCGCCCCAGATGTTCATAGGCAGGGGCTGCGGCTTGCCCAGCTTTTCGCCGTATAGCGCTATGCCGCCGCGAAGCCCGAACATCTCGTGAATGATGGCTTCCGCGCCTAATACAAGCTTTGGCGCTATCTCGTACTGCGTCATCATAAAGTCCATGCTTACGAGGACATATCTTGTCGCCGGAACGACAACCTGCTCCCGTTCGCCGGTTATATTTGTTCGTGTGGTGTATTCTTCATTGTTGAGCCCGAATTCCATAGCGACGCCGCTGCGAATGGTATATGGTATATTCTCCCTATCCTCATTTTTTGTGTTCCAGAACATCTTGCCGGAAACATTCTGCATTGCTACGCCGAAAGAGAATAGATCGACAATGTTGAATTTCATGCCCATATCAACAGAATAGCCGTTTGCCTGAATGTCAGAGCCGGTAAGATTGTTCGTAAGATATTTTGCGGCGATGCCCATGCTGGCGTATTCTATCCTGTAAGATGCGCCGCCAACAATGGAGTATGACCAGTCAGTCATAGTGCCGAGTGGATTGCCCATTATATCGCGCCCTTCGAATGAGCCGGATGTGAAGCTGTTGATCCCGACGCCAACGCCGAGATTTTTCAATATCGACTGTCCCCATGCAAGGGCGGAGTGCGTCCTGCCAAATTCCAGGAATGAGTAGGAGGTCATCACCATCGGCGTATCGACAAGAAAGCCGAGCCCGGCAGGATTGTAGAAAATCGCTGACGGCTCGTTGACAACTGCTGTGTAAGCGCCGCTCATAGCAATTGGGCGGGCGCCTACGTCTCGCAGCAGGTATGCTTCCGAATAGCCGCCGCCGTAGGATTGAGGATATATTTTGAATGGAACTGTGGCGAGAAATAGCAGGAACAGCATTATAATAATGACAATGCTTCCGAATTTTTTTCTTGTTCTCGGAAAACGTTTTCCAATGAATATTTTCGCGGATGTTTGGTCTTTTATTAAATTCATTCCTGACTCTTGACGATAAACTTCCTTGTTAACAGAAAATCTTTTCCTAAAACGGTACAGATGTAAACTCCCCGCGGAAGTTCCGATGTTTCGAGATGATATTCACTTCCTTTTGGCTTAGGCTTCCCTTCGTACGCAGTTTTAACATCTTTGCCAATAAGGTTATAGATTTTAATTTCTATTCTCGATACATTTTCTTCAAGTTCTAACTCCAAAACGTGCGACTGCCCGTTGTAGTATAGCTTATCGATACTGTTTTTCGAGCTGGTATCAGCTTCCGCCTGGGAGTTAGCCATACCGCTATTGCTATTTTCAGCAAATTTTGTGCCATCTGTCTGCTGAAATTCTAAAGTCAGTAAGTTAAAATTGTGGTTGAAATAGTCATAACGATCGTAATTTATTGGTTGAGCTGAATTTATACCTATCAAAAGAAAGAAAACCAAAGGAAAAACCAAAAGTTTTCCACTTGGAAATTTATTTATAAAATTTGATAATATTATTCTATAACTAATTTTCATATATGTTTTGCCTGAAATTCATATTATTAACCAATACGTTAAACGATTGTTTGCTATTTATCCTTTGAGTCTTTGTCAGAAAATTTTTTCCGGAGTTTAGAAATAGTGCTTTTGTCGGTACCGGGTTTCTCCAGATTTTTATTTGATTCAACTTTTTCTTTGATTATCCCGAGCTTTTGTGCTGCCTCGCTTAATTTGTTCATGTCCGAGGTCAGTTCCGTTTCGTCGGGCGATTCGATTTCCCCCGATTTGATCTTCTGTTGTTCGTTTTTCAAGTGCATCGCCAATTCGAGCTTCGGATTTATTTGCTCTGCCTTTGAACTTTGCTCTTGCTGTGGGTTTTGTTCTTGTTCCTTACCCTGATCTGTCTCTTTGAACTCTTTCACCCTTGATAAAATCTCAAGAAGCTTATCCTGATCTGTTTTCCCTTTACTAATTTGACGATGTTTTTCGCTATCGGTTTCTTTTTGGGGTGGTTTTTCCTGTTTTTTTTCTTCGCTATCCGTTGATTTATCAATGAGTTGTCCTTTGCTGCCGGTATCTTTCGAGGTTTGCTCGGGCTGTTTTTGGGGCTGCCCGCTTTCCTGTTTCATAGATTTGCTGAGTTCGTCGGTGAAGGTGTCGGTAGTCTTCTTCAGTTTTGCTTTGCGCCATCGGTAGTAAGCCCCGCCAATGATAACAGCTATTAATACGATGAAAATCACCGCATAAAGTAATATATCCGTAAACCATGAGGGAACATAAGACGATGGCTTATTCTCATCATATTCATCTTCGGCGGCGGCGGTATCTGCCTGCTCGCCGAAGATATTGGAAAAGCGCCCATCTTTCTTGCCGGTAGTATCTTTCACCTCGCCGGGTTTCATCAGCAGGGTGGAATCATTCATTGCAGGATCGTCGAGGATTTTCACCAGGGATTCGGATTCCAGCTTGTCGAGTTCAGTCGGCGGCTCGGGTATTTGCTGCCGGTTGATGTAGTTAAGTCCGGTCTTCACTTTGAATGCCTCGGCGAAGAACCCTGCTTTATCGAGGAATCCGTATTCTTCGAAAATTTGCGACAGAGCGCCGTAAGCGTCGTATATGTCTGTTTTGTCTTTTGCTGCGATGTAGAGGTGGTCGAGGGCGGAATTGAGTTTGCCATTCCTCAGTTCATTGACACCTAGGACTGCTGCGGCATTTCCATGACCTGCGCGGGCGGCTTTTTTCAGGTATTTTGAAGCGGGATCGGTCAGACCGTCTTCGAGGGCGAGCAGACCGCTTCTGTAGCTGTCTTCGGCAGGGGAAAGATTATCCCAGTTGAAGACTTCAACCTGTAATGCCCTTGAATAGTGCAGGGGAATTGCAGTGTAGCCCTTCTTCGAGTTCAAATATATGCGTATTTGCAGATTGTTTTTTTCCGGTTCAATTCGAATGCTGCTGACCTGATGTTTGCCTGGAATGTCCCGCAGAGTATCCGTGATAGCCGCATTTTTTAAAATTATAGTGATCTTCTTTTTATCTTCAGATAGTTTCGTTGAAAATTCCTGCGGGGTGTCCGAGCAGTAGAATATTATTCTGCCGGGCTTTTGTATGTCCACCCTTTTTACATCATTGAGAGCAGTCAGACTGCCGCTTAGTATTACCAACATAAGCGGCAGTATACCGATAAATGTAACTTTTCTCAATATTTTTTTTGCAATAATCATGAATTCATATTTGCAAATATATAAAAACTAATCATCTATAAACAGGTAACAAAATTTTATACGTAGTTCCTCTGCCGACCTCAGAGAAAATTTCGATGCTTCCGGAATGCTCTTCAATGATATTTTTCACCGTCATAAAGGCTGAAGTCTTCGATTTTTCTTCGTCATCGAGCTCGCCGGATGAGAGAATATTGTTGAGTTCGTCATTGTCCATGCCCGGACCGTTATCCTTGACGAGCAGGGATACTTTATCCTTGCCGGTCTTGTAAACGCCGATAGTTATCTTGTCTGCTTCCGGCGACAGATCTCTTATCTGCAATAGCAAATTCAGCAGCGCCTGCTCTATGCGCGAGCGGGAGCCTTTGATAGTCAGAGATTCATCCTCGAATTCCTTGTCGATGCTGATGCCGTCCCTCTGCAGCTGATAGCCGGAAAACAGCAGAGCCTCGTTTATCATCGAGCAGATATTTATTTCCGCGGGCTGGGCTTCTCTGCCTGAAGTTTTAGCCAGATTTGCCAGTCCCGAGGTTATATTGGTGATCTTCTCGAGCTGCTCACGGATTATTTGCAGTCTGCGCTTCTGGTCGCCCAAGCCGGATTCGAGCAGGTCAAGATGCCCTGCTATCATCTTGACGGGTGTTTCCAGTTCGCCGGCGATGGCAGCGGTTAGCTCGCCGATGGAAGCCATTTTTGTTGATTCAAGCATTTGCTCGTTTAGTGATGCCAGCCGTTTGTTCATCTTTGCTATCTCGTTGGAACTACGTATGTTATCCAGCGCTATCGCAGTCCTCGAAGCTGATGAAGTCAGATATTGAATATCTTCATCCGTAAATTCATTCGGCTGTCGGGATGTCCTTGCCATAAAAACGCCCAGAGCGCCGCCCCGCAATTTCAAAGGGATAAGCAGGAAATATGTAGGCGTTTCGCCGAGTTCATCGCCGAGATTGGGTATGACGCGCGCATTGCCGTTTTCAAGAGTCCAGTCGATGATGCCTTCCTCGACGAAGTTTTTCACAATTGGTTCCAGCGTGGTCGAAGTGTCGGAGCCGGAAATGGGTTGAAGGGCTTTCGTCGAGGTGACGAAATATATGTCGCTTTCGAGGATGTCGAAATTTTCGGCGAGTTTTTTATGGTATTTGAGGTGGACTTCGCGCTCACTCGAGCAGTCGGAATAGTCCACGTCGATGCCGGAAGGACGCTTCTGCGATGGCTGCTTTCCTTCATCGGCGGATTGAGCTTGCGAGCGCAGGTGCTCGACTTCGCGCTGCAGCATCTGCACGGACATTTCCAGCGCCCGAATGTATTCTTCCTGATTTTGCGAGAGACTGCCCGCTTCGGGGATTATCTCATTAAGATCCTGTTTTTTTATTTCGTCGTTTTCAGCCATTTTTGGAATATATTTTTAGTTTTTTGCGAATATCCTTAATCTTAAAATATAAATAAAAAAACGATTAAATCCATATTTATTAAAAAAATAAAAGTATAATTAAAAAATTTCAAAGAAAATATTAATAAATATATTTAATATGCTTGACTTTTTGGAAATTTATATTTAAATTATTAATAGTTTCTTTGATTAAATTTGAATAGGTTGTATTACTGTGTTTCCGATTCATTTATTTTTTACAAAATATCAAATAAATAATCGGTTAGAGCGGGATATAGCAATTAACTTAATAAAAACTTATGTATCACATTAACATGGGGGATACCATGAAAAGCTTATTCTATTCTATTCTATTCTATTCGTAATGCCTTTAGCTGCAGACACCTTCGAGCCTTGCCCAACTGAAGATCAAACTGACTGGGGACAGAAATACCAAAGAACAATCTGTGCGGACTATATAATTAATGATTTGAACCATCCTGATTTTCCCTGTGATGAGAATTGTTGCTGGAAAATAACATATCAAACAAGATGGGCTGGAGATGACGAAAACGAATTTGAAGTTCAAATCTATGATGTCCAATATAATGGAGGTGATGACTGTTTTAATTGTATACATATTGTCTTATCAATTTTATATCATGAAATAGTCTCACAAGAATCTCAAGCCGACCCAACAACTTTTTATAATAAATTAATAAGTACGGGAAGGTATCCTGATGATGATTATAAATCGTTCATCTATATATACATAGATGCTGAATGCTACGAGGATGGAATTTTATGTGATTATGAAAAAAGATGCTGCAAAAAATTAATGGATGTTACTTTCTATGAAGATCCACCAAATTATCAAAAAGGATCATTTTTAGACCCTGAGCCACGGGATTTCTTTCCTGACTGCCCACAGCCCGAATGTGCACCTGAGTGTGATCAATATCCAGTTACAAAAAATCCTTGCGATGCGGACTGCTTTTATGGGGACTGGGAACCTGAGGAATATACCGAAACAGTAACAATACCCTGCGGGACTACAAGTTGTCATGTTGAGTATCACTACCAGATTAGAACTCAACACTGTACACTTGTAAATGATGAACACCAAATTATTCCGAAAGAATATAAGGATTACAAAATTAATGATTTTACCACATCTCCTGAGTGCGATGATTGCGCTTCATATACGATGAATGATATTTATTCTTTTATTGAAAAGGATGTCCTTCATGATGATGAACAGCATCCTAAACCTGAAGAAAATGGAGAATGTTATTATGATTATAGAGTCTTAACCGATAATTGCTGGAAAAACGAACCTGGCAATCAACCGCATGTTATTCCATGTGAAGAGGAAGGATGTTGCTGGAGTGAATATAAAATATGCAATGAAAATGGTGAAAAAGTCGAAACAAAAATTGGAGGAAAGTGGTATGATGAATGCGATGCAAATCCTGATTGTTTCATTCTTTGTAGTGGAATAGTGCAGAAATCTTCCGTCTTTCAAGATGATTTTAACATAATAAATCGTCAAAATATTGAAACTAATGCTTTTACAGCTCCAAATCCGAATACGGGAACTACAGAACTTCATTTTATATCATCTATCACCGGAAAAATTAAAATAAAAATCTATAATGAAATGGGGATTGATGTTATGAAAATCGAAAAAGAGAAGAAAACCCCGGAATTAATCATTCCACTTAAATTGGAAGGCATATCAAGTGGGATTTATTATTTTGATATAATCTCACATCATAAAAAAGTTATTGACGGTTCACTAATCAAAATTAGATAATATCTAAGATTTATAAAATTTTTGTGGACTATCAATTATTGATTATGTAAATCATTTAATTAAATTTCCCCTCCTTTTAGTTGAGGAGGGGAAATTAATTAATTAAATAAGAATTAGTTTTCAAAAATTGAAATAAATAACTTTTAAAAGAAATAATTTGTAATTATTCTTCAACTGATAAATTTATCAAGAGTTTAATAAGAGGATAGTTTTATGAAAAAGATATTTTTGTTAATTATTTTTTTCTTTTTGAATTTTTCATTATTATTTTCAGAAAGTCAATGGCGTATTGTCGATACAGTTAAGTACATTAGATCGAGTTCCGGCATACCAACGGCATTTTTATTTGAAGCAATTGACTGCTATGATTCATTAAATTGCTGTGCTGTTGGTAATATGTCCAAAGACTGGCCCTGGAACAGAGTTACAACTGATGGCGGTGAAAACTGGTTTACCACTTTAAGAGATACGGCTATAGTTAAGTATGACAAAGACAGCAATCGAATCGGCTTTGAATACGTACCTGCAGAAGCTCGTGAAATAAGCTATCCATCAAAGGATCTCTGTATCATAACATGCGACAGCGGTTATTACTGGCGTTCAACAGATGGTTGTATGACTTGGGAAAGAAAACAAGTTAATACCACTGATGATAGAGATTTGGATGAAATCCATCTATTAAATAATAAATACGGCGCTATGATAAGTTGGTTTGATCTCTTTGTTACCACCGACGGAGGATTAAACTGGGAGAAAAAAGAAGTAATAGCTCCGGATTCTTTAAAATTTAGAGGATTTTATGACGTTTGGATGCCTAATGAAAATACTATAATGGCATTAGTAGCAATTGATGATGAAGAATCTAATTATTTTATTAAATCAAATGATTTTGGATATACTTGGAAATTCTATAAAACTGATACTTTGCATGCACATCACTTATTTTTTTTAAATGAGAATATAGGCTGGGCAGCGGGACAGCATCAAGTAAAAGAACTTAGCAGTGATTTTAAGGATATTATACTCCATACAACAGATGGCGGCGAAAACTGGGAAGTACAATTAGACACTTTGACGTACGGACAAAGATGGGGATTAAGGAAAATTCAATTTAGCGATGAAAACAATGGTGCAGCTCTGGGAATTTGGTATAAGTTATGGCGAACTACTGACGGTGGTAATACATGGCTCAGGGATAAATACGTCTATTTTGACAATTTTAGTGATTATTTCTGGGATCTACATTTTTTCAATCATGATAATATTATAGCTTTAGGTGAGGAAAATCTAAAAATTTATAAATATTCTGAAGTTCCGAATTCAGTGAATAATTACAGCGAGAGTTATAATATTGATCTAAATTTATATCCCAATCCGGTATTTTCGGGAAGTAAAATTAATATAAAATTTACTACCGCAGATCCGTGTTCAATCAAATTTGCCATATATAACTCGCTCGGCAAATTAATAGAAAAGCCCTTTACCACTTATTTTGACAGCGGAAATCATCAAATTGAATATACGCCGGATGCCGATATTTCGCCCGGAGTTTACTTTTTGAAGATGTCGGTTGACGGGGTGCAAATTGCAACTGAGGAATTTGCAGTTATTAATTGACGGAGTTTCTTCTCAATCGGTATCTTTTCGAGTTTAAATCCTGACATATTTAGCAGTTTTAAGCGTCGATTTTATTTGATTAAATACATTTTAAGAATATTGTAACGCTAAGAGCACTAAGGGCGCAAAGTATGTGTTGGAGATGTATGAATAATCCCGAAGTGTTAACTATGGTATTTCATGAATCTTTTTTGATTAATCCAATATATTGCGTTAGAAAAGTTGATTTTGCTTGTAAGTATCAGCAACAAAGTGCTTTAGCGCTTTGCAAGGGATCTGAAAAACTTCAAATCGCCGGCAAGCTAAAGCATGCTGTTGCAAGTGATTGCAAAATCGTCAGCAAGCTAAAGCATGCTGTTGCAAGTGATTGCAAAATCATCAGCAAGCTAAAGCATGCTGTTGCAAGTGATTGCAAAATCATCAGCAAGCTAAAGCATGCTGTTGCAAGTGATTGCAATTGCTGTTGCTATACAAGCTCTATCACCCAGTGACAAACCAAATTCGTTAGTTGATTTTTTCAAGTTACCGGCTTTATAAGCTAATTCATCATCAAAATTTATTGTTTCAATATTCAAATCTTCTATTATTTGATTAATTTCATTTTCAGGGATTGATATATCTGACAGTTTGCCAATAACTTCAGATAAATTAACAGTATTTATCTGAGAATCACCCAGCACTTTCAAGTCTCTTCCCAGCCGGGTTCAATATTAATTATTGCTAATACGGCAGATGCATCCAAAATATATTTACTCATCAGACGCTTCCTCTTGTCTTTCCCTGATCAACTCTTTGCTTAATTTCAAATTTCCGTTATTATATTTCTTAACAGTTTCCTGTACTTTATGTATCCTGTCTTGCAGACTTGTACTTTTATCCTTGGGGATTTTTCTTACGATTATTTCCTTTTCCTCACCCAAGAATTGCTTCAGCTCCGGTGAGCTAAATGAATTTTCCGTCAGCACTGTGCGAAAAGTTAAGGATGTCATAAATCTTCCAATATTATTGAACTTATCTTTTTATGAGACGGTAATATATCATTTTTGTTTAATCATTGCAATAGTCCCCACACTACATGCCAGAATATATCAGTCCAAAAATGTATGCCAACCGCAGCTAAAAAACCGAACTTCCTCATCAAAACAGCGCAAGGAATTGAGATAATAAAGTTAAGCAGCAATATTTCTAATATAAGCAAAACAGGCATGTTCGGGAAATTGACGACGTCCATGACCATCGAGACGCCCGGCAGATGCGCCGCGCCGAATGCTATTGCCGAGAAGATCGTGACAATCCAAAAAACCGGCTCTTTGCCTTTTCCCTTCAGGATTACTGATGAGATAAGCCATGTCCAGAACGAGATGAAAAACAGGCGGAAGAGTATCTCTTCGCCGATGCCGGCTGTCAATGAGGCAAAAATCGAACCGGGGAAGGGCGGGTGCGGTATTCGCCCGAGACCGTGTAAATCCGCAAAAATTATGTCCGCCAGAATGAAAATGACCGCGCAGATGAAGCCGATTAGCAGCGGGATTGCATATCTTTGCCTGTTAGATACTTTTTCATCTAAGATTTCTGCGAAGCCGAGCTTTAATGATAAACGCAAGCCTAAGAATCCCAGAGCGCCGTAAATGACCAGTATTATCCCGGCATTTGCAAGAGCTAAAACCGGTTTTGATGCTGGCAATTCAAAGCCTTCGCCGGAACCGGGAATAGCCGTGTAATCCGTTAACAGCACTGTTAAAGCGGCGGATATTGCAAGTATGATGACGAGTAAGAAAAAGACCCTGTCGGAAGTCGATATGTTTTTCATTTTTATCCCAATGAATATAAAAAAAAGCCCGAAACCAATTTTACATGATTTCGGGCAGATTTGCAAATGATTTTTTTTGATTAATTTGTGATCATGAGTTTCCTGACCATGCTGCTGCCGTCGAAGTCGAAACGCAGCCAATATACACCTGAAGTCAGGGAGTACGGCGGTATTTGAGCTTTGCTCCATTGTAGATTGTGGGCGCCGGTGCTCATAAATTCATTTGTCAGTGTTTTAATGAAATTGCCTTCAATATCATACAGATGAATGCTGACATTGCCGGATTTTTTCAGTTCGAAATTAATGTTGACTTCCTGAAAAATCGGATTGGGCGAGATACTCAGCGAATTTACAGCCGCTATCGAGCGTGAAACGCTGCTCTGCGGCGGTGTGCTTTGATCATCGCCGGGAAGGCTGACTAAATTAGCGTTACCGGGATCGGCTTCGCCGGACTGCCATTCGCCGTTGGGATCCTGAAGTTCCTCGCCGTTTGTGAAACCGTCTCCGTCGGAATCAAGGTTGGCGAGTTCAGGTCCCCAGACGACATCGCCGTCTTTAAGAAAATTTTCCTCAATATCTTTACCGAATGGTGTCTTCTCAGCTTTGTAGAGATGGCAGTTGGCGCAATCATTAACGCCGCCGTTAGGTAATTGCGAAACACGGAATCGTTTTCCATTGGCAAAATTATTTGACAAAAACAACAATATTATTAAAAAACAACCAAAATATTTCATATTTTTACATTTATAAATAATAATAATTTATATTATTCTAATATAATAATTAGCCATTACAAATACTAAACGTTTTTTTAAAAATATAGTTGGGTATTTTTCAAAAAAATTTTGTATTTTAGTTAAATAGGTAAAAAATGTACATTAACAAATTTAAAGGTATCAAATGACCCAGTTTGAGGTAAAAATCGAATATAAGGACGACTTCGCTGTGATGAAGCTGTCGGGCAGTTCTACTGCGGTAAGCAAGCAATCCGAAGATGTGATTAACCTGCGTGATGAATTCAAGAAAATCGTGAAGGATAAGAATTTCACGAATGTGATTGTTGACCTTTATAATGTTGAATACATTGCATCCGACACTATAGGTGCAATACTCTCAGGAAATTCTATGATCGGTAAAGCGGGGGGCAAGCTTGTGCTTTGCCGTCCAAATAGTTATGTGAGTAAAATTTTTGATATTGTTAAACTTAGCGATGTATTACCAATATTTACTACTTATGATGAAGCGGTGGAGGAATTAAAAAAATAATATAAAGTGGTAACTTTTTGCTCTTTGTTCTGTTATTATTAGAGATAATAGAATAAATGATTCTCAGTATTTTTATAAATATATAAATGTTTACAGTACGAGTAAAATTATTATTCCGGACAATACGTTAATAAAATTAAACCTGCATTTTTTTTAAAATTATGATACAAATACTATACTCATTAACTAATTGAAAATTATGAACTTATTTGACAAATACCGGGTTTTGTTTATCTTAGGGGTAATGGCTTTTTTGCTATACTCCTGCAATCCTTCCGGTCCTTTGAAAAGTGGTCAGACTAAGTTAAAAATTCAATCCCAGACAAAATGGCTCGCTGACAATACCACAGGTTCTAAAATACAAAAAGTATCATGTAAACAATTTGATAAGGAAAGTAATTTAATATCTTTGGAAGAATTTGATGAAGATGGTGTTATACAAACCAGATCGACTTTTTCTTATTCCGATAAATCCAGCCTGGAGAAAAGATTGTATTTTAATGATGAAGGAGTTGTAGATTCCTCAATATCCATTGAATATATCTTTGGAGAAGCCGGAAGAAAACAAAAGAAGATGGTATATAATGACAATGGTACTTTGATTTCTATTGAAAAATTTGATTATGATGCTGAAGGCAATCTCGTTAAAAGAGTAGAGTTGGATACAACCGGTTCTATTTCTGATGAAGTCAGTTATGAGAATAATTATAATTCTGAGGGAAATTTAGTAAACCGCTATGTCAATCCCGGAGCTAACGGAACATATCAGGCAAGAGACAGCCTTTATTATGAAAAACAGGATTATACGGTCAAGCTCATAAATTTCAATTCCTCGGGAAATATCGAGACTATAAAGACTTTCATATATAACCGCCACGGTAAAGTGAAGATTGAAACGGAAAGCTTGCCCAATGGCAAAATCATTAAAAAATACGTATTCGAGTATGAGTATTATTGATCGGCATATTTCGAATAAAAATACATTCCTATAGCAGAGATAATACCCAAAACAATGAATGGTATGAATAAGATCCAGGGATCGTAAGTGACCCAGAGCAGTTTTGCAGCGGCTTCGGGATTTAGTCCGGTTAATTCCTGTAGTTTTGCAATGGAATTTGAGTGGGTGATCTTTTCAGAAATTTTGAAATTCTCCGAAATGTATTTCATAGCCAGACCGGATTTCTCGCCGAAAGCCTTGTAGAGCCAGCCGCCGAGAAGCGAGCCGCCGGCAAGCCCAAATGCCCACGAGATATTGAGATAGCTCATGTATAACGCTTTGTCTTTAGCAGGGGCAATTTTTCCCATGAATTCGTTGAAGCGGGGATTGGTAGTCATCTCGCCGATTGTGTAAATGATGATCCCGGCGGCGAGAAACCAGCCTGCAGTGCTGATGCCGGATAATGTAAACCCGGCAACCGCTGTGAATATGCCAATAGTAATCGCGGCAGTTGATTTTAAGCGGAAGAATAGCCTGTTTACGGCGACGACCGCAATTATTATCAGTCCAGTGTTGATGTTGTAGAACCATTCCCAGGCGGCCATTGTGCCGCTGCTGGTTTGGCGTGTCATGAAATCCGGCAGGTTAAAGAATTGTACGAGATCAGTGGTGTTTACCCAATCGATTATGAAATTAGGCAGCGTCTCGTAGAATTGCATGTATGTCATCGTAAAGCCGGACATGAGGAAAACGAAGATCAGCAGCCGGCTGTTGGCGAGATTGGCGAATGTAGTTTTCAGTATTTTAAGGGGATTTTTGACGGCGCTTTCGATGCGTTCGAAGTCCTTGTAGAAGAACAGCATGAGGTAGTTCAATGCGATGATCGCTGCACTGCCGAGAAAGACCGCCAGCCAGTCTATGTCTTTCAGAAAGACTGACAGCGGAACGCCCAGAAATACTGCTATGTTTATCATCATGACATTGATAGACCAGCCGAGAGAAGCGTTTTTCCCGTCCAGTGTTCTGGCGATAGAGCCCTGCAGTACCGGCTTGAATATGCCGAGCCCCAAGCCGAGTACCAGCGTTCCCAGCAAAAATGGGAAAAATTCTCTCTGCGTGCCTAAAAGTATAAATCCTGTTATGGAAATGAGGAAAGATACCGCCATTACTCGTTTGTAGCCGTATCTATCGGCAAAGCCGCCGGAGAAGATGGGGGTGAAATTCTGCACTAGCGCCCACCAGAGATAGATGACACCTTTGATCGTTTGTTCCCAGTGCAAACCGCCGGGAGCGTCTTTCTGGGCGATGTACACCGGCATTTGCAGCAAAACTACCCAGAATGCCATACGCTCGAGCATGTTCATTATGTTTAAAATCCAGAATGGTCGGGGAAATTTTTTAATGGAAGCGAGGAATGAATCGTAGGTGTTTTTCATTTGCTTTCCCTGTCGATTCCTTTTTCCCCGGTTTTCGGTTCGAGTGGTCTGGCGACGGTTATACCCGTGTGAATTTTCACCGAATTGGTGTATATATGCAGATTTTCATCAAGTATGACTTTATCTTCGGATGTAGAAGCATGCAGTAATCTCAAACTGCCAAAATCATCCCTGTAAGCCAAGCCTGTGTGGGAATAATCCAGCCCTTTTTTGGTGGTGGTGAAGGCTATGATATCGCCGGTTTGCAGGTATTTCTCTGCTTCTTTGATATTTTCCTGTTTGATGTAATACTGCTTGCGGGAATTGATTTCTTTCTCGATTTCGGCGATCTTTTTAACTCTTTCGGGATGACCTTTTAATTTATCGTAGTATTGAGGGTTCTCAGACATGAACGAAACCTTCACGAGATAAGGTTCGCCGCCGATATTCTCAGTGATGTTGCTGACCACACCTTTTTTTACATTGTCATAGATCCAGTCTGAAGTATAGTGCAGGCGGGAAACGTATCCGTCCAAAACGCCGCCGCGATAGCGGGTGTAGGTGATCTCTTCGACGAGGTTTTCGAACGATGATTTCCCTTTTTTGAGAATGCGAGCCATGCAGAGGGTATTTTCATAAAAAGTGACACAGTCCAAGCCATGTAAATTGATAGAGCAGACTTCCGGTCCTTTATTTTCAAGAGTGCCCGCAGCATAAGATACGCCGAGGAATTCCATGCCAATTTTGCCGATAAGTTCACCTATGTCAAGAGATACCCACTCATTTTCCAGAGCTTTATCGATTGTGTCATTAAATTTATCTCTTGTTTTTTGGGAAGAATTGACCTCGATTTGGATATTTTTCTCGTTAATTCGGCTTTTTTCCGGCAGCTTTAGGAACAAAGCCGCCGGAAAAGCTGATAGAAGTTTTATGTAATTGCGTCTGGTCACTTGTTATCTGTTGAGTTCGGGATTAACTTCAAGAAAGCTCTGCAGCAAGTTCTCGCTCTTTTCCCAGAGCTTTTTTGCGCTGTCGGGATCGCGGGCAAGCCGTGAAGGCTGCACCGGCTCTTTGTCGAAGAAGTATTTGCCGGTTTCGTCTTCGACCTGCGGCGAAACAGCAAGATAAACGATGGTTTCGGCGCCCTTCTTCGTACTTCTGGCAAATGGGCGTCCCATTCTAACCATATTTCTGATAGCTGCATTACCACTTTTGCCGAAATTAGATGCGACAAATCCGGGATGCATGGAATTCGCTTTGATATTAGTATTCTTCAGCCTTCTGGCAAGTTCGTTAGTGAAAAGAATGTTTAGCAATTTTGTATAACTGTAAACAATGAACGGCTTGAAACTGCGGGTGCTTTGCAGGTCGTTCCAATCGATCCTGCTGATCCTTCCATGAGCGCCGGAAGCGACATTGATTATTCTGGGATCATTCGACTTTTTAAGTACATCGATTAACAGATTTGTCAGCAGGAAATATGATAGATGATTTACGGCGAACATCTCTTCAAAGCCATCCTCGGTAACATTTCTGCCGGCTGTGACTAGTCCGGCATTGTTGATGAGTACATCCAGCTTGTTGAATTGGTTGTAAAATTCTTCCGCCGTGCTTTTCACCTGACTCATGGAAGAGTGATCGGCGATTATTATCTCAATATCTTTGTTGCCTGTTTTTTGAATTATGTCCTGCTTTGCATTTTCAGCTTTTTCAGGATTGCGGCAGACCATGATAATTCTATGTCCCTGATATGCGAGAGCGTCTGCCGCCGCTTTACCAATTCCGGCATTAGCGCCGGTAATCATAATGTTTTTCTGTTCCATAAAAAAGATAATTTATTCTACATCATCTTTTGAGATTATTAAAACGAATAAGATTTTCTTATAATTTGTCTTTCATTCTTCCCAGCAGTTCTAATATCTCATCAACATCTGCTGCGGAAAGCTTTATAGCAGAGGCTGCAGCGGGGTTTTTGTCGCTTATCTCAAGCCATTTGTCGCTGTTGTTGTCTTCTTTTACTGCAAATGATATATCCTGGTATTTGCCGGATAGTATTTCACTCGCCAGAGTAGTGGTTTTCAGCGCTTCGGCGGCCTCTTCTTCGGCGAACCGGATAATGCTCTTGCCTTTGCCGCCGTCGTAAGCGGGATCGGGAAGCAGTTCGTCCTGAATTGCTGCGGCTTTGGAAAGTTCGTCGCAGCGTTCGTTTTCCTCGATGCCCGCGTGTCCCTTCACCCATTCGAATGTGACATAATGCTGCTCTTCGAGCTTAGCGAGTTCCTGCCAGAGGTCTTTGTTGAGCACGGTATCGCCGTCAGCTTTCTTCCAGCCCCGCCTTTTCCATGCTTTTATCCAATGCTGGTTGAAAGCATTTATTATCAGCTTGGAATCGCTGTGTATCTTCAGCCTGAGCCCTTTTCTACCGGCGAAATACTTGAGCGCCGCTATCACCGCGAGTAATTCCATCCTGTTATTTGTCGTTTTCCTGAAGCCGCCGGATAGTTCTACGCGATTGTCATTTTCCATGATGACAGCGCCGTAACCGCCCGGTCCTGGATTTCCCAGACAGGCGCCGTCGGTGTATATTTCCGCGTCATAATTCATTAAACCTTGCCTTTTTCTTATTCATTTATGTACTTTTTAAATTTTGCAATATTCAACTTAAAACTAAATTTGCAAAATATCAGGAAAAATTATATCTTTAAAAAATGCAGGGGGGGCTAAACTGCATTTGGTATTTTAATCTTTTTAGTAAAGATGCGATACCTGCCCTGCTATAGCAGGTTTTTTTATTTATTTTGATGAATGACGCTGGGGCGTCATGAATAGCATGAATGTTATTACTGCGAATGCAGGAATCTAATTACGCTGGATTCTTAGCTGCGCTAAGAATGATGTTTTAGGTCGCTCTCATAAGAAACATACAGAATTTTAAGCATAAAGGGGATAACCATGGAAATAACACAAATTTTCGGATTCCAGCCTCACGAAGGGCATAAGCTGCCCTTGTTCACTATGTCTGTCTCGGCAGGCAAGCCGATTCCCGTAGATGACGACATCGAAACGGATATCGACCTGAATGAATTTCTGGTGGATCATCCGGCGGCGACTTTCTTCGCGCGGGTAAACGGCGCAAGAATGAAGGGTGCCGACATTGACGACGGGGATATCCTTATCGTGGATACTTCGCTGCCGCCGAAGGATGGCAATGTTGTCGTAATCTCGATGGATGGCTCACTGACGGTGAAAGTCTATAGGGAAATTGACGGCGATAAGTTTCTCGAATCGCAGAATGGGCAGTTCCTGCCGCTGAAAATTGATCCGTATATGGACCTTAAACCGGTGGGCGTGGTAACGAAGATCATACATTCGCTTTAATTCCGGCATAAAAATTGTTGATAATAATAGCGCTGGGATTGGATCAGGAGTTGTTTTTGTCTATCCTCCGACTTCGCTCGGGATGAGAAAAACAAGTGTCACAGTAAGCGGAGTCGAACTGCGGCGAAATTATAACATCAGATTCGTCCCCTGTTAAGATTCTCATTAAAAAACGTATGGTAAAGATGAAAAAGCTTGTGGTAAATAAAATAGTTGAACTGAAGAATCATTACGATTTCGAAGCGCCTATGCTGCCGGCGGCTATCCCGGCGGGTTTATCCCCTGACCAAAATGAACAGCTTATCCTCGACCTGAATAAATACCTCGCGCCAAAGCCTGGCGACACGTATCTGGTGCGTGTTAACGGGGAAAGTATGATAGATGAAAATATTTTTGACGGCGACATCTTAGTCGTAGATGCCAACGAAAAGCCCCGCGACGGCAAAATCGTCATCGCCGCCCTGAACGGCGAGATGACCGTTAAGAAATACCGCGAGATCGACGGCAGGGTATACCTCTATTCAGCCAACCGGAATTTCCTGCCGATAGAGATTGAATATTATATGGCTTTCCGCGTGCAGGGCGTGGTGAAACATGTGATTCACAGGATGGTGTGACATTGACTATAGGATTTTTGGTTGATTAAATATTTATGCAAGATTACTGGTTTTAATAGATAGGTTAACGGCTAACTGTAAATGGCTAACGGCTATTAATTCAAGGTTTTCAAAGTTAATTGATGATATTGGGAAAAGTGCATTTTTATGGAAAAATTCATTGCTGAATCGGATTTTAGCAATGATAGGGGGAGGATTATTTAAATACTGCAGGAGCACAATTTGTACTGCTCCAGCAAAATTATTGGTTTTGTATTTATCGTTATGCCACCGGTTCCATATTTTTCTCTATCTCTTTGGCGACCTGCTTCAGGTACCACTGCGGCGTACTTGTGGCACCGGTGACCCCCAATGATTCGACGCCGTCGAACCAGCTATAATCGATTTCTTCGGAGTCCTCGATGAAGTAAGTACACTCGTTTACTGCGCGGCATACCTTGTACAGCGCCTTGCCGTTTGATGAGGAACGTCCGGCTATGAAAAGAACCGCATCATTCTGCTTTGAGAATTCTTCCAGGTGTCCGTAGCGGTCGGCAACGGCTTTGCAGATGGAATTTTTAGCCTGATAGTGGTCTTTCAGATCGCCGCCGTCAATGACTTCGGAAATACGCTCTCCAAGGAAATCCTTAATTTCCTTATAAGCCTCGCGATGCATAGTAGTCTGCGAGAATACGGCAGTCTTTTTAGTGAAGTCCACTCTTTCAATGGCTTCTTCTTTAGTACGAATCACAATGCAATCTTCGTTGACGAAGCCTCTGATACCCACTATCTCGGGATGTTCTCTCTTGCCGTAAATTACAATCTGGAATCCTTTGTCATGGTACTTTTTAATCCGCTTTTGGAGAGAGGTTACCAATGGGCAGGTAGCATCGACAAGATTCAGACCATTCTCTTCTGCTTTTTGGTAAGTAGATGGCGGTTCGCCGTGCGCGCGGACTATTACTTTTGCATTTTCATCCGAAATGCTGTCTAAGTCGTCGTGTGAGATGATCTTTAGTCCTTTATTCTCAAGTCGTTCGGTTTCGCGGGGATTGTGGATGATCTGTCCAAGGACGTAAACATTTTCCGCTTTGTCCTTCTGAAGCTCTTCCTCAGCCATATCTATTGTTCTTACAACTCCCCAGCAAAATCCTGCGCTGTCATCTATATTTATTTTCATTTGTTTTTCCCGTTATTTTAAAATCCATAAATTATAACGATTATCCATTGGATTAAATGTATAATTTACAGTAAAATCCAATGATATTTTCCGTAATATAAAAAATAATTTAGTTTTGCAAAATAATATTTTGTGCTAACTCTAACACTCTCTCGGTTTGTCCTTCGATGGTGAGATTTGATGTATTTATCTCGATCGCGTCGTCAGCTTTACGAAGAGGGCTGTGTTCGCGGCTGCTGTCATAATTATCACGATCGATGATCTGCTTTCGAATTTCATCGATGGAATAGTGCGAGCCTTTTTCGTTTAATTCTATCATTCGGCGTTCCGCGCGGGTGTCAACAGAAGCTATCAAGTATATTTTAAGTTCGGCATTCGGGAAAACGACAGTGCCGATATCGCGCCCATCCAGAACTGCGCCGCCTTTCATGCCTATCCGACGTTGCTGCTCTACCATTTTCTCGCGGACAACAGGCATAGCGCTGACCGGACTGACAAATTTCGTTACCTCGGGCGTACGTATTTCCTCGCTAACATCTTCGCCGTCGAGGATGGTTAGCTGGCCCGATTCGCTCTGCTTTAGTTCGATCGGATAGCGATTCATAATGCCGATGAGTACTTCGTCGGTCATATCCTTATTTTCACGCAGCCATGCGAGGGTAACTGCGCGGTACATAGCGCCTGTGTCGATGTAGAGATAACCTAATTTTTTTGCAACATATCTGGCGGTAGTTGTTTTACCCGAGCCGGCGGGTCCATCTATAGCAATTATTATTTTTTTCATACAATTTATAATGAGTTAATTATCGGATACAATCCTGTTCGATAATTTGTCGATTATTTTCATAAAATATTCTAAATCAGTAAGATCATCGACTATAAATTCGGGTTCCATAGCTTCGAGTTCTTCGATGGGTTCATATCCGGTTCCAACTGCCAGAACCGGTATGCTATTAGTTTTAGCGCATTCAATATCTTTTTTAGAATCGCCTATTATCAGAGTATTATCTGCGGAATAAACCTCCTGTCCGGCGAAAATATTTGCTCTTTTTAAAGCTATTGGCGGCAGCAGGTTGCGGTCTTCATGATCCGACCCAAAAGCGCCGAACGGGAAAAATCCGTGTAATTTATGTGCCTGAAGCTTCAGATATGCATTTTCCTTAAAATTCCCCGTTAGCAAACCGAGCTGGATGCCGTTTTCATTTTCAATTTTCTCGATCAAATTTTTTATGCCGGGCATTAATTCTATATACTTTTCATTGCAGTATTTTTTGAACATAGCTGCCATTTTTTTCCAGATCTGGGGCAGATTGGCTTTGACTTCTTCAAAATCTAAGCTGTAAGCATGTGCAATATTCATAAGTATGTTGATATCTGTTTTCCCGGAAAAATCCATCATGTGCTTATGATCGGTATGAACATCTATGTCGAATATTTCTTTTAGCATTTGCTTAAAGATAATCCGCGATCGTCCGTATTCGAACTTCAGTATTGTTCCGTCTATATCAAATAATAATAAGAAAGACATTAAGCTGCTTACCTGTCTTTGTTTTGAATATTCATGTAATAATTGACTGAAATTGCTTCGTCGCTGCGCTCTTTGCAATGACAGTCACTATACTAATAGAGACTAACATTAAATCCATAGATTTTAATGCTTAGTTTTATTAAAGTTTTTCAAATTTTCCATAAGCCGTAGTTAAAATGGCACGTCATCGTCCTGACTGCCGAGATCACTTCCGCCAAGATGTTCTTCGGGATCGGGCTGATTGTAGTCCTGCTCCTGCGGACCGCTGTCGTTGACGTAGCCGCCGCCGCCAGGGGTGCTGCCTTTGCTGTCAAGCATGATCATGTTTGAAGCCCTGATTTCAGTAAGTTTAACAGTATTTCCGTCCTGTCCTTCAAAGGATCTGTATTTTACATTACCTTCGACATAGACTCTACTTCCTTTTTTAAGATATTCCGCAGCGATTTCTGCTAACCTTTCCCAAAAAACAACCGTATGCCAGTCAGTATTTTCCTGCCACTCACCGTTTCGATCTTTATATCTATCAGTAGTGGCTAAACTTACTCTGCAAAGTTGAGCACCGCTTGGTATTGATTTAATTTCCGGATCTTTACCAAGATTACCTATCAATTGAATTTTGTTAAGACTTTTCGCCATTTTATTCTCCCACTTAATGCATAAAATTTAATTTAACTAATCTATAAAAAATCTGAGTTAAAAACAATCATTGTTAATAACGACAGACATTTTTTCCAGTAATTTCAATTTAATAATAAATTAGCTGAAATCCTACTCCAAAATAAGAATCTTTTTCGCGGTAGAACATTCCGTGAATGCTTTTACCATCGTAATAGTAGAGTGAAAGCAGAATTCCGGCGGTGTCCCAGGTTTTGAATTTTATTCCTGCCTGTGCGGAAAGACTTTTCATATTTTCAGGTTTCATCGAGAAAATCTTGATGTCGCCGCCGCCAACAAAGTCAAATATATCTGAAAGTTCCTTCCTGTAGTCGAATCCAAGATAGTAAAAAATGGTTTCGGCATCATCGGGTAAAAGCGAGAAATTATATGTTATTCCCGTATAATAACGTAAATCTTGCATCTTGAGAGCACTTACGAGGTCAATAAATTCTCTGCTGTAGGTGAAGGGGTTACGTGTAAATATACTGTCTTTTGCCATACCGTCAACCAGATGTGAGGATATATGCGCCAGGCGGAAGCGAAGTAAAAATTCATTATCCTTTACTATTGAGCGAGCAGTAGTGTTCAAGCCGAAGAAGTAGTCGCTTGTTTCGACGGGAAATTTAAAGCTGCCTGCGGATCTGAGCCTTGTGTATGTGAAAAAATCGGCACCGATTCTTAGTTTTGTGCTTTTACTCGGACTGAATTCTTTCAGGTCGTGAGAATAGCCTATGTCCAGCCGCAGCTTTTTGTCCTGACCTCCATAGATAGCGCCTATTCGCGGCTCGAAGACATTTGCCGCCAGAGGTTTGAAAAGTAAATTTTCTTCCAATGACCACGATTTACATACTGAGACAAAGAAAACAATTATGACCAGGGCTATTCTCATTGTAAAAATGATTTATATACGGATTATAGTTTTTTCTTGTTTAAATAAATATGAATAACGCTTAAGTATTATTTACATCTAATCACATGCGCCGCACTAAATAAAAGAAAAGGGGCACACCCGATAAAATATTATCTGTAAATTCCCCGCTCGGAATTATTTATAAAATCAATACATCTTTGGATAACGTCGCTGACTTCATAAGTTTCCCTGTATTTAGCTATGCCGTCCGCATTGTTCATACCGGAATAAAGCACCATGTTGTAGAATTGTTCGATATCCTCGAGCTGCTCGCGGGTGAAGCCTCTGCGGCGCAGTCCGATTTTGTTTATTCCTTCTACGCGCGGCGGTTCCCTGCCAATCAACGTGTATGGCGGGACATCCTTAACTATCTTACAATCCGCTCCGAGAAATGAATAAGCGCCTATATTGGAAAATTGATGTATCTTTACAACACCGCCGATATTCACCCATTCTTCAATGGTGACATGCCCCCCAAGCTGGGTGGTATTGGACATAATTATGTTATTTGCCAGATGGCAGTCATGAGCGATGTGGCAATAGGTCATTATCAGGCAGTCGCCGCCGACAGAGGTGTATCCGGTGGCTTTTGTACCCCTGTTTACAGTGGCAAACTCTCGTATGACGGTGTTATTGCCAATGATAGCGAGTGTTTCCTCGCCGGAATATTTAAGATCCTGAGGTTCAGTTCCGATGACAGCATGGGAGAAAATGATGCAATTTTCGCCAATGCGTGAACCATTGGCAAGAACTGCATGAGATCTGATCTTCGAATTTTTGTCTATTTCCACATTATCTTCAATAACAGCGTAGGGACCGATTTCTACGCCCGCACTGATTTTTGCTTTTTCCGAAACCTGAGCCTTAGGATGAATCTGTATTTCTTTCATATTATTTTTCCACCAATGCTGCCTGAAATTCTGATTCGGCGGCGACCTGACCGTCAACAAAAGCTTTCGCTGTGAACGAGTAAGTATTGAAGCGCTTGCCGGTGACTTCTATCTCTAAAACAAGCCGGTCGCCGGGAACTACAGGCTTTCTGAATTTCGCGTTTTTAATTGCCATAAAAAAAGCTATTCGTGTATCTTCCGGATCGATCAATTGGGATAAAAGTAAACCGCCTGCCTGCGCAAGCGATTCGAGGATTAGAACCCCTGGCATGACAGGCTTTTCGGGGAAGTGACCTTGGAAGAATTCCTCGTTCATCGTAAGATTTTTGTAAGCGAGGATTTTCTTATTCTCGACATCGCACTCTAGGACTCTGTCCACCAGCAAAAACGGATAGCGGTGAGGCAGAATCTCGAGCACCTTTTGAATATCCATTTCGATTGGCTTTGGCTTGTCTGCCAGGTATCTTTCCTTCTCCTTTTGTTTCATGTAAAGATTTCTGATCTTTCGTGCAAATTCGATATTACTGGCATGACCAGGTCGTGCAGCAAGAATTTGAGCTTTGATAGGCACTCCAATCAATGAAAGATCGCCGAGCATGTCAAGGAGCTTATGTCGAGCCGGTTCATTTTTAAATCGAAGATCGGTGTTATTGAGAATGCCGTTGTCGCCGCGTACTGGTGCGCTGTCAATTTTGAACATATCCTTCATATCTTCAAGCTCGCCGTCGCCAATATCTTTATCCACGATAACGATTGCATTTTCCAAATTGCCGCCCTTGATTAGCCCTTCCTTCCAGAGTGATTCAACTTCAGTAAGGAAGCAGAATGTGCGCGCCGGAGCGAATTCCGATACAAATTCCTTGTCCAGATCAAAAAGACCCGTATGCTGGCTTCCCAGCGCGGGGTTGTAATAATCGATCATTACTGTTATACGGTAATCATCTGTGGGCAGCGCGACTATATCAACACCTTTTTCTTCGTTTGTGTAGCGGACGGTTTCCTCGACCACGAAATATTCGCGTGGCTCTTCAAGTTCTTCAATGCCTGCCTGCTGCAGCGCTTCGACATATTCCTTGCTGCTGCCGTCGAAAACGGGCGGCTCGGATGCCGAGAGTTCAATGCGGCAGTTGTCGATTCTAAGCCCGACAAGCGACGCCAGCACATGCTCGACTGTCTGTACCTGTACGCTGTTTTTAGCGATAGTAGTGCCGCGGGACAAGTCGATAACATTGTCCACAACAGCATCGATCTCGGGATCGCTGTCGAGATCGGTGCGGACGAATTTATAGCCGTAGTTTGCAGGCGCCGGCACGAAGGTAATGGTGCACTCGTTGCCTGTGTGCAACCCGATGCCGGAATAAGTTATAGAGCGTCTTACGGTTGTTTGTTTTTCCATATATTTTTATAAAGATTTTATCGAAAACAGTTTATAAGTTAACTGAATTTTACAAAATACAAAGATAAAAATTTACTTCGAAAGGCATGATGAATTTTTTTGAGAAAGTTAACAATACTCGGAATTTTAGTTTGATGTTCAAATAGGAAAATATATAGTCAGATATATTATTTTTTCATAATTCAGAAGATTTCTCAAACATGGAGTCGGAGATGACCTCAGTTATCAGTTCGGCTGGAATATAGTCATAACCTTTGTCGAGATGATATTTTGCGCGCCTTTTGAAAGATTCGGCAGCTATGAAAAAAGGTGTTTGCAGGGTATTCGCTGAGGCGAGTTTGTAGCTAGGGTAACCGTTAACAGCGCCGCCGTGCTTGTAGATTGAATCGGCGCCGATAAGGATGCAATCAGTAATTTTAAGGTTGCTCCTGATGGCATCGCCGCTTATAATCTTGCTTTTGATGCCGAATTCACTGCAGGAGCTTTTAACGTTTTCTCCGTATGAATGATCGTCTATAATTGATTCAAGTGCTAAAACGGTGAATTTATAATCTTCCTCCAGTGCTTTCTTGAATATTTTAAGTACAGTGCTGCTGAAAGAGCAGGTCATGACTTTATTGCATTGCAGTTGCCTGAATAATTTATCAACAGCTTTTTTAATTGTGCGATTCGTAGCTGCATCCATATCTGATCGGACTTTGCGTATTATTTTACCAGGATATTCATTTTCGTAGTTTGATATAATTTCTTTGACTGCGCGTGAAATTATGACTTCAAGCGCTGCCATTGAGGGTTTGGCTTTGATAATATCATTAGAAATGTATTTAAGCAGTGATAAATCCTGTGACCCTTCCATATATTCTGATGCTTTTTCAATTATACTCAGAGATTTTTTGGTAATGGTAGTGCTGCCACTTACCATATCATTATAAATTTCAGCTATCAGCGAGTCAATCTCTCTTTTATTTTCTTCTTTCATGTTCTTTTTTATTAACCACTGATGTTATTTTTGAAATTTTGCATTCCATTAAAGATATAGAATAAAAAAAAGATATGCAATTGAAATATAATTAACAACGCTGAAATGTGTTTTTTGGATGTGAGCAATATCTTATTGTTAACCAGGTATTTGATTATCCGGAAGTTATCTTAATTGTATCAGACAGCTAATTGTTTGTAAAATTTCCATAATGGGTAGAGATTTTATCCCTTCGCCTTCGTCAAGTTTTAGCTGCGCTCAACTAAGCTCGCAATGACTTTCAATATAAATACATATTATTTTTCGAGGTTAAGCCTAAAACAACGAATTCGCAAGATCAATCACCAGCGACGGGAATATACCAATTACCAGCACGCCGATAGTTGACAGCGCCAGTGTGATATTCGCCGTGCCCGGTTTGGATTCGGGCAGTTCGGTTTCCGGCGCGCGAAAGTACATCTGCACTATCAATCCAATGTAGAAGTAAATCGATATGATAGTTGAGATGACTGCGACAATTGTCAGCCATGTGAAACCGGATTTTATCGCTGCCAGGAAGAGATAATACTTGCCGAAAAAGCCTGCCATCGGCGGTATTCCCGCAAGCGACAGCATGAACAGCGCCATCATTGCGGCTAACATGGGATGAGCTTTGTAAAGTCCCGAGTAATCGTCAAATTCCTGGTATTTATCTTTTTCTCTTTCGAGTATTGATACCACGATAAATGAGCCTATCTGCATGAACGTGTAGGCAGCTACGTAGAAGAGTATGCCGCTGTAGCCGAGTGCCGTGTTGGCAACCACGCCCATCAGCATGTAGCCTGCATGAGCCACCGATGAATACGCCAGCATGCGTTTTACGTTTCTCTGGACTACGGCTGTGATATTGCCGACGAGCATAGTAGCCGCGGAAATGAATGCTACGATCATCTGCGTGGTTCGGGCATTATCAGCAACCATTTCATTCATTGTGTCGAATGTAATTAACGCTTTTGCTACGACGATGAATCCGATCAATGCCGCCGCTTTGCCCGCTGTGCTCATGAATGCTGTGACAACGGTCGGCGAACCATGATATACATCCGGCGCCCACTGATGGAACGGGAATGCTGCTACTTTAAAACTCAGTCCAATTAGTAAAAGCCCAACACCTATAGTGAGATAAATTCCTGTGATCTCGCCGATTCTAACCTGTTGGGCGATCGTAGGAATGTCGAAACTACCCGTGCCGCCATAGATCATAGCCATGCCGTAAACCAGAAAGCCAGTCGCAAATGCGCCTAGAAGGAAATACTTTAGTGCAGCTTCTACGGATTTTATTGATTTTCTGAAATAGCCTGCAAGCACGTAAAAGCAGATTGACATTATCTCTATGCCGATGAAGAGGATAAGCAGGTTGTTTGTGTGCGAAATAAGCATCATACCGATAATGGAATACAATATGAGCAGGTAAAATTCCTTGTACTCGAATTCCTCGCGTACAAGGTAGGGGCGTGCTGCGAAAAGCGTCATCAGCGCCGCAAGGCAGAAGACGACGTCGAAAAAGGCAGCGTATCCGCCGTAAGTTATCATGCCTTTGCTGATGAGTTCTTCGGCTGGAAGGATTACCGGGTCTATAAACAGCGTGTATGCCGAAGCTATCAGCGTTATAATGAGTCCAACCAGAGAAAATTCATAGACCGGCTTTTTATTCGTGCCGGTGAATGCGTCGATAACCGTAGCTATAAGCGCAGTTGCGGTTATCAGTATTAAAGGCATTGCAAGCTGTATTTCATTATTCATATTGCTTTTGAATCATGTTTTTAAAACTAAATTCTTATACGCTATTAATTTATAACTATTCTGCTTCTTGTTCTTTGTCTTGCCGACCGATCACTTCGGGCAGTTCGTATTTCTCTTTGCCGAATTTGAGCATTTCAAGTTTGTTAACCAGCGCCCTCGTTGAATTTTCCGAAAAGTCGAGGAATGTCTTGGGATAGACGCCAATCCAGACTATGAATACGACTATTGGCAGCAGTGTTGCCCACTCGGTTTTATCCAGATCTTTAAGATTCTGATTTGCCGGGTTTACATTTTCGCCGTACATTACGCGCTGGAACATCCACAGCAGGTAACATGCCGCGAAAATCACGCCTGTAGCGCCGATTATGGTGTACCAGTACGAATTCAGGAACGGCGACTTAAATGCGCCGAGCAATGTCAGATACTCGCCGATAAATCCGTTTAATCCCGGCAAGCCGACCGAAGCCAGCATAGCCGCGCCGAACAGGACAGTGTAGGCGGGCATCACCCTCGCAATCCCGCCGAATTCTGATATTAGACGCGTGTGCCGTCGCTCGTAGATAATTCCAACCAGAAGGAATAACATGCCTGTGGACAGACCGTGGTTGACCATCTGTATTATTGCGCCCTGTATGCCTTCCGCCGTCATCGAGAAAATCCCCAGCACAACAAAGCCAAGGTGACTCACCGACGAGAATGCTACAAGCCGCTTGACATCTGTCTGAACCATCGCCACAAGTGCGCCGTAGATAATTCCTATCACCGCGAGCACGGCAATTGGTTTTGCATATATAAATGATGCTTCGGGGAATAATTCGAGATTGAAACGCACCAGACCGTAAGTACCCATCTTCAGAAGTACGCCGGCAAGTATTACCGAGCCGGGCGTCGGGGCTTCTGTATGAGCATCGGCAAGCCAGGTATGGAACGGGAATAACGGTACTTTTATGCAGAATGACAGCGCAAATGCGAGGAACATCCATTTTTGAATATTCATTGGTATCTGCTGGGACACCTCTTTTATATCCATGAAATTCGTGGTGAAGCCGACTTCATTCGGGACTAAATGCGTGCCTGCGTAATATCCCAGCCAGACAATCGCTACAAGCATGAACAATGAACCGACTACCGTAAACAGGAAGAATTTAACCGCAGCGTAAATTCTGTTCTTGCTGCCCCAGATACCGATAAGGAAGTACATCGGTATAAGGATAATTTCCCAAAAGATGTAGAACAGGAACAGATCCAGCGAAACGAAAACGCCTGTCATACCGAACTGCAGCAGCAGGATCATTACGTAGTATTCCTTGTCGCGCTCTTTGATAGCTTTGAACGAGGAAAGTATGGTAATCGGTGTGATGAATGTCGTCAGCATAACCAGCAGCAACGACATTCCATCCATGCCTATCCTGAAACCGGCATCCAACGAGGGAATCCAAGTCGTTTCAAAGTAGAACTGAAATCCCGGATCATTCTGGTTGAATCCGAAAAATAGGAACAGTGATACGATGAAAGTCGCCAATGATATTAATAGTGCAGTTGTTCTTATTGCGTTTTTGTTTTCCTTATTGAAGAAAAGCAATAAGATCGAGCCTGCTAACGGTAGAAATAATGTTATAAAAAGCGCTGTCATATACCTGTCTTCGATTACTTGTCACACAAAATTTTTAAGTCCCCCCGGGAACGTCAATTTATGTCAAATAGCTGTCCAGATCATAACCGTCAGGATAACGAGAATGCCCAGCATCATTATGAATGCGTAATTCTGCGCTATACCTGACTGGATCCTTCTCAATACTTGTCCAATGCCGCCGATGAGTTTAGCCGAGCCGTTGACTATGCCGTCGATGAAATTATTATCGACCACCAGCCATAAGAATGCCTGCGAACCGCCGACTATCGGATCTACTATTACTTTGTGATAAAATTCGTCGAGGAAATATTTCCTCCACAATAATACATAGACACTTCTTAGCTTAGCAGCCAGAGCCCGCGGCGCTGACCATTCCGGATCCCTGTACCAGCGCGCCGCAAGCGTAATTCCCGTCACAGCCACAGCCACCGAAACGAGCATGAGGACATATTCTATGGTATGTATGTCGTGTCCGTGGGCGTGGTGCAAGATGGAATGCGCATCGGCGAAAATCGGGTGCAGCCAGTTCTCAATAAGATTTGGCTTGCCGCTGAACCAGAAGCCGAGCACATAAGGAATACCAAGGAATCCGCCGAAAGCCGACAATACCGCAAGTATTTGCAGCGGAATAGTCATTGTTTTCGGCGATTCGTGCGGGTGATATTGGTTATGGTCGAATCTTTCCTTACCGTTGAAAACGAGCATAACCAGCCGGTACATGTAGAATGCCGTAAACAGGGCGGCTATTGTGCCGAACAGCCATAATACCCAGTTGCCCTGACTAAAAGCATACCAGAGGATTTCGTCCTTCGAGAAAAAGCCCGCGAAGAACGGTATCCCCGCAATCGCGAGCGTCGCCACAAGGAATGTCCAGTAAGTCGTGGGCATGTATTTCTTCAAGCCGCCCATCTGCTTTATGTCCTGTAGATCATTCATCGCGTGGATCACAGACCCTGACCCCAGAAAGAGCAATCCCTTGAAAAATGCATGAGTCATGACGTGGAATATGCCAGCCGTGAAAGCGCCGACCCCAAGCGCTATGAACATAAATCCAAGCTGGCTGACCGTCGAATAAGCCAAAACTTTTTTGAAATCATTCTGGACAATGCCTATGGATGCTGCCGTGAATGCCGTCGCAACGCCTATGACAGCAACTACCGCCATCGCATCGGGCGATAAAGCATACAGCACGGAATTCCTCGCCAAGAGGAAAACCCCCGCCGTAACCATAGTCGCAGCGTGGATTAGCGCGGATACCGGCGTAGGACCAGCCATCGCGTCAGGCAGCCAGACTGCCAGTGGAATTTGCGCCGATTTACCGGTGCATCCTAAAAAGAGAAGAATTGTTATGGCAGTTAATAGTCCGGTGCCTGCGAAAACTTCGGGATTCGCAGCAAGGATATCTATAACTTTAGTGTATTCCAGCGAATTGAAATTCACATAAATAAGAAACATGGCAATTATGAAGCCGAAGTCGCCTATCCTGTTGACTATGAAGGCTTTATTGCCGGCGTCGCCGGTCCACGTGATCCTTGTGCCTTCGAATTTTTTATCATACCAGAAACCGATCAAGAGATAAGAACACAGCCCGACGCCTTCCCAGCCGAGGAAGGTCAGCAAGTAATTGCTTGCAAGCACCAGATTCAGCATCATGAAAATGAACAGGTTCATATAAGCGAAGAAGCGGTAGAAGCTTCTGTCGCCGTGCATGTAACCGATAGAATAGACATGGATGAGAAACCCCACACCCGTGACGATCAGCGAGAATAATATCGACAGCTGATCGACCTGATAAGAGATGTTAATGCTGAAGTTACCGGCGGCGATCCATTCGTAAACCGGTACGATGATAGGTTCTTCCGGCGGGCTGCCGGTCATGCCGTAGAAAATAATTCCTGAAATAACAAGCGAGCCGAACACTGACAGGCTTGCCAGGGTTCCGATTAGAGCTTCACTTTTAAGGTACTTGCCAAAGATTCCAATTATCAAAAATGTTAGCAGCGGTAACGCTGGAACTAAAGGTATCAATTCGTGCATGTTCTTTCCCTGCCGGTATTGACTTAACTTTCAATTTAACTTTACATCGTTACATCTATGTTCAGTGCAAGAAGAGCAAGCAAATGTTCGATTCTTGCAATTGATAATTTGGTAAATTACAAAACATAGTCCGATTAAACAACGAAAATGATAACTAAGTTTAAAATCTGTATTTCAAGAAAAATTAAACAATAATCTGATTTTTAATGCGATTTATGCAAAATAAAATCAAAAAAATTCCTTTTTTATTAACAAAATTCATATTCAATTTGGAAAAAAAGAAAAAACTGTTATATTTTGACAAAAATTGTTTGTTCAATTTGAATAAGCAAAAAATGACGAAGACAAAGTACAAATTATCATTGATGGCGAAGCCGGACGAGATCGAACAGCCCGACGCAGGGACTGTTGACGACACTACGACGGCTGCGAAAGTCATATTGTTCAACGACGAGTGGCACACATTCGACGAGGTTATAGACCAGATCATAAAAGCTACGAATTGCAACAGAGAGCGCGCCGAAGCTCTCACTTGGGAAGTCCACAACAAGGGCAAAGCCTGCGTTTACGACGGCGAGATGCATGAGTGCATCAAGGTCAGCGCCGTCCTCGAAGAGATCTCGCTTCATACGCAGATAGAGTATTGATTTTATTGCTGCAGGTTACTGGCTGCAGGTTTAAGAATTTTAAGTTTTAAGTTCTAAATTTAAAATTGAAGAAAGATTAGCACAAATTAATACCTATCTGGGAAAACCAATATAATCGTTTTTAAATCTGTGTAATCATGAATAATCTGTGAAAATCTGCGGTTCAGACAATGAAATCCGTTAGGATTTAAACGTTAGCGGAAATGCGCCTTATCTTTGACAATACTAATCCGTAGGATTTAAACGTACAACTTAAAAATTAGAACTCATTATTCATGCCTGGTTCCGTCGGTTGTTATAACTGACGAATCCCAAATCCATTCAATAATTTTATTTATACGACGTTTTGGTAAGAAAATGTATAAGGAATGAAATGACTATAGTTGAGAACATAGCGAATAAACTGAATATCGACAGCAATGAATTGATACATCAGGGTATTAAAGCATACCTTGAAAATGAATTAAAGGCAGTCGATATTGAAATATATAAATTAGCTTCAAAATACGGTATTGAAGACGTAAATGAATTTTTAACAAAAGTCGAAGCCGGTGAAATTTCCGAAACCGAAGGCTATGAAGACTTTTTCCTTCTCGACAATCTAACAGCCCGCCGAGAAAATATCATAAAATCCCTCAAAGAATTAGTATGACAAGTATAGGGGATTTAAAACATTTAGCCGAAATACATTATTTTGATATTATTAAATCCGCACAGATAATAAATTTCAAGCTGCGATTGATTCTGATAAACGATAGCTTTATAGATATAAATTTATCTTCTAAAATACCTGGTAAATTTGGTTTTCATTGGGAGACAAAAAATGACAACAATGAATTATTCCGGTACGACAATTTTCCCGATATCAAATGGCAGAATGTTGAAACATATCCTTTTCATTTTCATTATGGCAGCCAGGAAAATGTTATTAAATCTCCATTTCCTCAAGAAATTCCACAGGCGTTCCATGCTTTTATGAAATTTGTAAGAGATCGTATCTCAAACTAACATAACTCAGTTCGCTTGATAAGATAGTTTTCTTCATCGTTTAATCCCTACGGGAACCTTTCTCTTTAGATGTGATATACGACTGAATCGGGTATTAAAACAGTCTTTTGCCAGTAACCTGTAGCCAGCAGCCTGTAACCCTCTATTCTTCATACTCCAGCTTTATCACCGTTTTCTCGCCGCAAGAGCACAGCACTTCGATGCTTACGATTTCGTCATTTTCGTTGCGGTTGACGATTACTGTCGAGCGTTCGTCGTTGTGGCGGTGCAGCTTGGGGTCGTCGGCGATTCGTATTTTGGAATGGCGCTCGTTGAGCTTTTCTTTGGGGATGCGTTTGCTGTCGGATAAGCCGGGTGCAGCACCGGCTATGTTAGGCAGATCAAGGAAGTCGTTGAAATTTTCCTGGCGGCGCTTTTCCTCGTTGAGAGGTTCCGACGCCTCCGAATATATATCCTTGAAATTCTCTTGTTTGCGCTTTTGCTCATCATAGTCTATGATGTCATCTGTTTCGACTTTTCGCTTTTTGTCATCGTCCTCTCGTTCTTTGTCGTCAGGATTTACCACGTCGCTTTTGTCGAATTCCTCTTCAAATGGATTTTCCGAGTTTTTGTTTTGGTCTTGTTCTTCGTCTGCCATGGTTGTTCTTTGTCTTTTATGAAAAAGTTTTGTTTTAAGACGCTGGGGCGTCTATTATTGCATCCCAACGCCAGAGCGTTGGAACGAGTTTTTTTCTTAATTCCCCTCCTTGCTAAGGAGGTGATACAGGGGTGGTTAAGCTATATTCTTCCCCGAAATCGTTATTCCCAACTGCTCAATCCTGTAGCGCAGCTTCGCGCGGGATATGCCGAGCATTTTCGCAGCTTTTATCTGGTTGCCGCCTGTGATCTTGAGTATTTGGATTATCAAGTCGCGCAGAACGTCAGACATCGTAGCGCCTGACGGCGAGATTCGCAAATAGTGCTGACCCTCCTTTAGTTCCACCGGCTTATTGTTTTCCGATGCTGCAACGGATGAAGGCTTCAGAAATTCAAGCGATACCTTGGAAATGATCTCGTCATTTTCGAGCAGCATGATGCGCTCGATACAGTTCCGCAGCTCGCGGACGTTGCCCTTCCAGTAATAATTCAGCAGCACATCCACCGCTTCCGGCGAGAATCCCTTGACATTCTTGCCGAATTTCCTGTTGAATTCATTAACAAAATGGGTAGCTATCGTGATAATGTCGTTGCCGCGTTCGCGCAATGGCGGCAGCTCTATCCTTGCCACATTCAGGCGGTAAAATAGATCTTCACGGAATTCACCTTCCTCGACCAGTTTTTCCAGTTCCTTGTTCGTCGAGGTGATAACGCGGACATCCACTTCAATTTCTTTGGAACCGCCCAGTCTGTAGAATCTTTTGTCCTGCAGCACGCGCAGCAGCTTCACTTGAAGTTCCTGGCTGAGTTCGGCGACTTCATCGAAGAGGATAGTGCCGTGCTGAGCCTGCTCGAAGCGCCCCTGCTTGATTTTCTCGGTAGCGCCGGTGAAAGCGCCGCGCTCATAGCCGAAAAGCTCATTTTCCGCCAGTTCCCGCGGGATAGCGCCGCAGTTTATCGATACGAAGGGTCCCTTTGCACGGGGTGAATTTTCATGGATGAAGCGTGCTATCAGTTCCTTTCCCGTACCCGATTCGCCGAGGATTATCGCGGTTGTGTCATCAGCCTGCGCTACGATCTTCGCCATGTCCATAGCTTTTTTGATGCCGTCGGAAACGCCGATTATTTCGCTGGGCTTGTCTTTCTTGAGCTGCTCGGAAAGGATGTCAACTTTCCGCCGCAGGTCGTAATTCTGCAGAGCCCTTTCCACCGATACTTCAAGCTGCTCGAGATCGAGCGGCTTCACGATGAAATCCTCGGCGCCGAGTTTCATCGCTCTGACAGCCATTTTTATATCGGAAAATGCCGTCATCATGATAACAGGCATGTTGTAACCCTGCTTTTTGAGATGCTCGAGTATATCCAGCCCGTTGAAATGCCCGAGGAAAATATCCAGCAGGATCAAATCGGGACCTACGATATGCAGGTCTTCCTGGGCTTCCTGGGCGTCGGTATAGGTAAGCACACGGTGGTATTTATCTTCGAGAATGTCCTTCACCGTGTTGTTTACAAGCGGATCATCTTCGATAACTACAATTGTGTAATTTAATTTAGCCATTTATTCCCGTAAATATGGTTAATATCTCTGTGTTTTTATTCAATTTATTCAATAACTACAGGTAGTTTCACATAAAATGTCGTTCCTTTATTTAAAGCGCTTTCCACATCGATAATGCCATTGTGCTGGTGCATTATCCTCTGCGTGATTGGCAATCCCAAGCCCGTTCCGTCATGCTTCCGCGTGAAAAACGGATTGAAAATTTTCTGCAGGTCTTCCGGCGGTATCCCATAGCCGTCATCTTTGATGGCTGCGACCGCATATTCGCCGCTGCCCTTCTTCTGCGCTTTTTCAACGTAGGTGCTGAGCGTTATATTGCCTTTCGTCTTTATCGCATCCGCCGCATTTTTGATCAAGTTGATGAATACCTGCTGCATCTGCTTATTATCAGCGGAAACATCAAGCAGGTTCTCATCGAGATTAAGCTCAACCTTGATTTCTTTCCGCTTCAGAGTTGATGTTACAAGTTCAATTACATTGGGCAGGATCTTATTGAAATTCATATTCTGAATGTCAGGATTTGTCGGTCGCGAGAAGTTCAGCGTCACCTCGACAATTTTACTTATCCTGTCCACCCCCTGTAAAGCCGTAGAGATATACGATGTCTCCGGCTTGCTTTCGTCGATTTTCCTTTTAAGTATCTGCAGGTTCAGATTCACCGCAGCCAGCGGATTCTTTATTTCATGTGCTACGCCTGCCGATAATTGTCCGAGCAAGACCATTTTATCCGCCTGTACCAGCTTATCAGTCAATGCGTGCTGTTCGCTGACGTCTCTGGCAATTGCCTGGATCAGCTTCTGTCCGCTGTAATCGATGAATCTGGCGCTGACTTCGACCATTAGGCTTTCATCATCGGGCGTTTCAAGTGATAATTCGCTCAAAACTATCGGCGAACTCGATTTTTTGAGCAATTTGAAGATTCTTCTGAATTGCGGCAGAGTCTTGCCTATCAGATCATTTTTGGGCATACCCATAAGATTGGCAGCGTATTCATTGGCATCGAGGACGCTCCAGGAATCCGGCTGCACCATGAATACCGCATCGGTAGCATTATCGAAAAAGGATTTATACCAGGCAAGCTGCTTTTCAAGCAGGTTGTATTTCTCCTGCAATTCTTCAAAAGACAGATCGGCGGTTGATTCTTGTGTAATATCGCTCACCGTTTCTTTTTCTTCGAAAATCATAAATTTTTAGTTTTTAAAATTAAACAAAGATTAATATAAGATTAAAATTTGCAAATAAAAAGCCGCCGAGAATATTTATTTATTTTTCAGTACCGGTCGTATCCGGTTTATTCTCTTGTTTTTTCTCATCTTTAATATCTTTTCCTTCTTTACCCTTTTCATCTTTTTCATCTTTATCAGAGCCTGGGAGATTATCCTTTATTAATTTCTTTGGATCAGTTAACATCTCTTTTTTCTCTTCGAGTTCTTTCTTTTTCTCCTCGAGTTCCTTTTTCTTTTCTTCGAACATATCCTTTTTCTCCTGGAACATTTCCTTGGATTTCTCCACTCCCTGCTCAAGTATTTTCTTGGGATTCTTTAGCATGTCCCATGGTGAGGCGCTTTCCTCCATATCTTTATTTTCTTCAAGTCTCTTTTCAATCTCTTTGTCGAGTTCGAGCGGTTTAAATTCCTTTGCTCTGTAATCCTGAACCTGCCTCTGTCTGAGTGAATCCGGGATTGGTTTGCCGCTGCGCAGAGCTATAAGGTAATCCACGCTCAACTTAACATCCTGCGTATAATCGCTGTTTGGATATTTATCTATTAGTATTTTATAATAATGCAGAGCACTGTCAATATCATAGAGATCTTTTTCGTACATCCAGCCCAGAAAATAAAGAGCCTTTGGTGCATATTCCGATTCGGGATAATCTTCGTGGACTTTGTTGAGCTGCTTGGCAGCAAAGCTGTAATCACCGAATTTCCTTAATTTAATGCCGGAATTGTAAAGCTCAACTACCGTATCTATCACGAAATTATCCGTGTAGCCCTTCTGTTCCATGGCGTCTTCGCCGTAGGGAGTAAGAGGATAATTTTCGATAAGGTGGACCATTAGCGAATCGGATTTGTAAGGATCGGCTTTTTTCAGGCTTCTTGAATAGGCATGGAGATATCTGGCTTCATCCTTGAATTTATCCGGATTGACCTCTACTGCATGACCGTAAAAGATTCTTGCAGAGTCCTTATTTCCAATTCTTTCATGTATTCTGCCGAGTTCAAAAAGCTGAACAGCAAGATCCATTCTCGTGGTATCGCCCATTTCCTCGCCGCTCTCAAATTTCTGCAATCCCGGCAGGGAGTTGGTTCTGGCTATCTCCCATTTGTTCATGAGGTCGTACATACGCTGGGCAGTTTCAAACACAGGACTGCGAACACCTTTTGATCTGGCGAAATAAGTTCGTGCTTTTTTGTAATCAGAATCCTGGAAATAATCCATTCCGATTTCAAAATACTGTGAGGCGATTGCCGGATTACCGACATAAGCCGAATCAGCGAAATTTTCAGCTTTCGGCAATTCGTCGTAATTTTCTTTTACGCGGAGCATATTCATTCTTTCGGCGAATACATAAGGGATCCACTCTTCGAATTTTCCGTCGCTTTCGAGATCTTCCAGAATTTCTTCGGATTCGTCGTATTTTTCCATTCTTGTCAGACATGATGCGCGGTAGAGCTTCGCCTCGAAGAAATCTTTGTAATCAGGTCTGAATCTATGTACCTTTGCGAATTGTTCCTCAGCCATCTCGAATTTTCTCATACGGAAAAGCAACGCTGCCAGTTCAACCTGCCACTTGGCGCGTAATTTAGCGTTATCGACCTGGGCAATAGCCTGACGATAGGGGAGAAGTGCGCCCTCTTCGTCATTCTGGTAGAGTGCCAGTTCAGCTTCAAGCCGGAAAGCTTCCGAGAGAATATCATACCTCTCATTCAGCCAGCTAACGTCCACGCAGCGCGAAAGAGCTCGTTTGCCTGCTTCGAATTTGCGCTGTACAAGGTAGTTCTTTGCCAGAAGGAATTGCGCATCCGGCGCGAATTCGCCTTTCGGGTATTTATCGAGCAGTTCGCTGCATTTTATCTGTGACGGCAGCCATTCGCTTCGGTAGAAATAGGCATGAGCCATGTGGAAAAGCGTGCCTTCAATGTAATCGCTGTTAGGATGGTGAGCGATTATCTTGGAGCCTTTGATAAAAACTGAGTCAAGCTTTGTTTTCACTGGTTGAAGCTGCCTCTGGGAGATCATGAAATCCTTCATGAACGGCGGCGGACCGGACACATCCGATGAAGGAATGAAAATTACCGGCTTTGGGACATATACGCTGGGTGTTTCGCGTTTCTTCTCTTCCTGGTATGCAAATTCATCTTCGCATTCTTCCATTATTCTGTTCATATTATAATAGGTATTGAAGTAGGTGGTAAAATTATCCCACCTGTGGCAGCCGCTTAACAGAATAAAAATACTTACTGCGAAGATGATGATTTGATTTTTCTTAAGAAATCGTGTCATTGTAAAACCATTTTTTTGATAAAATAGTCTGATATTCTATCTTTAGAAGAAATCAGATTTTTTAAAGCAGTGCCGGTTTTATCATACACATCCTATATTAAAATTATATAAGGCTGTACCTATATTGCAAGATACAAAAATTGGCTAATATTGTCAAATATTAAAAAGTATATTTCTCATATTTATTTTAAACGGATTAGATTGAATTTTCTGATAAAGAAAAATGGGGTATTTATTTTTGATTCAAAGGTGAAGCGCCCCCAAAGTCGTTATTGTCTATCCTCGACCTCTGTCATCCTTTGACTCCGTCCCGCTGAAGCGGCAAATTGCCGTTCAAAATAATAGGCGGCAAAAGATTTATCTCAGAAAAAGATGAGGTAATAATTACGACTTTCCCATTATCTGCACATCCACTCAAAATTTCCCCTTTGCATTTTTCCCTGATATTTCGTAAAATAACGGATTAAAATTAATTTGCGACTGAAATAAAGGAGTAGTGCATGTCGGATTATAAAGATTCATTTGAGAGGATCGATGCTCACAGGAAGCAGCTAAAACAGTTCTGGGAGAGATTCAAAAAGACTGATGAGTATAAGTATCGGCTTAAGCAAAGAGAGTTTGTGCCGATTGCGAGAGACGTTATAATAGAGACGCTAAAAAATACTAAGCTGACAAATGAGCATTTGACTGGTTTTATACAGATCTTTAGATTTAATCCAACCGATGAAAATATTGAAAACTATCTTAAAGTTTGCATTAACGATGAAAATGTTCAAAATAAAATCTTGAGCAGATTCAAACTAACTAATTATAGGGGATATACAGGGGTAGGACTCGCTCAAATCAATCAGCTAAATTCTGATCAACTAAATCAAGTTAAAGAATTCTTGACTAATATTGATCGTGAGAATGATATTGATAAAATTAAGAAAGTTACTGATAATTTCTTTAACAAAAATATTCCCACATTAAAATTCGGTGTTGTAACACCATGGTTGCACTACCTTAAACCTCTTACTTGCCCCATTATCAATTCTCAGAATAATCAAATATTGAAACATATAGGTTGGAATGAACAATATCCCCATGCTATAGATATTTTCCAACAACTTGCTGATATCTTTGGTGATGAGGATTTGGGATTATTAGATTTTGCATTCTTACATAAAGGCTCTGACATCCTTTTTATACTTCTTGATGATAAGTTAGACAACGAAAGATTTCAAAAAGCTTATAGTGATTATATCAAAGCTTGCAGAGATACAAACTGGCTTAAAATTTATGAGATATATAAGTTTCGTTTTGCTAATTGGTTATTCCCAAAGGTAGATTTTGAAAATAAGTCTGATGAAGAAATTTTGAATATATGTCTGGAGTCTCAAAATCAAGAATATGATGATTACAGTAAAGAAAAGGGGATTAATTTCCTAACCTCGATTCGGCAATATAATGATAACATCATTGAACTTAAGGATATTAAAATAATTAGAAGAATCATTGAAAGAAGTAAAGCTGAAGAAAGGGATGTCAGTGAGTCTGGTTTGAGTGCACCTAAATTGTCTGCGTGGCTTGCTACTCTTGATCCGGAAATTTTTTTTACTTATGCTCGTGATGAACTTATTAATTCGTTAAGCTGGTTATTTGACAAGGAAAAAGTCCCTAAAAAGGGATTCCAGGCTTTTGACAAATCGCAAGAGCTTTTACATATCTTAGTGAATAAACTAAAATCAGAAAATGGGCAATTAGAAAGCATTTTTAAAAATATCCTTGAAAAAAATCAAATTGATCCTGTAGATTGGGTGTGGCTCAATCAGGATTTTCTTTTGTTTATAAGTAAATATTTCATTAAAGCTAATTACTGGGTGTTTCAGGCAAATCCGACTCGCTACAATGTTTTCGATGCTTTAAGGAATGATGAAGTTAAGAATTGGTCGGTGGTTCAGCATAAAGAAGAAATTAGTTTGGGAGATAAATTTATATTATGGGTGACCGGTGAAAAACCGGGTATTTACGCTATCGGTACGGTAACTTCTGAAAAGTACCATGCTAAAGACGAAGAGTATGAATTAGAGTATTATATGGGAAATCAGGAAAATATTGCTCAAGACCGAGTTGATATAAACGTTGAACGGAATCTGGTAGATAAACCCATTTTAAAGAAAAAAATAGATCAAATTCCCGAGTTGAAGGATTTAAAAGCCGGTACGCAAGGAACAAATTTCGAAGCCACAAAAGAACAATATGAAAAGATACTCGAATTAGTTGATGGAAATAAGGGAAAGGATGGATCAAAAAACATTATCCTTTACGGTCCACCCGGAACAGGAAAAACCTATAAACTGAATAAAGAATACTTGCCTAAATTTACGGAAATGGCTTCTTCTGTTACTTTTGATGAATTTCTTGAAGAAAAGTTAAATGAGTTGCCTAAGTATGACATTGTAGCGCTGATATTGCTGGAAAAACCCGATGGCATGAGGCTTTCCGAGATTGTTTCCCATAAATATGTTTCAATGTCATATTTAAATGAAGCAAAACATCCGCTGCATGTCATCCATGGAACTCTTTACGGACATTCTATTGAGGAGGTTGGTCATCAGGGAATAAGGCGACCGCCGTTTTTGTTTGATAAAATCAATAAGAATGGCGAAAATTACTGGAAGCTAACTGATCTTGCTAAAAAAGATATTTCCAAAGTACAGGAACAAATCAGCAATTTCAAGCAGGGAAATATTGATAAGAAGAATTACACCTTCATCACTTTCCACCAATCATACTCTTATGAAGAGTTTATGGAAGGGCTGAAGCCGGATCTTTCGGAAGAAAATATGGAAGATACTGTCACATATAGGATAGAATCAGGTATTTTTAAGAGATTATGCAGGAAGGCAGAGGAAAATCCGAAGAAAGATTATGCTCTACTGATTGATGAGATCAACAGAGGCAATATATCAAAGATATTCGGTGAACTAATAACTCTGATAGAAGAAGATAAGCGGCTGGGCGCTGAAAATGAGATAACCGTGACGCTCCCATATTCAAAAGAAGTTTTCGGTATTCCCACAAATCTCTATATAATTGGTACTATGAACACTGCGGACAGGTCTATAGCTCTGATAGATACGGCTTTGCGCCGAAGGTTCAAATTTATCGAATTAATGCCTGATTTGAACTTGCTTGACGGAATTGAAATTAGGGGGATCAATATCAGAAATATATTGGAAAAAATGAACGAGCGAATTGAATTTCTCTACGATCGTGACCATACTATTGGGCATTCCTATTTTCTGAGATTGAAAAATATCGGTGATGATGAGGAAGCTCAATACAAAGGGCTATGCTCGATTTTCATCAACAGGATCATACCTTTGCTGCAGGAATACTTCTTTGATGATTGGGAAAAGATACAGCTTGTGCTCGGAGATCATTATAAGCAGATTGCCGGGAATATGGAAGAACAGAGCTTCGATTCGGAAATCAATGAACACAGGCTTATTCGAAGCATTACCAAAAGTGAGAGAACTGTACTGGGTTTCGATCATGAGGATTTTGAGGATTCTGTCGAATACAAGGTCAATGACAAATTGCGGGACGGTTCTATTGCGCCGGAATCATTCATTAAGATATATCAGAATATAAATTTGCCTGCTAATGAATAACAAGGAATTTACGATAAGGGAACATGGTTTTATAGCTGCCGGAGCTGAAAACAAGCAGTGTTTCGATCATATCATATTGAAACATAATTTGTTTTCTGATATTGAAAATTTCATTATCAGAAATAAGAATGATTCAAACAACGAGCTATCAGAGTTCCTGACGATTTCTTACAAAAAAGGCTACGGAAAGATCCTGCAGGCAAAAAATTACGTTGGTGTCATTCAGCTAAAGAATAACATTATCATTGAAATACTGCCTAAGATCTTTGTTTCTGAGAATGGTGAAAATGACAGTAATCAGATAGAGGCTACGAGGAAAATTTTTCTCAGGATGCTCAAAACGCTTAAGGATTCGCCCTTTAAGTATTTTGGGAGCGCTCATTTGAAGGCTATCCGGCTTTCACTGAAAGAAATTTTTATATATATGTTCCTGGAAGAATTGTCGATATTGATAAAACGAGGCTTGAAATCTGATTACATCGCTCATGAAACAAACAGCAGCTATCTTAAGGGTAAACTGAAAACGGAAAAACACCTGACTAAAAATCTTTTTCATAAGGAAAAGTTCTATGTTGAATTTGACCGCTTTCAAAAGGACAGACCTGAGAACCGCCTGATAAAAACTACGCTGATGCATCTTGGCAGACAATCCGGGAACAATAACAACCGTAAAAATATCAAGAATTATCTCAGTTATTTTGATGATATTCACAAATCAGTAAATGTCGATAGCGACCTGTCGAAATGCCATATAAACCGGTTAATGACCGATTATGAGAACATAATCCGCTGGTGTCGTGTGTTTCTCAAGAATGAAAGTTTTTTGAATTACAAGGGTGAGACTATCTCGTTTGCGCTGCTATTCCCGATGGAGAAGATTTTCGAAAGCTATATAGCTTACCAGATAAGGAAATCCGGTTACTTCGACATGGTTCAAATCCAGGATAGCCGCTATCATCTGCTGACAGAGGAAACCGCCAGCGACCGAACACACAATCTCTGCCGCTTGGTTCCTGATATTTTCGCCGTAAAAGGTGACCAAATCTACATCTTCGACACGAAATGGAAGCTGCTGGACAGCGACACCTCTAAATACGGCATAAGCGAATCAGACCTGCACCAGCTTTTTTCCTACGGCAAGATCTACGAAGATAAGTACGATTGCGAAAACCTGCAATTGGCGCTCATCTACCCTAAAACGCCCACTTTCGCAAATCCGGTAGACCTGACATACCTGAATGAAACGGGGATCCCTCTGAGGATTGTGCCGGTGGATTTGGGGAAGGGGAATATCGAACTAATAAACGACTATATTATAACACCTTAACTTAATTTGAAAAAAAAAATATACAAATTTAGTTGTGAAAGTTAAAGATTTTTCATAACTTGCCGATTAGTGATAAAAAGTGATGTATAATGAATGAGGAGAGCCAATGAATAAAGAATCCGGTGAAACAATGCTGGCGATAGGGTTGTTTTTGGCGGCGATTGCATATACAATTTCGCCGATTGATATTGTGCCTGACATACCTATTGTAGGGTGGGTAGATGATATTTTTGCTCTTATAACCACATCGTTATACGGAATACAGAAAACTTTGGGTAGAGCCAGTGAGACTGTTGAAAAAATTGCTAAATACGCCAAATATATAACAATTATATTGGGAGTAATAGCAGTATTGTTGATTTTGCTATTAGGAGCAACGATAATTAAAATGTTGGGCGGATAAGAAGTATACTAGATTTGATTTGCAAATAATAACTTCAAATTATTAAATATTATATTAGATATAATTACTTAAGCTTTAATAAATTAGCAAATTAATTTAATTATCAAATTTTTTTAACAATCATTAAAATTGTTCATGTTTAAAAAAATTATTTTTGGTGGAATTACATTTTTATTATTTATATTCCTGACAATTTTAGCCAACTGGATTGGTTTACAGAAGGAATTTTTTATCACTTTATGTGTGCTTGGATCCCTTTCTTTAATCTTCGGAGTTTCAAACTTTTCTTGGGGGATAGCGAGAAGAAAAGGAATAGAGTATTTCTGGTATTTAATTTTTTCAATAGTTATTTTCTATGCTATCTTTATCAACTTGTTTCAAATAATTGAAACTTATTACCTTGATTTACCATGGGTGTTGAGCATATTTATAGCAATTTCTCCCATTATATTAATGATTATAGCCTACTTCTTCTATAAATTTACCGCTAGTGATAATGTAAAAGCTGGAGTACTAGCGTTTTTGATAAGTCTATTAGCTGGGCAAACTGCTGGTATGCAAATTGACAAGACTATCGTAAAGAAACTTTCATTAAATTCAAAAACAATAAGCAATATTGATGAGATACTTGGTAATACACCCGTACTATCTAAAGGAGTAAATTATTTAAAGAAAAACTATTCAACCGTATATAAATCAACTACTAAAATAGGAAGCCTTGGAGAGCACATAACAAATAGATTACTAACTTCACAAGGTTATAAAAAAATAGCTTCAAAGTTTAAAGGTAATCAAGGTATTGACCATATTTTTGCAAAATATGGTAAAAATATGAATATTAAAAAAGTACAAATTGTGGAGACAAAAATTAATAACTCACAACTTAGACCTAATCAAATGACTTCAAATGGAATTATTGAACGAATTGATAAATTATTATCTAAAACAAATATAAGTTCTGATGAAAGAAAAATATATTTGTTTATAAAGGAAAATATAAATACTAACAAAGTTTCAAAACAGCTATATCATCATGATACCTACAAAAACATAACAACTATTAGTAAACTAGGACCAAATCAAGATATAGTAAAAAAATCTTCATTCGAAAATAAATTAATTAATCAAATATTTAATTAATTCAATTTAAAACCTATACATTAACGCTATTTATTTACAAATATTTACTGTCTAACCAAGATATTTAACCTCACAGATATGTGAGCCGTTAATTGACATAAAAAATTAATTAACCTTCATCTACTCACATATCTGTGCCTAATTTTAAGGACTATTCGGTTCCCGGATTATCTACTTTCCATTCCTTATAATTTTGCAATTCCTCATCTACCATTTTTATGCAGACAGCTACTACCGCAGCATCGTCAACTTGTCCTAATACAGGTATGAAATCTGGGATTAAATCGAATGGATTGAATACATATAGCAGCGCCACGCCGATTGAAGATATCGCCCACCAAGGGATGGATTTGTAATTCCCGTTAACGTAATCTTTGATAAGAGCCATCAATAATTTAAAATCTTCAACGAAGCGCCCCAACGGACCGGAACTTTCGAATTTCTTTTCAATTTGCTCCCGCTTATCGATTACATCATTCAAGTCCTTTTCGCTAATCTTCTTTCGACCTTCTTTAATCTTTTGTTTTGCTTCTTCATGATTCATTGTTTTTTTTGACATATCAACCTCTTTATTATTTAACAGAATATTATATCTGATGGTATTTAAAAAATAATATTTTAGACATTTTTTTTAGTATTTCAATTCTTTCAAATTTTCAAAGAACTTTCACTTTATTTCTACATAATTCTTCATATATTTGCAATATACTCTTATGTACGATATAATGTGTCACAATAAAATTCTTTATATGCAAAACAAACATTCATCCAAAAACAAACAAGCCCGCCGCATACTCGGCATCCTCAGGTTGTTTCTGGTGAACAGGAAGCTTACTACCGCCGAGGTCATTCTGGCGATGCGCGAAGACTATCCCGAGGTGTCCGACAGAAGTATCCAGCGCGATCTGAAGATACTCTGCGATGAGGGATTTATCGAACTGCAGGGGAAAGGCAGAAATAGCTGCTGGGTGGTGAAGCAGACGAGGGCGCCAAAGTTCGGAGCGTTGAATATCCGTGAGAGCGAAATGATCTCTTTCCATATTCTCAAGTCGTACCTGCAGACTTTTAAAGGTACGACGATTGAAAATGATATTAACGAATTAAGCCAGAAGCTGGAAACGCTGGCGCCGGGAACCGTCTTCATGGAAGAGCAGTTCTACGGCGACCAGAATATCGGCAATTATGACTACTCGGATAAGCACGAGATCCTGCGGCTGTGCATTAAGCATATCAACGAAAAAAACTGGATCGAAATCCGCTACGAGAGAATTACCGACGGCGAAATCCATGATTACGAGATTTTCCCGCAGTTCCTCTATACTTATTCCGGCGCTATCTATCTGGTGGCTTATAATCCGCGCTGGAAGCGGTCGACCAATTTTGCAGTGCAGAATATAATGAATATAAGCGAGGTTTACGATGCTTTCCGCAAAGAGCCCGATTTTGATTATGAGGCTTTCCGAGTGCAGCGGTTCGCGGTGTTCGACGGCGAGCTGGCGGATGTGGAACTCAGAATCAGGGAAGATTACGTAAAATATTTCGAAAACAGGCACTGGCATTCGTCACAGCGGATCCATTTCGACAGATCGGGCGAAATGACTATGGAACTTACGGTGCCGTTGTCGCCGGATTTCATTTCCTGGATTTGCAGGTGGAATGAAGCGATTACCGTCCTGAAACCGCAGGAATTGATCGACGGAGTAAAAAGAAATCTGCAAAAGGCGCTGGATAATTATGAGTGATTACATTTTGTAATTGCGCATGGACTGCAGGTTGGTGATTATAAGCCAGTCCTGCAGCGGCGCTCCAGCCAGAGAATCTTTTACGATATGCATCTCTGCATAGTTCAGGAATTCATCGTGTTTATCTTTGTTATCCATGACCAGCCGAGCCCATCCGGACAGATTTTCTCTGCTTTTATCATCAAGCCTGTACAATTCGACAGTCCAGCCGCGATTGATATAATGCCTTACTCTTATCCATCCCTGTTTGAAAGCCTCGATGAAAAGCTCTTTCCGTGCTTTTCCCTCGAAACCGGGCTTTTCGTTGTGCTTGCGGAAGCAGGCGATATAGCTCTCTCTGGACAAGCCGAACAAATCCGGCTGCCTTCCCATGAAATCGATGTGCCTGGTAACGGGATAAGCCGTGCCGTCCGGCGCAATCCAATATGCGGGGTGTAAGTAAATTTTCATAAGCAATTGACTTTTTAAATTTAATTTTAATAAACTATGTTAACTATAAAACAGGCTAACGGTAAACGGTTAAAGGTTAAAGGTTAAAGGTTAAAGGTTGCTGTTTTCAATTCGTTTACTTTTATTCATCGAAATCATTAATAAAAGTTTGGTAATCAAATTCTACAAAGTAGTCGTAAGAAAAGTGATATTTGACCGATACGATGGCGCCGAGAGACTCGTAATAGCGATGATATTCATTGTAATCAGAGTATCTATCGGTTATAAGGGACTTGATATAGCGCAATTGCTCTTCGATCGGCTGGTTCAAAATATCGCTGTCGAGTTTGGTTTTGGTGAAAGCGAGCAGCCCGACCCCATGTATAAAGCCTTTAACTTTCCGTTTTTCGGTTTTAATCTCGATATTGGGTTCGAAAGTGCGTCTGAGATATGCTTCTTCCTCGGCTTTTTTAATTTTCCGCTCAATTTCCAAGATAGCGTTATTCTTCCTGAGCGCTTCCTCAAACTCTTTTTCATCCACATCGAGAGCCTGCCTTAATTTCCCGATAATCTCTGCATCGTATCTGCCGAGAATAAGCTCGTTCAAAGCGTGGTCGCCTTTCCGCAGATTCGTGTAACCAAGCGCTTTTATCAGCTCATGACGCTTGTTTTTGTCATTGCCGATCCGCTCGTAAATTATTCTTGCTAATGGCAGCATTTTTCGCCTCCTCAATAATTGCTAATATTGCAAATATAAAGAGGATGGCGACATGATGTGGCGGGGGGAGAATAAGCTAAAATAAAGAATTTTTCAAATATATACTGTACAATCGCAGTTTTATATAATGAGATTATTCTGAACTTTAAAAATATTTATTAAGACTTTATATAAAGAACTGGTGATTCATTGCGATTATCAATTAAAATTTCATTTTTCTTTTCTAATGGGCGTGTAATTTCTAAATATTTATCATTTAATGATTTAAATCTTTTGTTTTTTTCTTTTTCAAATTTATCAAACATATTTTTATATGATTTTATCATATCTTTTATTTCTTGTTCTTTAAAAATAGCATTGTCTCTTGCTTCATTTAATCTTGCAATGAGGTTTTTCTTTATTTGCGAGTAAATTTTCTTTGTTTTTATATACATAAAGTCTTGGTTTTTGTAAGATCTGATTTCATCAGAAATTTCATTTATTCTGTTGATTCTATTAATACTTGGGTCTTTTGAACATAAATTCATGTAAAATTCAATCATTTTACCTAAATGATACATTTCATCTGCTGTTAATGAACTATTAAGTTTATAAAAGAAACCTGATTTTTCAAAATTTTCTGATAATTTCTGAGCTATTTTTTTAGAAGATATATGAGATAAGCCTTCTTGAAAATAATCATCTTTAATATTTGATAACATTAAGTAATATTCCTCTCTTATATCTACTAATTCAGATAAGATCTGTTTTAGAAGTACAAAATCTTCTACTTCAAAAGCTTTTCGTGAAGAAAAATCCTTGAGTAATTGAAATGATTTTTTCAATTTAGCTTGCCTTTCAATATGAAAGAGCTTTAATATTTCGTCTAATTTTTGTTGGATTGTATTTAATTGTTTAGTAATAGTATTCATATAATATTGTCCAGTTGCAATAGAAGCTAATTGAAAAACTACTAAAGGAACAAAAATTGTACTACCCGCAGAAACAAATCCAGCATGCCCTGTTATTTTACCACCTTCCGTAACCGCTGAACCTACACCACCAGAAGATAATTGCATTAGAGTTTTAGGGTCGGCAGTAGCTTTATATAGACCTCTTGTCGCTAAAGAATATATTCCTATGTTTGAGCTTCCACCTATCAATCCTAATAATAAGTGATTAAAATCATTTTTGTTATTTTTTGACAAAGGAATTTGCATCCATGATTCATCGATTTCATCATTAGATATTAGATTAAAAGTCACCTCGCTACTATAAGAAGAATTCTGTATATTAAAGCTTTTAATGGGGTTGTTATACTCGTCATTTAGTAATGGATAATTAGGCTGATGTTTAGTAGGTTGACTTTGTATTAGTAAATTTTCGATTCGGCTTACTATCCAATTCAGTTTTTCGGTTTGCTCATCTTTTACCGAATTCTTGGCGCCAAAAATCTTATGTAAAAAATTTTTAAAAAACTTCATAACTTATTAACTTGTATTATATATACTTGTTCAACTATTAATTTTCATAATTTATTTAAATTTATATATTTGTAGACATTCTTTATATCAAATGTTATTAAAAATTAAAAAATTTTTGTCCACAATAATCTCCTTTTTGAAATACTAAGTAGTTATTATTGCTCTAATTTAATCATGAATAATAAATATATCTTTCACAATCTCCACCAATTTACCAAATTAGTTTCTCCCATACAACCTTTTTATTAAAAAAATTAATTTTTATATTTTTTCTCTCATATTCCTATCCCCAAAGAACTCGACTATCCAATCCTTAACTTCACTGTTCTCAAAAGTATCATATTCTATGCTCTTTTCTATGATGTCTTCAAAGGTCATCCAGCCCAGATTACGGGATATAGATTGCCAGTTCTTCTCTGTCAATTAATAATTTATTGATACCGGCTCTCATCTCAATAAAAGCCGAGCTTCTCTTTCCTATTCTCATTTTTCAAATTATGATATAATATCTTCTTGTCAAAATCCATCGAGTAAATTTCCGCCAGGGTCATCTCTTTTTCCGCCCTGGTATTAACTCCCAGATGCTCTATAAGGCTATTTGCTTCATCAATTGACAATTTTCCGAATTCTTTCCTTGCTATCAGCCTGTCATTCCTCAGCAAAGCTTCATCAATCCTGTTTAGTTCGATATTGAATGTAGCAATCACCTGCAAACTGAAAATATCATTCAGCAGCCCATCGGTAATATTCAGGATTGTCGAGATATTATAGTTGTCTTCTTGGTACCTGTCCTGCAGCAGTGATTCGGCATCCTCGATAATCAGGCAAATATTCTTATCTTCCTTTTCTTTAGCATCATCAAGCAAAAAAGTGATGAAATTCGGATTGCTCAGATATTCAAACTGGTTGGGCGGAAGGAACAAAAATCTCTTTTGGTCTTTGAGTTCTCTCACTATGTTCCTTATTAGGTTAGTTTTGCCGGTACCGGGCAGCCCGTGGAACAACACGATACCTTTCTTATCCGACTGCATTTCGGTTGTTAGATTTTTATAAAAATCATAAAAACCGGCTTTGTAATGTAGGTCGTAGTCGTCGATATTCTTTATTTTGTCATGAATATCAATTTCTTTTGTAAAAATAAAGCTTTGCTTAAATGCGATCAATTCAATCGGAACATACTCATGGTCCCTGATTGTTATTGCACATTCTTTTACAGTGCTGACAATTTTATCGAGTTGATCCTTATTTTCATCAGAGTAGAAAATTTCAAAATTCTTGAACATTAGATTTGAATTTTTAATTTTTTTCGCATTGGATTCGACATCTTTATTGGTGACAATGTCCGAGACGGCAATCAAAAGACCGGGCTTAAATTCAATGACCACTAAACTTGTCGTACCTATTTCCACGATTCTCTGATGCAAGATGCAAGGTTCAGGATCATACTGCTTCATTTTTTTCAGAAAAAGCAGCAGATCGAAAAAGCAGCCTTCATCTTCGTCAACAAGATCATAGTAAGCCATATCATGATAAGCGTAAGTGATAGGTAACTCCTTATACAGGTCATAAAATAGGGCAAAGGGAAATTTGTTATCATGGTCATTATCCTGCAAAATCATAGGTTCTGTCAAGGATTTACTCAGAGCAACCTTTTTCTTCTTCAAAACATTAAAACAATCCAGCTTGCCAATAAATTCATTCATTTTACCAATCTTGAATTTTTCAAAAAAATGTTTTATGTACTTATTCTTTTCCATGATGGCAATATAAGGCATTTGACGACATGATGTGTCGGGGGAAAGATTGAGTTAACCTACTTTTAGAACTTCTACATCTGATAATCCGAATACCACTTGATTTTCTCAATAAAAATAACTAACTTATAAAAAGTGGTTCCAAAATAGAGGGAAATCAAAGATGAAGAAGATCATTTCAATAGCTGCGGCGATAATGTTATTGCCGTTGGCAGCTTGCTTCAGCCAGGCGGAAGAACCGGAGATTGTGTGGGAGCAGTATGTGGGTGAGTCAATCAGTGAAGCTCAGTTTTCAGTTGACGGATCAATGATAGCATACAGAAATCCTGATAATGGTAAAGTAAGTATAAGAGATGCTGCTGACGGTGAATTGATAAATGAGATATATTCTGCCAATGGAAATGTTATTCTTAGATTTGATTTTTTCCCTGATAGTAAAAGGATAGCTGTTGCAAGTTATTACAAAGGTCCTATTGTTTATAGTGTGGATATTGAATCAGGAAATGTTCTTGATTCAATAACTTATGACACAGGTAGAGAATTGCAGGAAATGAGCAGAGCGGGGAACGTAATTTTAAGTCCGGACGGAAGGTATTTAGCTTTTTCAGTTCACATTCCCAAGATAGTTCCTGAAAGTCTGGGTATAGATCAGGTAGTCATTTGGGATACGGAAAAAGAAGAAGTAAATAAAATGTTTTCAGCGGGGGAAGGAGAAACCGTCGGAGTAGTTGATTTCTCAGAAGACGGACGCTATTTAGTGGCTTTTCTTCCTTCTCAACTGGATGATAAACATTTAAAAGTTTTATCTGTTCCTGATTGGAATGTTGTAAATTCATTTTATCAATCTTCTTATGCGTGGGACATATCCATATCCCCCGACGGCAGCATGTTAGCTGCCGCAGGCGGCTCCGGCTATATAAGAATCTGGGATATTGAGTCTGGGGAGATGATTTTTAAGGAACGGCATTCTGGTGGGGCTTCTACTGCACTATTTTCTAATGACTCAAAGTATATACTTGGTTTTGGTGGTAATTTCCCAAATGATTTTTCATTAAAATTTTGGGACATACAAACAAAAGAAATTGTTAAGATATATCAAGATTATAGAGGCTCATGGGCTATTTCGCCTCTTAATGGATATTTATTATTCGATAGCGATCCAAACCTTACTTTATTTAAAGAAGACTGGGATTTCACATCTATTCCGATTGAAAAATCAACAGAGCAGACAACACTATTTCCAAATCCAACAGATAATAAAGTAAATATCGAATTTAATTTATCTGAGTTTTCCATGGTCGATATAAAAATTATTGATGTAGAGGGAAAGATTATTGAAAATCTTTTTTCTGGGGAACTGAATTTGGGTGAGCACAATTTTTACTGGGATAGTTCCGAATATGCACCCGGGACTTACTACTGCCGGATTGAAACCGACAATTACGTAAAAACCTACAAAATAATTGTTAATAAATAAATTTAAAACTTAGAACTTAAAATTTAAAACTAAGGATAAGGATGCCTTATAACAGATCAGAGTGGAAGCAGGCGCATACCCGAAAAAAGGGTACGGAAGCCGAAGATTTAGCAGTGAAATATCTCAAGGATAAGGGATATGAAGTAGTCAAGAGGAATTTCCATTTCGGGAATTTTGGAGAAATCGATATTATCTGCAAGGATAAGGAATTCCTTGTGTTTGTGGAAGTCCGCTCGAAAGCGAAGAAGGATGCGATCGAGCCTATGGAAACTATAACTTTCAAGAAGAGGAAAACTCTCAGGAAGGTGGCGGAAGGCTATCTTTATGTGAATAAGATCACCGAGCAGCCGTGCCGGTTCGATTTCATTGGGGTTGATTTTACCCGCGGTGAACCGCAGTTGCAGCATATAGAGAACGCGTTTTAAGAATGATGGTTATTATAGCCATTCTGACCGTTGCCGTTGTTGCCATTGTTCTCGGGAACAGTTATAAGTCCTTTGTCAATATAGCGCTTAAGCTGGTTGTAGTCAAGCGTCATACCCTTGCCCGAGTTCAGCAGCATCAGGTGGGTTTTGTCCTTGAAGATATCCACTTTATTTATCTTAGCGGTGCCATGTTCCGTTTCGATGAGAGCATTTAGCGGCGGATATTTTTCGAATGCCTCGACATAAGTCTGGTATTCGAACAGCAGGCAGCACTTAAGCCGTCCGCAGTTGCCGCTGAGCTTGGCAACATTGTTGGAAAGCTGCTGCATCCGTGCGTGGTCGAGCGTAACTTGCGAGAATTCGTTGATAAATGTAGTGCAGCATAGTTCCTTGCCGCAGGGACCAATACCGCAACCCAGCCGGCGCGTTTCTTCGCGGCTGCTTATCTGGCGAAGTTCTATCCTCGTTTTGAACATTTTCGCGAGATCCTTGACGAGATTTCTGAAGTCCACCCGCTGCGGCGCCGTGAAATATATCGTAAGCCGCTGGCGGTCGAACTGCCATTCGGCTTCGGTGATTTTCATATCTAGATTGTGCTTGTTGACCAGTTCTCGAGCTTTCTCGACAACGCCGACAGCTTCATCGGCATTTTTCTGGCAGCGCTTTTTGTCTTCCTGCGTAGCCTTGCGAAGGACGCTGTATTTGGGCATTTCCTCTTCAGGCAGATTTTTTATTTTGTTGATGGTATTCACGCAGCAGTTGCTGAGAATGCCAGCGTCAATACCATTCTCGACCTCGACGATAACCAGATCAGTCTGCTTCAACCCGGCGATCTTATCATTTTTGTAAAGTTCTCGCCGGTTGCCTTTGAAAGATACCTCGACGATTGAAGTCTCTATGGGAATATCATTTTCAGTTTCTACGGGTATCTCTAAATAGCTGCCGTTTTTATGTTCGGAATTTTCGATTTTCTGTTCGTTTTCTTTCTTCTCATTTCCGGCGTTATTTTGAACGCTATTTATATTTTCTTTATTGCCGTTTTCCGTATTCATTTGCAAACCAATTTTTTTTGTAAATTTATTTATATGAATATTTTAGAGTAATAATAATTAAATATTTTAAAATTTTTATGTAAAATTAAAAAATTATGTCTTTTTTTCAAGAAAAATCTGTCTTATGTCAAGTAAAAGTGTTAAGAGAATCAATTGTTGATTTACATTTCTCGGCAAAAGCCCAAGGCTGTTCTCGATTTTGGTCAATGCTGCAGGGAAATCGCTATTTCCGTAATGGCTTATAAATTTTTCTATCGTATCCGTCTGATCGGAATTTACCAGCCTGTTTTTCCTTTCAGCGAGTTTCATCGTGTAAGCGTCCTTGAGCCAAAGGGATAGCAGCGTCAGAGCCCGTTCGATGTATTTCCTGTCCTTGAATTTTAGCAGATTGTCGATTCTCTCGAGCAGTTCCACGCGGTAAACGTTTTTCTTTAGCACTGTCCTGAGCATATCCACAACATCGTGCCGCAGTTGCTGCATATCCTCGTCAAGAAACTCTACTGCCCGAGTGAACGACCCCTGCGAAAACGCCGCCGCAAGTTTAGCCTGTACTTCATCCGTTTCATATTTTTCCATGAGGGCATTAGCAATTTCCTGTACAGGAATTGGCTCGCAGTGGATTTGCTGGCAGCGCGAGAGGATAGTCGGCAAAATGCGATCCTGACGAGATGTAGTTAGAATTATCGTCACATTCTCATGCGGCTCTTCCAGCGTTTTGAGGAAGGCGTTAGAAGCTTCGGTGGTCATCTCGTCAGCGTTGGACATAATAACCACGCGCCGTCCTTTTCTTTGGATAGACAGCATCAGCTTCTTGCGGATATGCCTGACGGAAGAGATCTTAATCTGGTTGGCGCTGGGGATTGTGATCCTGTGGTAAGGATTTTCCGCTTTAAGCTGGATCTGCTCCCGGACTGCGTTAATCTGCTCGTCGCTTAGTTTTAGCAGCGGGTCTTCGGCGCCGCTATCGGCTGTTTTGCCTGCTGGCAGGGAAAAGATCAACTCTATGTTGGGATTCTGCATCTTTTCGCTAAGCTTGCAGCTTTTGCACTGACCGCAGGCTTTGATGGTGTCTTCACCTTTGATCGGATCGTCGCAGTTGACAGTTTTGGCAAACTCTATTGCCAGGGCGTCTTTGCCTACACCCTCGCCGCCCCAGAACAGGTAAGAATTAGGGATTTTATCGTCCAGGATTGCCTTTTGAAGGATTTTCTTTATTCTATCATGATCTGTTATATTATCCCAAGCCATTTAAAATCATCTATATAAGTGCGCATTATTATAATAATTAAGTGAGATTGACTATCAAATAAGAAAGTTGTTTGAAATCAAATATTTAAGAATTTTCTAACCACCCAAAATAAAGCATTTATAATAAAAATACAATCTAAATATCAGATTTTCCGAGTTTTTGTTAATAAAATAATTTTTTTTAATTACCGTAAATTGCAGTAAATTTATAAATAATATCAATAATTTATATATTTTGTAATTATCTTGTTTTAAATTAGCATTCCGGGATAATAGAGAAATAGATATGGCTAAAACAAAAAATACTAAGAATAAAAAGAACACAAAACAGAAGAAAACAAACGACCAAAATAAACAAATCCTCGAAAATATAGAAAATGCAAAAGACGGCTCACCTTGCCAGCAAAATATGGGGCCGGGCTGCTCGGTAGATACCGTACAACTCAAAAAGAATATGAAACCACACAAAGAACTGAACCTGTCTAAGGAAGATATGCTTAAAGCATTGAGAAATATGATGCTTGCCCGTTATTCCGACGAGAAGCAATTGACGCTTCTGAAACAGGGTAAGGCATTCTTCCATATCGGAGGCAGCGGGCACGAAGCCGCCCAGACGGCTATCGGCTTTTCGATGAAGCCTGGACATGACTGGGGCTGGACATATTACCGTGATTCAGCCTACATGTATTCTCTCGGGTACAAACCGGAAGAATTTTTCATGCTGGCGCTGGCAAAACCAGATGATCCGGCTACCGGCGGCAGGCAGATGCCCAATCATTACGGTCATCCCGGATTGAATCAGCCGACGCAGTCCTCGCCAACAGGCACGCAGTTCCTTAACGGCGTGGGTACAGCTTTGGCAGCGAGAAAAAATGCTTCCGATGATCTGACTTATATCAGCGGCGGTGAAGGAGCCACCAGCGAAGGCGAGTTCTACGAAGCCGTCAACTGGGCTTCCAGAGAGAAGCTGCCGGCGCTTTTCCATATTCAGGATAATGGTTATGCCATATCAGTACCACGCGAGCGGCAGTCGATGGGCTCGACGGTCGGGCACAGCTTCTGCTGCTACGCCAACCTGAAGATGAAAACTTTCGACGGAACGAATTACTTCGAATCGCTGAAAGCCGCACGGGAAGCCGTCGAGCACATCCGTGCAGGCAAGGGACCGGTGCTGCTGCACGCGATTGTGGAAAGGCTGCTGCCGCACTCTTCCAGCGACGATCACAGGAAATATCGACCGCAGGAAGAACTCGAGCAGGCAAAGGAAAAGAAAGATCCGATAAAAAATTTAGTTAGCTATCTCATTGAAAATGAATTAGCTGCGCAGGAAGAAATCGACGAACTGGGAGAAAATATCCGCCAGGAAATCAGTGATGCTATTGATAAAGTGATGGAACTCGACGATCCTAAACCGGAAGATTCTGCCAATCATATCTATGCGCCTGAAGAAACCAGAGAACTGGACTACGTCGAAGGCGAGCCGGAAGGCAAAGACAAAGCGGTGATGGTTGATGCTATCAGGCACGCTATGCACGAAGAGATGAATTTCAACGATAAGATGCTTATATTCGGCGAGGATATAGAGGATCCCAAAGGCGGGGTTTTCACTGCTACGAAAGGCTTGACAGATGCTTACGGACAGGACAGGGTTTTCAACTCACCGCTGGCGGAAGCTTCGATCGCAGGTGTAGCGCTCGGGCTGGCTGTCCGCGGATGGAAGCCGGTGGTAGAGATACAGTTCGGCGACTACATCTGGCCCGCATATCACCAGATTAAAAATGAACTGTCGACTATGCGCTACCGCTCGAATGGCGGTTTCTCGGCGCCTGTGGTGATTCGCGTGCCGGTCGGCGGCTATATCCACGGCGGTTTGTGCCACTCTCAGAATATTGAGGCGAATTTCGCTCATATTCCCGGCTTGTTCATAGCTTATCCGAGCACCGCCGCTGATGCCAAGGGCTTGCTAAAAACTGCCTGCCGCATTCAGGATCCGGTGCTGTTCCTTGAGCATAAGGGAATGTACCGCCTGCCCTATTCCACTTCTCTTGAGCCGGATGAAAACTACCTCTTACCCTTCGGAAAAGGGAAATATGTGAAGCGGGGAAATGACGCGACAATAGTCACATGGGGTATGAGCTGCCGCGATTCCCTCAACGCAGTCAAGAAAATTGAACGCGGCACCGGCAAGACCATTGAAATAATTGACCTCAGAACAATAATTCCGTGGGACAGAGAGATGGTGCTGGAATCAGTAGCCAAGACCAACAAAGTCATGGTCGTACACGAAGATACGGAAACACTTGGCTTCGGCGCGGAGATATCGGCGGTGATAAGCCAGCATGCATTCAAGGACCTTGATGCACCCGTCATGCGCCACGCCGGCAAACACAGCCACATCCCTTACGCCCCGGCTTACGAAAAAGACGTCCTGCCCAATGAAGAAAAGATTGGGGCGGATTTGAGGAAGCTGCTGGAGTTTTAGAAGGTTTGTGATATATAATGATATAGAAAATAAGGTCTCGGGCGATATTATTAGCGCCCTGGATAATTACGGAGTTAATAATATTCCGCGGAGTAAGAAGGATATTTTTCTGGTGGAGTTTGGGAAGTGAGGAATTGAATAATGATTTTTGTTTAAAATAATTACATAAATTATTATTATATTTAGCGTCAGTAAAAATAAAACGGAGTGTAAAATGCATATTATTGATTTAAAAACTGCTATTGAATTAGCGTTTAGGCATTTAAATGAACTATACTCATATTAGATTTTCCAGTCTATTCAAATACTTATAGTTAAAGTGACCATTAATACATTCAGATTAAATTTTCTTTTTTCTATGTCAATTCCCATCCCCTCTTCTCAGTTTCTCGTAGTCTTTTTCGCGGAATTCGGCTATAAGGCTTTCGATGGCGTGCTCGGGAACGTTGTAGCGAATGAGGACCTTGTCGAAGAGTTTGAGCGAGGTCTCGAATTCCTCGGGGATGACTTCGTCGGCGCCGAGGTCGTGGAGACGGGCTATCTCGGTGACGAAGCGGGTGCGCGCGATAAGGTGGATCGCCGGATTTAGCTCTTTGATTTTTTCGACAATCTTGCGGGTGGCTTCCATGTCCGAGATGACTATCACCGCTATTGCGGCGGATTTTATGGCGGCGTGGTCGAGGACGGTCTCGTTGGCGGCGTCGCCGTAGATTATGTTCCTGCCGCGGGCTTTTTCGCGCTTGACGGTCTGGGGATTCATCTCGATGATGACTGAGGTTATGTTGTAGTATTCCGCCGTGTTCGCAAGATTCTTCCCGTTAAAGCCGTAGCCGATGATGATGAGGTGGTTCTCGAGCTTCCCGGCAGGCAGTTCCTGCGTATCGGCGCTTTCGAACTTTTTGAACGGCAGGATGTTTGTCATCATTTCCGAGCCTTTCGGCGCTGCTTCTATGAGGAACGGTGTCATTATCATTGTGATTATGGCGATAGCAAGGAAAAGCTGGTAATGCTCGCCGCCGAGTAAGCCGCTTTCCAAGCCGGTTTTGGAGAGGATGAATGAGAATTCGCCTATCTGGAAGATGGTGAAGCTTACCAGCAGCGAGGTCTTCATCGGGTAGCCGAGCAGCAATGAGGCGGAGCTTGCGGCGACGATCTTCACTAACATGACTGTGACAAGCAGAATGAGAATTATGCCTAAATTGTCTATAAATGCCATGGGATTGAAGAGCATGCCCACCGACACGAAGAAAAAGCCGGAGAATAGCTCTTTGAACGGAATAATGTTACCGAGCGCCTGGTAGCTGAAATCGGTCTCGGAGATTATCAAACCTGCGATGAACGCCCCCAGCGCTATGGAAACGCCGAATAAATGCGTTATCCAGACAATCAGCAGGCAGATCAGGATAACGCTAATGAGGAATAGCTCTTTGTTGCGGGTATGTACTATGCGGTTCAAAATGAAGGGGATCACCCACTTTCCAAGAACAATCAGGATTACTGCCAAAATGGCGAGTTTGATTAACAGGTTTGCTATATCGCCCCAGACATCGAGCGAAGTGCCTGCCAGCAACGGCGTGAAGAGTATCAGCGGGACTATGGCGAGATCCTGGAATATCAAAATGCTAAGAGATATTTTGCCGTGCGGGGTGTCAAGGGCGGCTTTTTTCTGAAGGATTCGCAGGACTATAGCGGTGCTGCTTAGTCCCACGAGAAAACCGATGAAAAGAGATTCATTCATCGGCAGATTGAAAAAGAGCATGGAAACCGCCGTTATAACCGCAGCGCTGACAATAAATTGCATGGCGCCGCCGATAAGTATCTCTTTCTTGAGGCGGAGGAGTTTTCTCAGGGAAAATTCGATGCCGATAGTAAATAGAATAAGGACCACGCCTATTTCCGAGAAGATCTCGACTTCGTGCTTCGAATGAATGAACTGGAGGACGTTCGGACCAATTAATATGCCCGTCAGAAGGAAGCCGATAATCGACGGCAGCTTTAACTTATTGAAAATATATACGATTCCGACCGATACAGATAAAATTATGACTATTTCTGTAAAAAATCTTAAATCCATTTTTTTATTATTTTAATTTTTGAGAAATTGTATTTTTTTAAATATGAATTTAATAAAAAATATGCAAAAATATGGGAATAACTTATAAAGCGTCCGGCGTTGACATCGAAGCCGGAGATGAAACTGTTAATCGAATTAAACCGATGGTGAAATCTACCTTCCGCAAAGAAGTTCTGGCGGAGATAGGGCTTTTCGGCGGATTTTTCGATGCGAGCTTTCCCGGGTATGAGCATCCGGTGCTGGTATCGAGTGTTGACGGTGTCGGGACGAAGCTGAAAGTCGCGTTCATGACCGGACGGCATGATACTGTCGGGCAGGATCTTGTGAATCACTGCGTGAATGATATTCTCTGCAGCGGGGCGGAACCGCTCTACTTTATGGATTATTTTGCCACAGGTAAACTCAGCCCGGATAATGCGGAACAGTTGATAGGCGGATTTGTCAAAGCCTGCAAGGAGAACGGTTGCGCACTGATCGGCGGTGAAACTGCCGAAATGCCTGATTTTTACGGAGAAGGAGAATATGATCTTTCGGGGACGATAGTAGGTGTCGTCGAGAAGAAGAAGATCATTGACGGGAAAAGCATTAAGCCGGGGGATGTGCTGATAGGGCTGCCTTCGACTGGTCTGCATACTAACGGCTATTCTCTTGCACGGAAGGTGCTTTTTGACAGGTATAAGGCAGATCAGCATATTGAAGAATTAGGCAAGACTGTCGGCGAAGCGCTGTTAGAAGTTCACAGATCGTATTTACACACGGCTAAACCATCGCTGGAAAAGGATTTGCTGAATGGGATATCGCATATAACCGGAGGCGGAATTATCGGCAATACTATCAGGATACTTCCTGAAGGTACTGCCGCAGAGATCGACTGGAATTCGTGGAAACCATTGCCAATTTTCGACTTAATTCAAAAGACCGGGGATGTCGATGATGAGGAAATGCGGCATGCCTTCAATATGGGGATAGGTATGATTCTTATCGCGGATAAAGGAAATGCCGACGAAATTATGGAAATGATTTCAAGTGAAAGACCGGTCGTAATTGGTAAAGTTATAAGAGATTAATTGAATTTTGTATTAGCAATGTGTTTCTTAAATGTTGTGATGAGCAAGCATTTTGAGCAACAAATTAACCAAATAATTAATATTATAACTAATAAAAATTTCAATCTTTTATAAATTAAATAAAATTGAGTTAGCACGCCCTAATAAATATTTTACGAATGACTAACTTTACAAAATTATAAGTTCATTCAAATCAAGAACTTTTTTCAATATACGATACGTCTATTTACTTTGAAATACGATATTTTATTTGTAACTTTGATTTTGAATATAGTGAATAATTATGTATTCCAATTGTTGTTCTTTAACAAAGTGTATATTTTCTTGATTTGTAATAAATTAAAAGGTTTGAACTATGGCTAAAGTAGTCGGCGATGTAATAATAGATATAGAAAAGTGCAAAGGCTGTGAACTATGCATAGAGGCATGTCCCGAGGAAACCCTTGCGATGTCGAACAAGATCAACCAGAAGGGTTACAGATATGCCGTCACGGTGAATCATAGCTGCACGGGCTGCGTTAACTGCGCAATAATCTGCCCGGATGCATGCATAAAGGTGTACAGAAAATCTTTGAAAAAAGCTAAGAAAAGTTAATAACTAATAGGATAAACAGGAGTTGACATGGGCGAACTTAGATTAATGAAAGGTAACGAAGCGCTTGCTGAGGCGATGATTCGCGTAGGCTGCGACGCGTTTTTCGGCTACCCGATAACGCCGCAGTCGGAAGTGCTGGAGTACCTTGCCCGGGAAGCCACCAAGCGCACCGGGATGACAATACTTCAGGCTGAAAGCGAAGTTGCTTCGATAAATATGATATACGGCGCTGCCGGCACAGGCAGAAGAGTTATGACCACTTCATCCAGTCCGGGCATTAGCCTGATGCAGGAAGGACTTTCCTACATGGCGGGAGCGGAGCTTCCCTGCCTGCTGGCGAATATCAACAGAGGCGGTCCGGGACTTGGAACTATTCAGCCCGCTCAGGGTGATTATTTTCAGGCAGCAAAAGGCGGCGGACACGGCGATTATCATTTGATCGTGCTGGCGCCGTACAGTGTCCAGGAAATGGTGGATTATGTTAAGCTTGGATTCGAACTTTCCGAGAAATACAGGAATCCGGCGATGATCCTCGCAGATGGAGCAATAGGGCAGATGATGGAAAAGGTCGAACTCTTCGATCAGATAGATAGAAAACAGCCCGATTATCCATGGGCAACCACAGGAAAACCGAGAAACGGCGATAGAAGATATATTACATCCCTTTTCATTCAACCGGAAGAGATGGAAGAAGTTAACCACAGGCTGCAAAAGAAATACAAGCAAATACAAGCCGAAGAGAAACGCTGGCAGGAAATGCAAACCGAAGATGCTGAATATATCTTCACAGGTTACGGACTCGGCGCGAGAATATGTATGAAGGCAATGGAAATGGCACGAGATAAGGGGTATAAAGCAGGCTTGATAAGACCACAGTCGGTCTGGCCCTTCCCCTCGGAAGTGTATCAGAAATATGCGCCAAAACTCAAAGGAATACTGGACGTTGAACTGAACGCAGGACAGATGATAGAAGATGTAAGACTCTCTGTCAGCGGACAGGTCAACGTTGATTTTTACGGAAGAATGGGCGGTATTATCCCATCGCCTGATGAAATTCTCGATTATTTTGAAAAAAATGTAGCTAAGGAGGGTTAAAAAATGACTGAAAATGTCGTATTAGATCCGGAAACTGGCTTGACAGTAGAAGATCTGCGTCAGGAAGAGAATCTGGTTTATCAGAAGCCCTCTGCGCTTTTTGATAAACATATGCACTACTGCCCCGGCTGCGGGCACAGCACCGTCCATAAGATCTTTATGGAGCTTATGGAAGAAATGGATTTGCAGCATGATACGATCGGCGTGGCGCCGGTAGGATGCTCGGTTTTTGCGTATTATTACATGAATGTGGATATGCAGGAAGCAGCGCACGGTAGAGCCTGCGCTGTCGCTACCGGCATTAAGAGAATGCTGCCGGATAAGATAGTCTTCACTTATCAGGGTGACGGCGATCTGGCGGCGATAGGTACCGCCGAGACTATCCATGCGTGCAACCGCGGAGAGAATTTTCTTATAATATTCATAAATAACGGAATTTACGGGATGACAAGCGGACAAATGGCGCCGACGACTCTTCCCGGCATGGAGACTACAACCTCGCCGTACGGAAGAGATGTGAAAGTCATGGGACATCCGTTCAAGATAACCGATGTGGCGGCGCAGCTACCGGGTACGGCTTATGTTACGCGCCAATCGGTGCATACAACGAAGAATACTCGTAAGGCAAAGAAAGCTCTGCAAAAGGCGCTGCAATATCAGCAGCAGGAGCTTGGAACATGTTTGGTAGAGATTGTGTCGAATTGTCCGTCAAATTGGAAGATGACACCGGTAGAGTCGAACAAATTTGTCGCGGAAAAGATGATACCGTTCTATCCGCTTGGCGACCTTAAAGTTCCGGAGGTGAAGTAATATGAAAGAGGAAGCGATTTTTGCAGGATTCGGCGGACAGGGTGTCCTGTCGATGGGAATGATGCTGGCTTACGCCGGCATGATCGAAGAAAAGGAAGTCTGCTGGATGCCTTCGTACGGACCGGAAATGCGCGGCGGTACGGCGAACTGTATCGTGCAGGTGTCGGACAAGCTGATAAGCTCGCCGATTATTTCAATTTTCGATACTGTCGTAGCGCTGAACCAGCCCTCGGTGGATAAATTCGAAGATAAGATTGTCGAGGGCGGCACGATTATATATGACAGTGCGAATATTCTGACGCCGCCGACACGCGAGGATATTACTATCCTTGGCATTCCGGCGAGTGACGAGGCTCTGAAGCTGAAGAACATGAAAGTTATGAATATGGTTGTGCTGGGCGCTTTCATAGCGGCAAGGAAGACGGTGAAAGTCGAAACTATCGAAAAAGCGCTCTATGAAGTGCTGCCGGAAAGGCACCATAAGCTGATACCCCTGAACCAGGAAGCTTTTAACGCGGGTATGAGCCATGTGAAGAATTAGTGATATAAGTTTATATATTTCAATTAAAAAGCCCGGCAGGTTTGCCGGGCTTTTTAATTATTTAGCAGTCAATTTTTAGTTCTAAATTTTAAGTTGAAGATTCAAAACACAGTAAACAATAAAGTTAACAAGAATTTATTGGATCCTTTTGTAACAATTTTTTTTTACCGATTTGCAACAGACAGAAAAAACTTTAGAATTAATTATCAGCCTTTATATTTGAAAAGCTTATTTTGTGATTTAATAATATTTTCTCTATGGGCTAAAAGATTATTGAGATTGAAAAAGTCATCATAGCCTTCGGCTTCGGAAATTTCACCGGCTTCGACTTTTTTCAAAAATTCATCAATGTCTTCAACCCCGTATTTTGATGCTAATTTGTATATTTCGGTATCGACTAATTTCAACTCATTTTCAAGATATGCCCTGATACCCTGATGTACCAATTCATTGCTATCAATATTAAGTTTATTCGCTATGCTTTCAACTATAGTCATTTCATTCCTTTACGTTTTTTATCCAAAACGTAGTTCATGTAAAAATATTGATTAAAGATAATATGAACAAAGTTCATTTGTAAATTAACACTTTGAGCGTTTTTTGGAAATTCTCGGCTTCTATCCTACAATAATAAGTACCTGACAGATATTCTGAACAATCCCAGTAAAAACTGTGTTTACCTGAATTTAATTTTCCATTATACAGGTTCTCTAAAACTTTCCCTTCAATATCAAGTATATTGATACTGACGTGGGAAAACTCTGATAAATTAAATTCAATGTTCACTTTACTATCCGTGGGATTGGGATATAGAGTAGTTTGTTCGGTTTGAACTGTTTGTGGCACCGATGTGAATTCCCAATTTTCGTTAATTATTAGTAAACCTTCTTTTCCTTGTATCAATATATGATTGTTATTAATTGGGGAAACTGATAATGCATTGTCCGAAGGAAAATCCATATATTTTTTTAATAATTTATGCTCCAGTATTTTCCAAATATTTATGGCAGCTGTATTTATATCATAAAAACCACCACTCGCTAAAATGTAATCTGATTAATTAGAAAAAGTTACTCTACGAACCACATCTCCTACTTGATTATGCATCTCATCAAACACCAATTCACCAGTTTCAATATCCCAGATTTTTACATAACCTCCAACACCAGAACACGCTATCCACTTGCTGTTCGGCGAAAATGCCATATCGGTGATATATTCGGAATATTCTTCCGATTCATTATAGGTTAATGTTCTAAGGTAATTCATTTCAGGCAGGCTATAGAGACGCAAGTAAGCATCACCAGCTACAGGTGGTAAAATATTAATAACAAAATATTTCCCATCTTTTGAAAATGCTATTCCGTTATAATCATCTCCAGGTGGTGATAAAATTGCAGTAAATTCTCTTTTTTGGGTGTCCCAAATTACAGTTTTATATATGTTTGGTTTTTTGGGTTCATAAGGTGTGGGAATTACTGGTACAAATGCGATAAATCTTTCATCGGAACTTACAGCAACATATCTCGCATAACAATCTTCATTATTCGTTTCTCCAGTGTCATAACCAATCGAATCAATAACTACACCTGTTTCGCTATCGAAAACAAGTACTACCGGTCCGTTATAATTTGTTGCAATTGCTATTCTTCTACTATCTGGGAAAAATGCAAAATCTGTAATATTAGCGCCATTTATTGTAATAAATGATTTAATCAGTTCTCCATTTTCAGCATCTCTTAGATACAATCCTTGTTTATCGAAAATTTTATGAGCTACAATGGAACCATCAGGAGAGAACTTGGCATCTAATGGTGAATTGATAATTTCCTGGTGCCACACTGTATCAGGCTCCGCAACCTGGCTTAAACTTGCAAACACCGGCAATAACATTACCGCCGCAGCTAAGATAATTATTTTCTTGTGCATAGTATTCCCTCGTTGATGTATATAGTTTTACTGAATTTATGGATTTTGTGGGAGAAATGCAAATCGGGGGTCAGGGGTCAGGGGTCGGGGTGTTGTAACAATAGACGAGATGGCTTAATAAATGACGCCGGAGCGTCAATGATTGCGTTCCAACGCAGGAGCGTTGGTACGAGGGAATAATAACCCTCACCCTGACCTCTCCCAGCGGGAGAGGCGAAGAATCCCCCCCCTTTGTCCTCATTTGCTAAGGGGAATTTAAGATTCCTGCCCTGCTAAAGCAGGATCTAAAGACATTCGCAGGAATGACAAAGGTTCAATAGCGTTATGTATTTTCATTTATCCGCCTCTAACCAATTTTCCAATTATTATATTCCGCTGTCGTCATATTTACAAATTTTTTAGTAGAATAAATTAATTGATGTGAAGTTAGTCAAGGTATTATACATAAGTATGTTTTTGACGCTGCTTACTGCTGCCAAACCAGTGAAAGATGGTCATGTGGGTGCGGAACTTATTTCGGAGGTAAAATCCGTGCACCCCGGCAAGACTTTCACTGTGGCTGTCAGGCTTGTTATGGATGAGCACTGGCACACATACTGGAGGAATGCCGGCGATGCAGGTATGCCTACAAGAATTGACTGGGAACTGCCGGAGGGATTCGAAGCTGGTGATATTCAGTGGACAATGCCTGAAAAAATATATTTCTCCGATAATGCTGAATATGCTTATGAAAATGAAGTTTTGCTGATGGCGAATATTAAAACTCCGGAAGATATTAATGCAAAAGAAGTGAAACTCGGCGCTAATGTCAATTGGCTGATGTGTAAGGAAAAATGTATTCCGGGAAGTGCTGAAATTGCTTTGATACTGCCAGTCAGTAACGAGAAACCGCAGATTAATAGTAAATGGGCTTCAGCATTCGAAAAAACCGGAAATGAATTACCTGTAATAACCGATAAGCTTGAGTTTGCGGCTTCAAAAGATAAATCAGGTGTTAAGCTTGAAATCAATCCAACGGCTGGTATTGTAGTCAATGATAGCCTGCAGTTCTACCCATACGACGGCGGTATTTTTTGTAATGGATGTGAACAAAAGCTTACGAGAAAAAATAACAAACTAATTCTGGAAATTCCTTTCTCTCAATATAAAGTTGAAGATCCTGATTTTCTGAAGGGAATACTGGTTTCGGAAAAAGGCTGGGACTTTGAAAATAACAGGAAATCGATCGAAATAAATGTCAAAATTGATAAAAAGTTCTCTGAAACAAAAAATCAATAAATTATAAGGAGGAAGTATGAAATACTATGCAATTCTCATTAGCGCAATTATTGCAGTCGCTGCAACAGTGCTGCTTTTTGGTGCTGAAGCGGAAATCGGCGAGAAAGCACCGGATTTCACTTTACAAGATAGTAAAGGCAATACGCATTCCCTCTCCGATTTTGAGGGTAAATATGTTGTGCTTGAATGGATCAATTTCGGCTGTCCGTTCGTCAAAAAGCACTACAACAGCGAAAATATGCAGGAGCTTCAGAAAAAGTACACTGATATGGATGTTGTCTGGCTTGCTATTTGCTCGTCTGCACCGGGCAATCAGGGATATATGGAAGCTGACCAAATCAATGAAAAAATCGAAGATTATGAAGCTGCAATGACTGCTTATCTAATCGATGAAGATGGTGAAGTTGGCAAGGATTATGGCGCGAAAACCACTCCGCACATGTTTATAATTGATCCTGATGGAAAATTGGTGTACGCAGGTGGTATTGATGACATTCCGTCTACTGATCAAAATGATATAGATAAAGCCACAAATTATGTTGATCAGGCATTGACAGAGCTGTTTAACGGGCAAACGGTTTCAAAGGAAACTTCCAAACCCTATGGTTGCTCGGTGAAGTATGCCAAATAAATAAGCTTTATTGAAATACATTCAGCCCCATTCCTTGTTTTTGGATGATGGGGCTGTTTTTTAAATTAAAACATTTTCTATTGCGAAGAAATATGTAAATTCTAAGAATAATTTCTACTCGAATATCCCGAATAAACTCAACAGGATAACGAATATCACTATCGGAATGAAGAATTTGACAAAAAATTCCCATAGCTTTCTGGTTTTTTGGAATCCGGGTGCCCCGATCATAATCTCCTCGCTGGCATTATGCGCCTTCCACACCCAGCCGACAAAGATGGAGGTCAGCAGAGCGCCGAATGATAGCGAGAACTCGCCGAAGATGAAGCTCATCTGACTGAGAAAATCCTTATCCGCAAGGAATTTTGGTACCAGACTGAAATTTGTGAAAAATTCAGAAGAGCCCTGAGATAGCGCCGACGGAATGCCTGCCAGATATACAAATCCCGCCACCAGCCAGACGACTTTTTTTCTGCTGACTTTTTTTTCATCTACGAGATACGAGGTAGGCACTTCTAAAAGAGATATCGTCGAGGTCAATGCTGCCACCGATAACAGAATGAAGAATATTGTACCTACGACTATACCCCCGGGCATTTCAAGGAATAAATTCGGGAATACGACAAAAATCAATTCTGGACCAGCCGAAGGATTTTGTCCCATGGCAAATAATGCCGGAAAGATGATTAATCCCGACATAATGGCAATCATCGTGTCGAAGAGCCCTACATAAAGGGCGGAACTAACCAGATTATCCTTTTTAGTAATATAGCTGCCGTAAGTTATCATCAGTCCCATGCCCAAGCTGAGCGAGAAGAATGCCTGCCCGAGAGCTGCCAGTACTGTCGAGCCGGTTATTTTCGATAAGTCGGGCTTCAGGTAGAATTCAAGTCCTTCATTTGAGCCTTCGAGCGTGTTGGAATAGACGATGAGTCCTATCAAAAGGAAAAGCAATATCGGCATGAGAATTTTTGTCCAGCGCTCGATGCCGCCTTCGATTCCGCCATAGACTATTGATGTCGTCAGAAGCATGAAAAATGCGAACAGCAGCAGCACCATTATATCATTCCGGATGAAGCTGCCGAAATCAATTGCCTGCCCGGATGCCATATTGAAGATGTAACCAAGCGTCCAGCCAGCTATCACTCCATAAAATGAGAGTATGCCAACGCCTGTAATAACGCCCAATACGCCGATAAGCTTCCAGCCGCCTTTGGGACGGATGGCGGCTACAGCGCCAATGGGATTTTTATGGGAATGGCGTCCCAGCGCTAATTCCGCGAACATGTAGGGAATGCCGATGATTATCACAAAGCCGATGTATAGCAGAACAAAAGCTGCGCCGCCGTTTTCGCCGACGACATAGGGAAAACGCCAGATATTGCCGAGTCCAATTGCGGAACCCGCCGCCGCGAATATGAAACCTATTTTGGAACTCCATTGACCACGCTCAGCAGCCATATTGTGCCTCCATATTTTCCTGAAATGACCCTTGATTAGATGTGGCAAAAATATACAATTTTCTCGATGGTAACAAAATGATTAATTAATAGTAATTGCTTTATATATTACATTTTGTTTATTTTACCAAAAAAAAATTTAATAAACCAAAATTCCGGCAAAATCATGAGATTTCTAAAACTTCTGATATTGTTGATCTGCCTTACAAGCGTTTCTTTAAACGCTCGGAAACAGGGTAAAGAAAAGCTCGATTCGCTGCTAACGGCAGTCAAAGAAACGAAAGATGATTCGCTAAAGGTATGGCTCTATAAAGAGATAGCCTTCAATTACTGGTCGATCGACCCGGATAAGGGCATCGAATACGCCAAGAAGGGGCTGAAAATTGCCAAGTGGTCAGGCGTGAAGAAGGGCGAATCGGAAATATTCAATTCTCTCGGTGTGCTGCACTGGGTGCAGGGGGATTACTCGGCTGCGCTGGAATATTACCATAATGCCTTGAAAATAAACGAATCTTTGAACGACACAAATGCCGTTGCTAAAAATCTGGGGAATATAGCATTGATCTATAAGAACATGAAAAATAATAAGAAAGCACTCGAAAATTTGAACAGGGCGATAAATATTAATGAAAAACTGTTGAAAAAGGATTCCAGCCGCGATATAAAGAAAAATCTGGCTCGAGTTGTAGGGAATATAGGGATTATTAATGAAGAGCAGAAGAAGTATGACGACGCTATCGAACATTACGAGCGTGCAATAGATATTTACAGCGAAATTAATGACAAGCGGGGCGTGGCGCTATATACGGGCGGTCTCGGCAATTCGTATTCCAAAAAGAAAATGTATAATACGGCGCTGATATATCTAGAAGAGGCGCTGAAGCTTAATCGCGATATTGGTAATGAGGGGATGGTCGCCAATTGCCTGATGGAAATCGGCAATGTTAATATCGAGAAAGGAGATTACGAAAAAGGAATAGATTTCGAAATGCAGGCGCTTGATATCGCCGAAGAGCAAAAATCAACTGGATACTGCAGGGCGCTTACGAGATACTGACGCAGGCTTATGATTCACTCGGCAGGTATAAAGCAGCATATACCTACCACAAAAAACTGACTTCACTGCGTGACTCAATCTACTCGCAGGAAAACCAGCAGAAAATCACAAAACTTGAAGAAGAACAAAGGAAATATGAACGGGAAAGAAAAGAGCGAATAGCCCGCGAAAAAGAAAATTACCGGAATATGATCCAATATTCGGGCATTTTCGTGTTTGTGGCGATACTTTTCATAGCCATCTTTATCATAGGTAAATACAACATTCCAACGGCGGCGCTGGACGCATTTGTATTTATTACATTTCTGTTGTTCTACGAGTTCATTCTCGTGCTGACTGAGCCTTACGTCGATGATCTGACAAACCAAGTGCCGCTCTACAAGCTCGGCATAAACGCAGCGCTGGCGCTGGCATTCTTCCCGTTCCAGATCCTGGAAAGGAAGATGAGGCAGAAGTTTGCAAAGAAGTGATTTGTATTGGAATTGAAATGGATAAGTGTTATTTTTGATATACTTTTTTGATTTGATAATTCTATGAAGAAATAGAATATTAATATTGAATACCATTCATTTGAGTTAATTATGAATATAGAATGTATAGAAATAAAGAATTTTAAAAACTTCGATGACCTGAAAGTTCATTTTGGTAATCTAAATGTCTTGATTGGAGCGAATGCTTCCGGGAAATCAAATTTTGTACAGATATTCCGGTTTTTGAGGGATATAGCAAGCTCTGGTCTTGAGAATGCCATTTCTATGCAGGGCGGTGTGGAATACCTGAGAAATATTAATATTGGCGCTTCGAAAGATTTAGCGGTTAAGATTATTTTTAAGCCGGACATCGGACTGGTTGTAAATTCTAATGAAAAAAAGTTTGCTGATATAAACATCTATGAGACTTCTTATGAATTTTCATTGAAATTCAATAAAAAAGGAATGGGATTCAAGATTGCTGAGGATAAACTTAATCATAAATGTTCTTTTTATAAATCCGGGAATTTGAATTATGATGATAAGGATAAGATCGGACAAGGGGAAATCATTATCAATCATGTCAACAGCAGGGTGAATGTTAAATTAAATCAACCTAAAGGTTTGAATATCAAGGAAGACAATATTTATCCCGCATCTTTCAATGAGAAAAAGCTTGATCATAATGAGCTTCTTTTGCAAACACCCTATATTCTAGTACCGCCGCCTCTGAAAGAAATATTCAGCGATATTTCTATCTATGACATTGATCCCAAGCTGCCCAAAATGGCGGCGCCTATAACCGGAAAAGCAGAATTAGAAGAGGATGGCAGCAATTTGTCAATAATTTTAAAAAATATAACTTCCGACAAAGGGAAAAAAAGAAAGCTCTTTAACCTGGTGAATGATTTGCTGCCCTATGTAGGAAATCTTGAAGTTGAAAAATTTGGTGATAAATCGTTGATGTTCAAATTGCAGGAAATTTATTTTGATAAGCAATATCTGCCGGCATCGCTTATCTCTGACGGCACAATCAATATCACAGCTTTGATCATTGCTCTGTTCTTTGAGAAACAAAAGCCGTTGATGATTTTCGAGGAGCCGGAGAGGAATATACACCCGCACCTTATATCCAAAGTTGTGGATATGATGAAGGATGCTTCTCAAAATAAGCAGATCATTGTCACCACACACAATCCTGAATTTGTGAAGCACACTGATATTGACGATCTGTTCCTCTTATCGCGCAGCGAAGACGGCTTTTCTACTATTAACAAACCGAGAGATAAAAAAGAAATTAAGACTTTTTTGGAAAATGAAATTGGTATGGAAGAATTATTTGTGCAAAATTTACTTGGGGTTTGAAAATTGGCTTATAGACAGTTGTATGTTTTTGTAGAGGGCGATGATGATGTTAGATTCTTTAATAATATTTTAATGCCTAAACTCGCCGAGAAATATGATAATATAAATACTATCAAGCACGCACAAATGAAAAATGATAAAATAGACAATTTTCTAAAAAGTATTAAAAGTATGGGCGCTGATTATATCTTTGTTGTTGATATTAACAATTCACACTGTATTACAGCTCGTAAGCGATTATTACAGCAGAAATTAAATAATATTGATATTAATAATATCATCATTGTTATAAAAGAAATTGAAAGTTGGTACATTGCCGGATTAAGCAAGGAAAATTTTAAAAAATTCAAAGTTCCTTATTATAAAAATACGGAAGAGTTTACCAAAGAACAACTCAACATAATTATCCCCAAAAAATATAATTCCAGGATAGATTTTATGCTGGAAATTCTTAAGAATTACTCAATTACAATTGCAAAAAAGAAAAATAGTTCATTTAATTATTTTATTGAGAAATATGGAAATTAGAGAAGACAAAGTAATTATCTCCCGCCAAACATGGGAAGAACTAAAAGCCGATGAATATTACAAAGAGCTGATTGAAGCTGTCGAAGATAGAGAAGACCTCTTGGAAGCTATCGAAAAGGAGAAGGATTCTATTGACTTTGATGAGTATGATGAGAATAGAAGCGCAATTCCCAATTCATAGCCACTTATAAGCCATCTAACCGAAGTGTAACTTTTGAAGAATACGGTATTTATCAGATTCCTGCCCTGCTAAAGCAGTATCTAAAGACATTCGCAGGAATGACATTCATTGGCTTTTGGATTTCCCTCTAAGCAACCATTTAATCCATTTCTTAACTTAGAACTTAAAATTTGGAACTAAAGGAGTTATCTTCCCGGAACAATTATCCCTGAGTCTGAATCGCCCTTGTCCTTGTCTTCGCCATGGTCATGGTCGTGATCATGGTCGTGGTCGTGATCGTGGTGCTTCTCTTCGTACTCTTCGAAGCTGATCTCGTTGGTTTCGGCGAAATCGAGGAGCAGGTCCATAAGCTTGCGGGACTTGATGCTCGACATGATGTTCTGGTTCTGCTTGATCGTATTTTTGACGGTCTCTTTGTCACTGTTAAGGCGCTTGGCTTCGCTCTCGGCGATGTGGTCGATATCGTAATCCTCGACCTCGATGCCTTCATCTTCCATTATCTTGTTGCGGAGAATTTCCCACTTGACATTCTTTTCCGCGATTGGGCGGAGATCATTCTGCATGGCTTCGACGGTGAGATTCTGAGCGCCGGGAGTGTTCTGGTATTTCTTCTTGATGTCATCGACCATTGCTTCCATGACTCGCCATACGACAGAGTTGGGTACCGGAAAGTCATGCATTTCAACAATCTTATCCATTATCTGCTGTTCCATAATTTCCTGGCTCTTATTGTCCCACTGTTCCTGCAGCTTGTAGCCCATGTCTTCGCGAAGTTCTTCTGTTGTCTCGAATTTGTCTTTGGTGTATTCTTTTACGAATTCGTCAGTAAATTCCTTGGGGATTAATTTCTGAACTTCGAAGATCTCTACCTGGTAGGTGACGTCCGGCGCGTGCTGGTCGGTCTCGCCCGGCTTGAAAATGAATTTGCCGCCTTTACTTTTGCCGAGTAATTCATTCTTAAGGTCGGGCATTACATTTTCATTGGCGAGGTAAACGTGGGTTTCTTCGGGTTCTTCGCCTAAGATCGGGACGTTAGCTTCTTCGTCGAACTGCCGCAAACGGAGGCCGGCGATGTGGTCTTCATCCTCGATAGTGTCGACATATTCGAAATCTGCATTGTGCTTGCAGATGTCCTCGACCTGCTTGTCTATCTCTTCGTCGGCGACGGCATGCACCGGCTCGTCTATGCTGAGTGAGCGGTAATCGCCGAGCTCGGCTTCCGGCAGAACCTCGTAATTGACGATGAATTCTACGCCGTCGTCATGCCGTTTTATGTCTTTCAGTATCGGGTCGCCGACTACGGGAATTTTCTCTTCTTGGAATATTTTTGTAATAATTTCATTGACTATGTCTTGTTCGGCATCGGCTCTTATTTCCCTGCCGTACATTTGTTTTATTGTCTTGATGGGAACTTTGCCCTTCCTGAAGCCGGGCATATTGATATTGGGTTGAGCGTCTTTGTATGCCTGCTCGTAGTAGGGCTCGAGCTCTTCGTTTGACATTTTAATTTCCAGTTCCTGTTCGCAGCCTTGTAATTTCTTGATATTCTTTTCCACAATTGATCCTTGCTTTTATTCGAAAATTAAATGCGTCTGTTTTTACTGATATGAGGGTGTCTCAATATTGAGAAATTGGGTAAAACATCATTCTGAAAGCAGTGAAGAATCCGGTTTTTACAAGATTCCTGCATTCGCAGGAATGACATTCATTGATTTAAGAGACAGCCTCTTCTTCTATACTGTGCGGACGGAGAGACTCGAACTCTCACGCCCTTTCGGGCACTAGATCCTAAGTCTAGCGCGTCTGCCAATTCCGCCACATCCGCAAGTCAAAGATTACAAATATAAGTACTATCAATTTCTTTTTAAAATCAGTCATTTATTTGCATTATCCGGAATACTTCATTAGAAAACTTGAATTTGTTGTAATCCATTTCAACAAAGCGCTTTAGCGCTTTGCAAATAGCCTTGTAATTCATTTCAACAAAGCGCTTTAGCGCTTTGCAAATAGCCTTGTAATCCATTTCAACAAAGCGCTTTAGCGCTTTGCAAATAGCCTTGTAATCCATTTCAACAAAGCGCTTTAGCGCTTTGCAAATAGCCTTGTAATCCATTTCAACA
>CAZXYS010000005.1:0-6254 GCA_964645005.1 uncultured Hyphomicrobiales bacterium | reverse complement strand
CATTTCAACAAAGCGCTTTAGCGCTTTGCAAATAGCCTTGTAATCCATTTCAACAAAGCGCTTTAGCGCTTTGCAAATAGCCTGAAAAACTTAAAATTAGCAGCAAGCTAAAGCTTGCTGTTGCAAAAGTTTTAAAGCTAAAGCTTGCTGTTGCAAAAGTTTTAAAGCTAAAGCTTGCTGTTGCAAATATTTTAATGCAAAATTTACGTTATTTAATAATAACCGTCGTTCATATTCGAATTATTTCTTATTTTATTTTACGTTCATTACAATTTTGTATTTTCTTAACTCTATGAATAAAAAAAATATAATAGTGATTGGAGCCGGCATCGCCGGAATAGCTGCCGCAGTGAAATGCGCCGAGAACGGCGCCCGCGTCAATGTTGTCGAGTCGCGTGCTATCCCCGGAGGGCGCTCGTATTCCCTCGCAGATAAGACTACAGGAGAGATCATCGACAATGGGCAGCACGTCCTCGTCGGCGCTTACAAGAATTTCCTTGAAATTGTTGATAAACTCGGCAATGATGAATATCTCTATAAGCAAAAGCCGCTCAAAGTGAAGTTTATTGAGGCTGGCGGGCAGTCGTATCTGCTGGATACTTCGAAATTTCCCGGGAAGGCGGGAACGCTCTATGGGTTGATGAATTTCAAAGGATTCAGCTTTCATTCCAAGATGAATCTGCTGCGCTTTTTCATTAACATTAACTCGAAAAAAGTTAAGCCGGAAGGGCTAAATGCCGCCGATTTTCTCCATAGGAACAGGCAGGGAAAAGATGTAATCGAACGATTCTGGGAGCCGCTTATAATTGCCACACTTAATTCCCGACCGGAAAATGCCGCTGCTACGCTGCTGGTGGAAGTGCTGAAGCGAGCCTTTTTCGCTGAGCCGAAGGATTCGCGGATATTTTTCCCAAACAAGGGATTGTCGGCGCTGGTGGATGGTTTCAAGGAATGGATGGAAGAACGCGGCGGTAATGTAATTTACGAGGATCCGGTGAAAGATATGATCTTTGAAAACAGGCGATTTGCAGGTGTAAAACTGAAATCCGGCAGGAAGATATACGGAGACGCCTGCATTTCAGCTATTCCATTTGAGGCTCTTAGCAAAATGCTGCCTAAAGATATTTTTAATAAAAATTTTTCAAAATTTACGGAAATTGAGCATTCGACTATAATTTCCGTCTATCTATGGTTTGACAGGGATTTTCTTGAAGATGAATTCTGCGCTTTGATTGGCACTAATGTGCAGTGGGTATTCAATAAGCGGAAGCTGCAGAATTCATCAGCAGATATAGTAGAGAAATACCCGGGGCACCTCGCCCTTACTATCAGTGCAGCGGATAAACTGAATGACCTTAATTCTCAAGAGATACTCGACCTTTGCCTCGATGATCTCAGGAAAACAATCCCTGCTATCGAGAATGCGAAACTCTTACATCACCGCGTAATTCGCAACCGGCGGGCAACTATACTTGCATCCCCCGAAGTGAACGCTCTGCGGCCGCCGGTGGACACTTCCGTCGATAATCTTTATATCGCCGGCGACTGGACGGATACCGGGCTGCCGGCTACGATTGAAGGGGCTGCGCAGAGCGGTTCTGAAGCGGCGGAGGAGGCGTGTCTTTGGAATAATACGGACTGATTTGAGAATTGCTTCAATCTTTAATATATCTACAATAATTACATAACCAATAATTTATCCTAGAACATTTTCTCATTCATATATTCAGGTCTCGTCTCTCTAACAGCATATTTGAATGTATTAGGTTCGATACCTCCAGGCATCTTAATGCCTCTATCCTCAAATAAATCTTCAATAGTAATTATTAGTATGCGGTCAAATTTATAAGGTTTATAGCTACCTGCTTCTTTTGCTGCTAACCTCATTGGTTTTGTTACGTTATCCGCAAAGCAAACAAAAACACCAATATCTGCATTTTGCTTTTCTACAACGTTAATAAATTCTCTAACATTTTTCACGCTTACAACTCCACTCTTAACCTCAATAAGAATCCTTCCCTTAGCTTTATTATTCTTTTTAAATGTAAGATAACCGTCCCAGCCACCATCTGCAGTTTGTCTCGGGTTCATAATTCCGCCTAACAGGAATTCAATTACCCAAGCCTGAAATTCAATGCGTCCTTTGTGATTTTTTGCAGCCAATTCTTTAGCAGAAGCAATGTCTTTGGGAAATCCGTGAACTTCAATATCTTTTAGAAGCTTTTTCCTAGCTTCCTCACCGACAGGTTTTGAAAGTCTTTCAAGAACTAATTTTATTGCCAGGTGGGAAATATCCGCTCCAATCCAACTGCGGTTCAATCGATTAGCGACTGCTGCGGCAGTTCCGCACCCACAAAAGAAATCGGCAACGATATCACCTTCGTTGGATGATGCTTTAATTATCCTTTCAAGTAAAGTTTCCGGTTTTTGTGTAGGGTAGCCGAGCCTTTCTTTGGAAGTATTTCCTATTCTGGGAATATCATACCAGTTGTCATTGAGGATTTTACCGGGTAAATCCTGCAGATATACTTTTAAACCGTCAAGTCTGGGAGTTCCATCACTCTTAGTAAGTATCAATCCTTTTTCCCAGTATTCTTCGAGTTTTTCTTTGGACATACCCCAGCTACGGTTTGGCGGAGGTTTAGCTCCCCTCCATTCAAATTGTCTGCCCGGCAAGGCTGAATTCATAGTTATATCTCTTCCAGTATATAATCTACCCTCTTCATCTTCTTTAAACCTGCTTAATTGAGCCTGTGAATATTCCGAATAAATTTTATTCCAGGTATAAATATCAGATTTTGTGTAAAACAAGATAATATCGTGTGTTTTACCAAAATAACGAGATTTCATATTGTGAGCATTTGTTCTTTGCCACACTATTTCATTTCTAAAGTTGTGACTGAAAATCAAATCCATTATAAGTTTTAGATAATGAGACATTTCCGGATCACAATGCAGATAAAATGATCCGGTTTCTTTAAGGATTTTATGCATATAATATAATCTTATAGACATTGTTGTCAGATATGCAACCGCGGATTTAGATATATTAAGTTCATTCAAATTTTTGAGAAATACATAGAGAGCATAATGTAAATCTGCCAATTCATTTAGGGTGTCAATATATGTGGTATTGCTCCAAGTATCTGTGAATGCTTCTCTTTGAGCCTTTGTATCGGTCATATCCACATCTTCAAAGAGTATATTATAATTCCTCTTTGAATTAAAAGGTGGATCAATATAAATCAAATCAATAAATCCACCCGGATTCTTGACGTACAGGTCTTTTAAAATATCCAGGCAATCTCCGAAATAAAGTTCTTTCATCCTTTTGTACCTTTAGCGGCTTTCTTATTTCTTTAATTAATTTTAATGAAAATATGATTTTTCATTGAAATATCCAAGGAAGATTTGACAAATAATATGGTTATAAATTAAAAAAAGATCCGACAGACAATACCCGCCGGATCCTTTATATAATTCAAATTACTAACTAATCTATCAATACCCATTGCCTTTATGCTGTGCATCAACTACTGCGATGCCGATCATATTCAATATGTCATCTACATCCGAGCCGCGCTGCAAGACGTGGACGGACTTGTTTAAGCCCATCAGGATAGGTCCAATAATGCGGGCTTCGCCCATGCTGTAAAGCAGTTTGTAGCTGATATTGCCGGCGGTTAATTCGGGGAATATCAGTACATTGGCACCGCCCTTAAGTTCGCTGAAGGGATAGTACTCGTCGATGGTGTCGGATATAATAGCAGTGTCTGCCTGCATTTCGCCGTCAATCATGAGTTCGGGGGTGCGCTTTTTGATGATTTTCAATGCTTGCTGCATTCTCTGTGGAATCTCGCCCTTTACAGATCCGAAATTGCTGTATGAGAGCAGCGCTACACGCGGCGTAACGTTGAAATTGGTTGCAAATTCCGCAGCCTGCAATGCGATGTCCGCAATGATCTCGGGGGTGGGATTCAGGTTGACAGTAGTGTCAGCCATGAAGTAAGTGCCCTTTTTCGAAGTGATAATGTAGAGTCCGGAAACGCGGTTGAAACGCTCGTCTTTGCCAACTATTTCCAATGACGGGCGAATCGTATCAGGATAGTTAGAAGCTATGCCGGAAATCATGCTTTCCGCATCGCCCATGTGCACCATCATCGAGCCGAAATAATTGCGGCGGTATTTAATCCTGTCTTCAGCTTCGTACAGGTTTACGCCTTTGCGGCAGCGCAGATTGTAGTATTCTTTGATGTAATCGTCAATTTTATCGAACTTCAGTGGATCGACTATCTCGATGCCATGTAGATCGTAATTGTGTTCCTCGGCTATTTGCTTGATCCTTTCCTCAGAACCGATAAGTACCGGATGCGCAAGATCGCTGTCCACGCTGAGTTGGGCTGCCTTGATGATCTTCGGCTGGTCGCCTTCGGAGAATACGATCTTCTTCGGCGAATGACGGGCTTTTCGGAAAATGCCTGTCATGATCGTTTGGGTTCTCCCCATTCTTACATTTAGTTTCTGAACATATTCATCAAAGTCCTCGATCGAGGTTCTCGCAACGCCGGTCTCCATAGCGGCTTTTGCCACTGCAGGCGCTACCCATGTTAGTACCCGCGGATCGAAGGGTTTGGGGATGATATATTTTCTGCCGAATATAAGTTCTTTCACGCCGTAAGCGCGCTTCACGCTTTCTAGTACTTCCTCTTTTGCCAGGTCGGCGAGCGCCTGTGCTGCAGCCTTTTTCATATCTTCGTTGATTGCTGTGGAATTCACATCCAGCGCCCCCCTAAAAATGAATGGGAATCCAAGTACGTTATTCACCTGATTCGGGAAGTCCGAGCGCCCCGTTGCCATTATCACGTCTGTCCTGGCGTCGAGCGCATCGTCGTAAGTTATTTCCGGATCAGGATTTGCCATTGCGAAAATTATCGGATTGTCCGCCATGGTTTTCACCATTTCTTTCGAGACACAATTACCCTTGGACAGCCCGATGAAAGCGTCTGCGCCTTTGAAAGCATCTTCGAGTGTCCTGCAATCGGTTTCAACGGCGAATTCTTCCTTGAATTCGTTCATGCCGGCTTCTCTGCCTTTGTAGATAACGCCTTTGGAATCGCACATCAGAACGTTTTCAGGCTTAAGTCCAAGGCTGATATGGAATTTAGCGCAGGCTATGCCGGAAGCGCCGGCGCCGTTATAGACGGCTTTCATCTCGCTGAGGTTTTTACCCGCCAGCTTTGCGGCATTCAGCAATGCTGCGCCGCTAATGATAGCCGTGCCGTGCTGGTCGTCGTGGAAGACGGGTATGTTGGTTCTTTTCTTGAGTTCCTGTTCTACGTAGAAGCATTCAGGTCCTTTTATGTCTTCAAGATTGATCCCGCCAAAGGTAGGTTCCATCATTTCTATGACGTGTACCAGATCTTCCGGATCTTTTGTCTTCAGTTCAATATCAAATACGTCAATGTCCGCAAATGTCTTGAAAAGCACGCCTTTACCTTCCATTACCGGCTTGCTTGCCAGGGGACCTATGTCGCCCAGCCCGAGCACTGCCGTGCCGTCAGATATGACGGCAACAAGATTGCTTTTTGCTGTGTATTCAAATGCTTTTTCAGGGTCTTTTTCTATTTCGCGGCAAGGTTCTGCTACACCCGGGGTGTAAGCCAGAGATAGATCTCTTTGAGTAACACAAGGTTTGGTGTTCACAACCTCGATTTTGCCTTTACGCCCCATACTGTGATATTCCAGGGCGTCTTCCCTGCGTATTTTCATTTTATGAGCTCCTTTAATTAACTTCAATTAAAATTCTATCACATAATTTTTAAATTACATGATAACAATTATCAAAATTAAGCAGTTAAATGTCTTAAATTAAAACTAATTTGAATTTTGAGCATATAGTTTTGATTAATGTAGAAAAATGTGTTGTTTGGCTTTTATCGAGTTTATGTTTTTTTGATAATTGATTTTGTGACCCATGATTTATAGATGTTTGAAAAAGGCTAACGGTTAACGGTTAACGGATGGGTATTGATAATTTATCCCACATTTTACATTAGAACCTTAGTTATAATAAACATCGATAAAGAAAAATAATAAAATATTGATTATTACTTGCATTTTACAGGTATGTGTTTTATATTGATTATCGTAATTTTTCATTTTTTATAACATTTTCGTCCCTTATACGTACCTGGTGAAATTAGGTAAAGTCATTATATTTGTGTAAAATTAAAAACGGTATCACTCCGTGAGTT
>CAZXYS010000004.1:142387-156756 GCA_964645005.1 uncultured Hyphomicrobiales bacterium | reverse complement strand
TAAAGATCGCTGCCGAAAGAATAAAAGCCCCGCCTGCCGGCGGGGCTTTTATTTTGAAGTTCACCAGTGATTAAAGTAAAAAATTTCTATTCATTAATTTGTTTTTAATTAATAATTAATTTAAATTTCGTTTGATATTAACGGCATTAATTTTGTTAATGTATTATCTATCACAATATTGGTATTACATTTACGGATATAAACAGGTATATTTAATGAATTATTCTACTCAAAATGATATAGTTTTGGCAGAAAATGCCGAAAATAAAATTGGAGAGGCAGACAAAAAATATGTTAAGAATGTATATAAATAAAGCGGCTTTATTGTTAACAGCTTTATTGATCTACTCTTGCGCAACAATAGATGGTGAAAAACAGAAAAAGCCGCTGGATTTCAGTAAACTTAAAGAAGAGATGAATTATATCGATACAAATATGATCAAAGAAAAAGCTGTAGATCATGTTATTACCGGTTCGAAACTGGAGCAGCAGGAAAAATACGCTGCCGCGGTGATTGAATTTCAGCAGGCATTGAGGTATGATTCAACATCTTCAATACTTTACGCTCTGGCAAAGAATTACAAAAATATGGACAAACTCAATCTGGCTGCTGAAGCTGCATTGGCTTCAAATGAAAAAGAACCGGATTTTGTTCCTGCACTTGAGTTGCTCGGAGAGATCTTCATTCGCAGGAACAATGTAGACAGGGCAATTGAAACATTTAAAAAGATAAATGAGATTGCCCCCGATAAAGAATCCAAAATGAAACTCGCAAGGATCTATGAATTCAGAAATGCGGAAAAAGCCATAGAAATATACGAAGAGCTGGCAGAAGAAACCGAGGATTATAAGCTATTGATGCGTTTGGCAAGGCTTTACAGACAAACAAATCAAGATGAAAAATTTCTTGAGACGAATGAAAAAATCTTTAAATACAGACCCAATGCAAGTTCTGCCCTTTCTATATTAGATAATTATTTGAAAGAGAACAAATATGAACATGCTCTGAATTTTCTCAATAAACTAGACCGGACGTTATCACCCGATCAATTGCCCACTTGTTACGGTACAGTAGGATCAGCTTTATACGAAGATACAAGTTCTACAGTAGTACCATATGCCGAGCGCTTCCTTGAAATGGCAGGCGGTAGATTTAAATTCGACTGGCGCCTGCAAATGCTAACGGGCTATCTATATGACAAAACCGGCGACACTTCAAAAAGGGATTTGTATCTCGATCGCGTACTCACAATTTCCGACAGTGCCGCTGACGTGCCCCTCCAAATTGGCATATTTTATATGGACAAGCAAGACTATATGAAAGCAACGGAAATATTTCGTAAATTCGAGGATAAATTCCCCGATGATCACAGGTTTCCGCTATTTCAGGGAATAGCTCTTGTAAGTGCAGACAGTCTTAAAAAAGCTCTTGAACCATTGAATAGAGCTTTAAAAATAGATAGTTCTAATGCGGATATTTGGGCTCAATTGGGTATTGTTTATGATAGATTGGGTATTTCGGACAGCTCGGATATGGCGTACAAAAAGGCATTAAGTTTAGATCCGTACAATCCGCTTGTATCAAATAATTATGCTTATTCTATGGCGGTGAGAGGGCAAAACCTCGAGAAAGCTCTCGAGATGAGTAAGATAGCACTTAACGCAGAACCAAATAATTCTGCATATCTTGACACATACGGCTGGATACAATACCGCCTCGAAAATTACGAGGAGGCACTCGAATACACACAAAAAGCTATTGATACAGGGGATGCCAGTGCAGAAGTTTACGAGCATCTTGGCGATATATACATCAAACTCGACAAGAAGCAGAAAGCTGTCGAAGCCTGGCAAAAAGCGCTTGACCTGGAGCCGGGCAGAAATACGGTTATCGAAAAATTAAATAAACATGAATAATTTCAAATAAATAAAATGGCAATGTATAAGGAAATAGTTACTATAATCTTCGGAAGGACCCCGGTATGATTGTGATCATCGGAATTGTGTTAGTATTTGCAAGCCTTATTATAGGATACACCATGCACCATGGAGATCTTAGAGTATTGCTACAAATCAATGAATTTATAATAATTTTAGGCGCCGGTCTGGGTTCTTTGCTTGTAGCGAATCCACTTCCTGTGTTCAAAAGGATTTTTTCAGGATTGATCCAAACAGTAAAAGGACCAAAGGTAAATAAACAATCATATATCGAATTATTGCAATTATTATATGAATTATTTCAATTTGCAAAACGTGAAGGATTGATCGCTTTGGAAAGCCATGTTGAAGAACCGGAAAACAGCGCTATTATTTCCAAGTATCCCTCATTCCTGCAAAATGAAATGGGAGTAGCTTTTTTAACAGATACACTGAAAATTGTTTTAAGCGGTGGTGTACCTGCTCATGATCTGGAAGAGCTTATGGATATCGACCTTGAAACACTAAAAGAGGAAGAAGAAAAACCGCCCAATGCAGTCATTACGCTGGCAGATGCATTCCCGGGGCTTGGTATTGTTGCTGCTGTTCTGGGAATAATCATAACGATGGGACAGATAAGCGAAGGCGCCGAGGCTGTTGGAGCAAGTGTAGCAGCAGCTCTGGTAGGAACATTTTTGGGTGTGTTAATGTCTTATGGAGTTGTAGGTCCTCTCGGGAAAAATATGCAGAACAACGTCGAAGTCGAGACAAGATATATAGAAGCAATTAAAGCATCGCTTTTATCCTTCGCCAAGGGTGCACCCGCACCAGTAGCTGTTGAATACGGCAGAAGATCGATCGATCCCGATCATAGACCTACTTTCAATGAAACAGAAGAAGCCATGAAAGCGACAAAATAATTTCGAGGTAAATTATGGCTGACGAAGAAAAAGATCAAAAGAGAAAAGAAGAACCGATAATAATAAAAAAGAAAAAAGGACACGGTGGTCACGGTCACCACGGCGGTTCCTGGAAGGTGGCTTATGCCGACTTCGTCACAGCTATGATGGCATTTTTTATAGTTATGTGGATCCTTGCTTCAAGCGAAGAAGTAAAAAAAGCAGTCAGTGAGTATTTTACCAATCCCTCTGACTTTAACTTTTTTACAGGCAAACCGTTAGCAGTTGATCTTAATTTGAAGCCGGCAGGTCCAGGCACAGGCGATGAAGGTACAGCAGGAGGAAGAGGTGACTTTACAATTTCATTCGACAAGGAAATGGCTGATACAATTGTCAGTAAACTCAAGCAACAGGCTATTAAAGACAGTATCGCTTATGCGGAAGCATTAAAAGAAAAGGGACAAGAACTTCGGCAATATTTCAAAAAATTGCAGGAGGAAAAGCCCGAGTTCAAAAAATTAATCGACGCATTAAAATTTGAAATGACAGATGAAGGACTCAGGATAGAACTTATAGAATCTTCGGAATCTTTGTTTTTTAAGGTTGGCAGCGCAAAATTGAATCCTAGGGCGGTGGAAATACTCACTCATTTAGCAGAGGAAATTGGTAAGCTGCCAAATAATGTCGAGATTGAAGGGCATACCGACAGTCGTACTTATTCCGAAGAGTCGCGATACACCAATTGGGAACTTTCCACTGACAGAGCAAACACTGCTAGAAATGTTCTCCAAAAAAACGGGCTCTGGGAAGGGCAAATAACCCAGGTAACAGGTTATGCGGACCGCAAGCTGAACAATCCGGATAATCCTTTTGATATATCTAACAGACGCGTGAGTATTTTAATACGCAATCTGAACGCTAGAGAATTATTCAAGGAGAAAGCGGAAACACAATGAAAAAGAAAGTATCCATCCTGATCGCTGATGATGACAAGGACATCCTCCTGAATCTGAAAAAGCAAATCTCCGAAACGTTTCAGGATGTGGAATTCCTTATTGCAAGCAGCGGTAGTGAAGCCTGGCAGCTTATAAACCAGAATCATCCGATGATTGTCTTTGCTGATATTTCTATGCCTGAGATAGATGGACTTAATCTCCTGAAAAGAGTGCGCAGCAAAGAGGAATTTGATGATATTTATTTTATAATGTTGACTGCTGATGTTGACAGACAGCGACGTCTGGAGGCTTTGCATCTCGGAGCCAATGACTACCTTACCAAACCCGTGCATGATGATGAATTGGCAGCCCGGATGAAGTCGGCAAAGCGAGTTATTGATATGCAGCTTCAAATAAAGGAAGAAAATGAACTTCTTATGGAGCTTGCAGAAGAGCTTGAAAGAGATATCCAGGATATGACAAAGCTCTCTGTCAAATTCCTGCAGGTGCGTATACCATCCTCCTTTGAAATGCTTAAGCGGGTCTCCGAGGCTTCGGTATGGATTGCCAAACAGCTTGCAGAATTCGAAACCGATGAAATCAGAGATATTGAGATTGCTGCTTACCTGTCTCAGGCAGGGAAGATATTCCTGCCCGACGATATGATAGATAATCCTGTTCAGTTGTATGGGCAGCCGACGGATAAGATCATGTACCAGGTGCCCTCGACAGCGAGAGATATAGTGTCGAGTGTGCGCAGATTCAAAGATGTGGGCGATATTCTCTACCACCTTTATGAAAACTTTGATGGAAGCGGTTTCCCGGAGAGGATACAATCATGGCAGATTCCGTTCGGATCGAGGATTATTCGTGCAGCTCTCGATTATGAAATCCTTCGCACTTACAAAAATAAGAAACCACGCGAGATCCTGGAAATTCTTAAATCGGAGGTCAAGCGGCTCTACGACCACCGCGTAGTGATTCTAATGGAACACTATGTAAAATCCGTAATTAAAGAGGAATATGATCCGAACGAAACAGCCGTTAATCTTCAAAATCTTGCTGAAGGGATGATCATCACTCGTGATATTATCACAAATTCGGGAATGAAGCTTATGACTACAGGAAATCAGCTCACCGAGAAAAATATTGAAAGAATAATAAATATCAATTCTGCTGATCCGATCCTTGGTTCGATATATGTGAGAAAGGGATAAATAAATTCTTACAATATTAATTTCAATATATAGCCGATAATTTGTATTTTTATTCATATTTGACTTTCCAATAATTCGAATGTTAAAAAAATAATGGGTAAAGTATGAAGACACGTATTGAAAAAGATTCCATGGGCGAAATTGAAGTTCCGGCAAATGTATACTGGGGTGCGCAATCTGCGAGATCGCTGGTTCACTTTGCTATCGGTGAAGAGACAATGCCGCGTGCCGTTGTCCGCGGTATGGGTGTTCTGAAAAAAGCTGCTGCTATAGTCAATTCCGAGCTTAAGCTGCTGCCGAAAGATAAGGAGAAGCTTATCGTGCAGGCTGCCGACGAGGTTATCGACGGGCAATTGGATGAGCATTTCCCGCTTTCTGTCTGGCAGACGGGCTCGGGGACTCAGTCGAATATGAACACGAACGAAGTTATTGCCAACCGCGCTATCGAGATTGCAGGCGGTGAGATGGGCAGCAAGCAGCCTGTCCATCCAAATGACGATGTGAATAAATCACAGAGTTCGAATGATACATTTCCAACGGCTATGCATATCGCCGCTGCGGAAGAGTTGAACAACCGCCTCCTTCCTGCTCTGGCTGTTCTCCGGCTGACCCTGCAAAAGAAATCCGATGAATTCAAGGATGTTATCAAAGTTGGGCGGACGCATCTGATGGATGCTGTGCCCCTGACTCTGGGTCAGGAATTCTCGGGTTATGTGCAGCAGTTGGATAAGGCGATAGAGCGTGTGAACCTTGCATTGCCGGGGCTTTATGAGATAGCTCTCGGCGGAACTGCTGTGGGTACCGGCTTAAATACACACGTAAAGTTCGCCGAGAAAGCGGCTAAGAAAATTGCCGATATTACAGGGCTGCCCTTTGTTTCGGCACCGAATAAGTTTGAAGCGCTGGCGGCACACGATGCTATCGTCTTCGCGCATGGTGCTCTGAAAACGCTGGCGGCATCGCTGATGAAAATTGCCAATGATGTCCGCTGGCTGGCTTCGGGTCCGCGCTGCGGACTTGGCGAACTGCTGATCCCGGCGAATGAGCCTGGCTCGTCGATCATGCCGGGCAAGGTCAATCCCACGCAGTCGGAAGCTATGACGATGGTGGCTGTCCAGGTTATGGGCAGCGACGCTGCCATCAATTTTGCCGGTTCGCAGGGTAATTTCGAGCTTAATGTCTTTAAGCCGGTGATGATCTATAACTTCCTGCAAAGTGTGCGGCTGCTTTCCGACACGATGACAATGTTCAATAAGTACTGTGCCGAGGGCATCGAGCCTAATAATGCGAAAATTGAGAGCTTCCTCGAGAATACGCTTATGCTGGTGACGGCTCTGAATCCGCATATCGGTTATGATAACGCGGCTAAAATAGCCAAGCATGCCCACGAAACAGGCGGCACTCTTAAGGATGCGGCTGTCGAGCTGGGAATTCTCACAGCGGAAGAATTCGACGAAAAAGTCAGACCTGAAAAGATGACGGAACCTAATGTGAAATAACCACCCCTTACCCCCTCCTTAATCAAGGAGGGGGTAAAGAAGGGAACTGTTGTTATTAAGCATTTCATTTTTAATATCCCGGTTTAGTTTTTTAATACCCCGGTGTCTTTTTTTCGATACCACGGATTCGTTATTGGTCTCACCTATTTTGTTAGCATCAGTGCGATATTCGATGGATTGTGGTGCTTTTTGATACCTGTTTTTAGGTGGTATCAACGGTGTCAGGTTAATTGACGTGCTGACCATGCCTAAGGACGGACCCAGGGGTAAACAGCCGGGTTGATAGGGTGGCTCAATTCAGGACCTGTCCGGCAGTAAGGAAGGACCCAGGGGTAAACCCCTGGGTTGATAAATCTTTGTGTCTGGGTCATTGCTTTTCCTTTCGTTTTGGGTTTTTTACAGGCAATATAATTATGATTGAATGTAACGACAAGGAAACTGTCCGGAAAATATCCTGAGATGGAGTTGAGATAATATTTGGATGGTTTGTAAAATATGGTGTTTTGAATTAAGGTTATGGTTAAAGGCTAAAGTTTTTTATAGGGGCGAACGGCTACGGCTACGGGTTACTGGCTACAGGTTACTGGCTATAAGAGTTTTAAATTTTAAGTTCTGAATTTTAAGTTGGGAGTGACGCGGGAGCGTCAGCTATGGGTTCCAACGGGGGATGGCTACAGGCTGCTGGTTACAGGCTACCGGCTATGAGAGTTCTAAGTTTTGAGTTCTAAATTTTAAGTTGGGAGTGACGCGGGAGCGTCAGCTATGGGTTCCAACGCAGGAGGGTTGGGAGGAAGTATTGAATATCATAATAACAACTATACCTGTAAACCTAATAATTTAATAAAGATTTCATTACGCTTTTTAGCTCTTTCAAGTAACGTAGAATACTTAATTACTTCAGTATATATATTACCATCTTGTCTGTTATTTATTAATCCTGCAACTTTTCTACTTGGCCTGAAAAGATAATCAAAATGATATGACTCTACAAATTCAGGATCATATCCTCTAATATCATTTGAACTTATTTTTTCACCAATTAAATATCCATAAAAAGATAGAAAACAAAATTCATCTTTTGATAAATTCCTAATAATTGTAGCATATTGATTAATTTGGTTTAAATGTTTAGATACATTTGTATTGGGATTTTTAAACTCAATAATTATACATTTGCTTTCATCAGGAAATAAAAGTACATCAGGAGATTTTGATAATTTAGATTCATTTAGATCATTAATATATTTCTTTTCTTCATCATTAAGGTCTTCGCGTATTATTGGTATATCATCAATAGTTATATTTCTAATTTGATTATCAGAAGTTCCTTTAAAATATATAAATTCTTCATTAATTATCCATAAAGAACTGCTTTCAGGATTATCTGAAGATTGTTGAAATAACAAATTATGTAATAATTTTTCATCAATATTTCTTTCATTTGGGATTTGAATTTGAAGATTAGAATCTAAAATTTTATTGTATAATTCCAGTAATAGTTTTCTTCTAGCAACATATTGAGAAAGTTCATTTTTGTTCTGTTTTGGAATTACTATTGATAAATCATCAACAATTGATTCCAGTTCATTAACATAGTTTGCAGCACTTGGATTAAGACCTTCTAGCCTGTCAAACTGTTTCTTTATATCTGCGTCATTTTTGGCTAAAATATCAACATCATAATTATAAAATTTTTTTAAAATATCACTATCATTTTCATTCAACTTTATTCTAGTTTTACTCATTTTTTTTGGATCAAGTAAGAACATCTTCTGCAATTTTTCTAGTTCATGTTTTTGTTCTTCTTTTTTGTCATTTATTTCAGGATATAAGTTATTAATATTATCATTTGCAATTTCATCGATATCATCTAATAAAATTACCTCATTATTGAATAGTGATAAATTCTTCTCATATTCATTTTTTATTTCTTTTTTACTTCTAATATTTAATTCGCCCCTAGTTTCATCGCCAATAGTATCAAGATAATTACTTGAAATTAAAAACAAATATCGTTTATTATCAATTTTATCCGATGATGATAGACTATCTAGATTTACTAATGGCTTTTCAATTATTTCATCTTTATTTGTCAATTTAAGCTGGTTTTCTTTTAATAACTCTGAGTGCAATTTAAAGGCATTAATTTTAAAAGTTTCAGACTTATCAACATTATTGAATTCACCTTTTTCAATATCATATTTTGAATACTTTATATCGAATTCAGTGGATTTGTCAGTATCTGGGATGTCATTATCATTTATATCAAGTATTTCAGCTTCTTTATCATCCTCATAACGTTTTAATATAATACTAGGCAAGTTTTCTTTTTTAAAACAGAAATATAAGATATAATGATCAATTATTTCTTTCTTTAAAGCTGATAAACTTAAATCATTATAAAATTTTTGATCCATTTCATCTAATAAATCAATTAATTCTAGGGTGGTTTCTTGTTTTCTATCTGTTGAATCGCGAGTATATTCATGAAAAATTATAGCATTGTTTTTCAAAAATTCGGATGATTTAGATACAATAAACTTTCTTTCTTTATAATTTAAGCCGTTTTGATAAAAACTATTATAAATACTTTTGTTAAAAAAGTGTAATAATTGTATTCTTCCAGAACCCTTGTTTTTAAAGCCTTTAGAATTATCTTTAAATTTTCTAAATCTATCAAAATTAGTATCGGTAAAACCTATCCCATTATCTTTTATAATTAATTTCTCAAAAGAATAATATTCTTCATATAATGATAATGATTTTGTATAATATACATAAATTTTAATTTCTTTTTTTTCTCGTTTTTCAGTTTCCTCAAGTGATTCTAATGAATTGGTTAATGCCTCAAATACTGGTTGTAATTGAATTTGTGACTTTTTGATCATATTTAAGATTCCTTGATAAAGTAGATCTTTGGCAGATATGTAAGTATTATTTTGCATAAAAAATCCTCATATTAATTTTTTTATTTTAAAGATACATGCTTGTGAATTTTAAAAAGATCTAATCAAAAATAGTAATTATTAAGGCATTTTACAACATGAAATTTGAAAGTATAAGTAAACTATGAGGGATTTCGTCGGTTGTAACAACCGACGGAGACGGGAGATAATCAAAGTGCAACTTTGAGGGAAAGTGTCTTTCCCAAATCGGAATTTGGGAAAGAGGTCTTCTGTAATGCTTGTATTCATCACGTTCCCCCTTCCACTATCTTCACCTCTTCCTCGGTCAATCCGTACAATTCGTAGACGAGGGTGTCGATTTGGCGGTCGAGGATTTCGATGCGCCGGCGGTCGAATTTAAATTGGCTGGCAGTCATTTGGTACCTTTTCGTAACTAAAACAGTTCTGATTGATCCATTATTCCTTGTAGTCTGTTTTCGGCAATTTTTACATATTCTTCGCTGATATCATATCCAATAAATGATCTATTAGATCTTATAGCTGAAACTGCTGTAGTTCCACTACCAATAAAAGGATCTAATACTATGTCATTTTTATAAGTAAAAAGTTGAATAAGTCTATACGGAAGTTCTTCAGGAAATGGCGCCGGATGTTTGACTTTTTTTGCAGATTCAGGATTCATGTGCCAAACAGATTTTGTCCATTCCATGAATTGCTCTTTTGTTATTGTATTCTCTTTTTCAGACTGCTTTCGTTTATATTCCCCTTTATTAAAAACTAATATATATTCGTGGATATCTCTGAGAACTGGGTTAGAAGCTGACATCCAACTTCCCCATGCCATTGATACACCTGCACCAGCGCCTTTATTCCAAATTATCTCACCTCTCATATTGTATCCAATATCTAGCATAATATGAGAAATATGATCACTTAATGGAATATACGGTTTTCTACCTATATTTGCTATATTAACACATGCACGTCCGCCATTTACTAAGACGCGATAGGTTTCGGAAAATACATTTCTCAGAATGCTTAGATAATCGTCAAGACTTAAGTCCTCATCGTAAACCTTTGATACATTATAAGGTGGTGAAGTAATCATTAAATGAAGTGAATTATCAGGTATTTCATTCATATTCTCTGCATTTCCCAGGATTATCTTGTTTAATAATTCCTTAGGAAAATCATTTTCTTTATTTTTTTCAATATTTTTATTTTCATAACTTGAGTATAGTTTAGAGTTGTAAAATTTTGAAGAATCATGATTGATTCTTCCAACGGTACCAAAACTACTAGTTTGACTACCTCTTTTTTCTTTTATAATTCCTGTTCCCATAGTTCTTCCCACCTTTTAAAAGGATTGAATTCAATTTCTTCTTTTTCCCAGTCTATTTCAATAAATATTGTGTCTTGATGATTCGAAATTTCCCTAAGTGCTTTTGCTGTTATTTCAACACCACGAGGATTTGTACCAACTTTTGGAAGTTTTATGTAACTATCTTTGCCGAAGTTATTATATACTTCACGTTGTACTTCTTTTGGAATATAATAAAATCCACCCATACTATTCCAATTAATCTGGACGAAAATCATATCATAATCAGGTGTATAATTATTTTTAAAATTTATAACTTTTTGAGAATCAACTGTCCAAATAAGCTTAACACCACTAAAATTTTTCCCAGTGATTGTCTTGATAGAAATTGGTATATCGTACAAAATGACATCAATTACTGTTTCAGTTATCGGTATTTCAGTATTGATATTTTCGTAGCCAAATTTGTGAATGAGAAATGCTACTATAATCCTTTCCCTTAAAGAACCTACTTCCATACCAACTTTCCCAGCACGTGAGCTCTCAAGTTCAGCTATTTGAAATAGTTTTGGGAGTTTATACTGTAATTTCCTTATTGTTTCAGTATCAGTAAAGGTATTTTTGATTAAAGCATTCATTTATTAATCCAGAATCTTTAAGCTTTTAAATTACTATAACATTGATGATTTAATTTAACAATAGTCGCCAATTTTTATTTTGTGCTTCATTTTTTAAAAGTCGAATTTCATTATTATCAATATATCTCAATTTAGTAAATATTGAGTCAATATACAAACATGAGTAAAGAGAAGTAACATGTACAAGTAGTATTTTGCTAGTAGTCTTGACAATTAATATATCTTAGTTAATGATGCTGGTGACGATTTTAGATTGTTTGATTTTACCGCAACTGTTTTTCCCACAGCGGCGTTCATTCAATTACGAATTAGGAAATAATACAACCCCCTTTGTCCCACTTTTTTAAGGGGTAATTTTAAGAAACCGATAAAATAAATCCGCTATAAATACTTTAAAATATTACGAATTTTATTAGTTAAACTTATTTTTTTGTCAACGATGGCAATAGCAAGGATAGGATTATGACTTCGAATGATGTGAGACAGTCGTTTTTTGACTTTTTTAAGGCGAAAGAGCACAGGATTGTGCCGAGCGCGCCGGTGATCCCGCACGGCGACCCGACGCTGCTGTTTACGAATGCGGGAATGAATCAGTTTAAAGATGTGTTCCTCGGCGCCGGGAAACGGGACTATAACCGCGCCGCCGATACGCAAAAGTGTATCCGCGTGAGCGGAAAACATAATGATCTGGAAGAAGTGGGCGTTGATACGTTCCACCATACTTTCTTCGAGATGCTCGGGAACTGGAGCTTCGGCGATTATTATAAGAAAGAAGCGATCGAATGGGCATGGGAACTGCTCACGGGAGTCTGGGGGCTCGATAAGGAACGGATGATTGCGACTGTCTTCAGGACTGATGATGAAGCTTACGAACTGTGGCAGAGGTTCCTGCCGGATGAAAGAATTCAACGGTTCGATGAGACTGATAATTTCTGGGAGATGGGCGAAACGGGACCCTGCGGTCCGTGCAGTGAGATCCATTTCGACAGGACGCCCGATCTGTCCGGCAAGAATCTTGTGAATGCAGGAAAGCCGGAGGTGATTGAGATCTGGAACCTCGTTTTTATCCAGTTTAACCGGAAGGCGGATGGGACGTTCGAGGAACTGGCGGCGAAACATGTGGATACGGGTATGGGCTTCGAGCGTATTTGCAGCGTGATCCAGGGGAAGGCGTCGAATTATGATACGGACCTGTTTATGCCGCTGATTCGGAAGATCGAGGAGCTGAGCGGCAGGAAGTATTCGGATGAGTTGAGTGATCCGACGGGGATTGCGATGCGCGTGATGTCTGACCACATCAGGGCGCTGAGTTTTGCTATTGCCGACGGAGCTCTGCCGGGAAATGAAGGCAGAGGCTATGTGCTGCGGCGGATACTGAGAAGGGCGTCGCGGTATGCGAAGAATCTTGGATTAAATGAGCCGGTGATATATAAACTGTTGCCGGTGCTGATAGATGTGATGGGAACTCATTTTCCAGAGATTGACCAGCAAAAGGAGACGATCGAGAAGGTTTTGAAAGGCGAAGAGGAAAATTTCCTGCAGACGCTGGAGCGCGGTATAGAGAAGTTCGAGAGTATCGCAGCGGAGCTGGAGAAGTCCTGCGCGGACGTCGTGCCGGGGAAGGATGCGTTCCTGCTGTACGATACGTTTGGTTTTCCACTGGATCTGACGGAGTTGATGGCTCGCGAGAAAGGACTGAAGGTGGATACGGACGGCTTCGAAGAGAATATGCAGCAGCAGCGGGAGCGTTCGCGTGCGGCGCGGAAGGTGCAGGCGCAGGAGGTAGAGCTGCCGGAGATCGATGCTGAGACGGAGTTTACTGGGTATGATAAACTCGAGTCGGAAGGGAAGGTGCTATATGTAGATGGTAATCAGTTAGCGATGGACCGGTCGCCGTTTTATGTGGAAAGCGGCGGGCAGGTTGCTGACACGGGCGAGATTGTGCTCGGCGGCGAGAGATACCTCGTGTATGACGTGAAGAAATCGGGCGAGGCGATAATTCACTTTTGCGACAGGGATGTGGAAGAGCTTGTAGGCGAGTATGCGCTGGCGAAAGTGGATGCCGAGCGGCGCCGAGATATTATGCGGAATCACTCGGCGACGCATTTGCTGCATGAGGCACTGAGACAGGTGCTGGGGAATCATGTGCAGCAGTCGGGTTCGCTGGTGGCACCGGATTATATGCGGTTTGACTTTAGCCACTTTGAGAAGATCACCGATGAAGAGATAAGAAAAATTGAGAATATTGTGAATGATAAGATCCTCGAGGGGCTTGATGTGAATACGCAGGTCGTAGAGCTTGATGCGGCGCAGAAGAGTGATGAAATCAAGATGTTCTTCGGGGAGAAGTATGGAGATGTTGTTCGCGTGGTGTCGATGGATAATTTTGCGCGGGAGCTGTGCGGCGGCACGCATGTGGGCAATACGAATGAGATTGGGCTGTTCAAGGTTATCTCGGAGTCGTCGATAGCTGCCGGAATAAGGCGTATCGAGGCTGTGACCGGGAAAGGCGTGGAGAAATACATCGAGAAGCAGGAAGAGAAGCTGCGTGAGAAGGATATGTTCGCACAGGAACTGAATGATAAGATCAAGAAGCTGGAGAAGACTATCGCCAAGATGAAGGTGCAGGATGTCAAAAGCGATGTGGATGATATGCTGAAGGAGGCTGTCTCGGCGGGAGATATCCGCGTTGTGACTAAGAAGGTAGAGATGGATAACGTTGATCAGATGCGGAATGCGGCGGAGAACCTGCGCGATAAGCTAAAAGAGAAAGGTGTAGGGTTGCTCGCGAATGTGGCTAACGGCAAGGTGCAGCTTGTGTGTACGGTGACGGATGACCTGAAGAAGAGTCACCCGGCGGGCGGTCTCGTAGGCAAGGCGGCAAAGGTGATCGGCGGCGGCGGCGGCGGTAAGCCGCACATGGCGACCGCCGGAGGAAAAGATGTCGATAAGCTGGACGCTCTGCTGAAGGAGTTTCCGAAGATGGTGGAGGAGTTTGGGCGATGAGCAAATCTTGCAACAGCAAGCTTTAGCTTGC
>CAZXYS010000004.1:0-142287 GCA_964645005.1 uncultured Hyphomicrobiales bacterium | reverse complement strand
TGCATATTGAGAGGTGAGCAAATCTTGCAACAGCAAGCTTTAGCTTGCTGCATATTGAGAGGTGAGCAAATCTTGCAACAGCAAGCTTTAGCTTGCTGCATATCCGAAGTTTTCAGATGTTTTGCAAAGTTACAAAGATACAAAGTAGCAAAGATGCAAAGTGCTAAAGCACTTTGTTGCGAGGATTACGAGTACAATCAACTTTTCTTATATAATATTCAGGTTTAACCGGATTAGTGAGATTGGTTTATTTGATGCATAAAATTTTCCTCACCCTGACAACAGTATGATAATAATCTTTAGCTATTAAATGAAGTAAATATACGCCCGAGCTTATATTCTTTTCCCGCAAGGTTAATTTGTACGCGCCGGGAGTGGCTTCACCTTCGATAATATTCTTTATACGATTGCCCATAACATCCGAAAGATAAAGTTTAACATGACTTTTTTGCGTTACTTCGAAAATGACGGTAGTGGTTTCCTCGAATGGGTTGGGGAAATTGTACAATGTAACTTCGTTTGTTAAGGAATCGTACCTCTCGGCACCGCTTAAGCTGTTGCCTATAAATAATTCTGATTCAGCTGTTGAGTTTTTATCTGTGCAGTCGTCAAGGTAAAAAGTATCAATGCGGATCTGTGTTCGCAGTCTGCCCGCTGACTCTATAGTGAACTTGAATTCATTCAATATTGTGTTTTCAGTGGTGTCATCTTCAGTGAATTTGCCGGTCAGTTCATAATATTCTCTATCGCCGCTTTTATCGATGAGTTTAGCATTATTTGATGTGGAAAACAGGCTTAGCATCTCTTTGTCTATTGATAAAATGCAATGAAATGTTCTCTCTCTGTGGATGCCTCTTCCTGCCGAATCAAGTATCAGGCTGCAGTTAATTTTGTCACCTGGTTCACCTGTTAGAGAATCCGGCGAAAGTTGAACCTGCCTTTTAGGCTCGATGAAAACATCGACGGAGTCGGTATTCATGCAGCCGAAATCATCGAAAACATCCACATAGTATTTGCCTGACTTATCAACATAAATTTCATTGGTATATTCTCCGGTTGACCAAATATATTGAGAATAATTCGGATTGACGCTGAGTATCACCGGTTTGCAGGATGCCGTATCTTCAGGCAGGTCTATTATGACGCCGTCGGAAGCAATCTTTTCGTAAATTTCGTTGAAAACAGCGCAGCCATAGCTTTCGGGGCGAGCTTCGGTAATGCTGTAAATGCTGTCATTTTCTGAGATTATTTTTGCCTCGTACTCGATTCGAACCGAATTACCGTGTATCATTGATTTCTTATCTAATCTCAAATTATAGAAATTCAACTCGGCGCTATCGAGATTGACGTATTGACCTTCCTTCATGCCTTTAAAGCGTCTGGTTCCGTCGATAGTTACAGTGCTGTCGAGGATCTTTAATGTTCCCTTATTTGTTTCGTAAACGGTTAAGATGTTGGTTTTATCGATGAGGTTTTTGATATCGATAGTGATTTTAACGGGTTTATTTCGGCAGACGGGCAATTCGATCTTTTTCTCCACCGATACTGTTTTTCTGCCGGGAAACAGAACGTTCCTGTATTTGCCGAAAGCGCCGCGGTTTTCGGGCGCAACGCCTTCGAAATATACTTTATTCAGAAGAGTGTCATATTCGAAAGCGTCCGGATTGGTAAGAGCCTTTAAATATAAATTAAGAGAATCACTGCCGCCGAAATCTTCGGGATACACTACTGAAAGCAGTTTACCATCCTTATACCGGAAATCGCCGGAAAGATAGGTTAAACCCTGTGGGAGGGAGTCTATCACGGTTAGTGTATCGCTAAACTCGGGATAATCTTTCCATAATTTGAATCTGAAAGTGACAGTATCGTCGGGGCAGGGGAATTGGTTATCGAGGAAGGATGTTAAGCCGACGGAAGCTTCGCGGAAAATTACATTATCCAAATAAGCGTCATAGTGCATGATCTTATCTTTTTCATATACTATCGGTAAATTTCTTGGATCTCCCCCTATTGTCAGAAATTGCAGAGAAGTATCTTTCACTGAAAACGGCTTGCTTTTAATATGAACCCACTTATTTTGAGGGATAACTTCGTTATAAATTATTTGCTGCTTTTTAGTTAAATGTGTACCTATGAATGTATTAGGAAAACTTTGGGAAAGATCAGGTCTAAAAGAATCCAAATAAACCAGCAGTTTAGTTTTTTTAAAATGATATTCAGGTATATTTTCTTTTATTAATACATAACATTCATATATATATTTTTTTGTTATTGTTAATTCTTGTTTAAATTTTTGGGAAATATGTTCACCTCCGCTATGCCCGGAATAAGTAGCGAAAGCCATTCTAACATAATATTTATTAATTATATCTTTATCCCATGTATTTGGATTGTATGAATAAGGATAATTATCTAATATAGGTATTCCATAAGTAAAATAAAAAAAAGATGTATCAGGAACTTCTTTTGAGTATACATCAGGAGTACCACATCCGTACCAATATTTAATAAATTTATTAAAATAGCAATATCCTGTTGGATCACTCAAATCACCAATACTACCCCAACCATCAGCAATTTCAAAGTTTCCATTATCTATGAAAGATTTTACGTCATCTATTTGGGCGTTAACTATAAACGTGTTTAAAACGATTAATAAGATTATTGGTATTGAAAGCTTCATTATTATAAACTGCATTAAAAATAAAATTATAAGCGGCGACTAATTATAGCCGCCGCTAAATCAATTTATTCTTTAATAATCAGAACCGTGTAATCCGGTTCACCGTTATAGCTTACAACGAGATAGTAAGCGCCAGGCTGATACGGCGACATATCTATTTGAAATTCGTTCAGACCAGGAGTATGATATCCTTCGTTGGAATGGTAAACCTGTCCGAAATCCAAATCAAATAGATCGAGATCAATTACCGCGGGTTGGTATTGATCAATTAATACATTTAAAATGTCATCAGCAGGATTTGGATTAACACTTACGCCGCCCCAACTGCTTGGTTGACAATCCTCATTTGTTATGGTCTCTTCATAAACACAGCCATTACCATCAACAACTGTAACTTTATGGGTAGCAGGGAATTCATTAATTTTGTTCTGATCACCTGTTGTAGGTGTTCCCGAATCCCATGTTATTGTAAATGGAGGGGTACCTACTAAATTAGCAACCCTACATAATGAGTAATCGCAGTTACCATCTAAGTCATGAACATCCCTGATTGTCAGATCAAATTGTAATGTTGGCACCTGTTCGATTGTGATTTCGAGTGTTTTGGAACAACCATTAGCATCTGTAATTGTAACGGTATAAGTCCCCGGTTCAAGATCTTCCGCTCTGTTTGTGTTGTTACTCGGATCGTGATCCCAATGATAAGTATAGGAAGGTGTTCCGGAAACAACATCGAGTTCTATCCATCCTTTTGAATTTGGAGAATTACATCCGGCATGATAGACTTCGTAATCAACTTCAAGTGGTGTTTCTACTGCTTCCAAATCGACACATTTTGTTTCATAACAATTATTATTGTTGTTAATTACCTTTACACACCAGTTTGCTTCGTCACAATCATCTTTTTCTAAAATATCATAGTCTACTATTATACCGTTTCTCCACCATTCAACATTATAATCCGTACCGATGTCTCCGGAAACCCCCTGAAGGTTTACAACTCTGATCTTACCCAAACTCCCGGGACCGTCGCAGCCTGGTTTAGTTACAACAACGAGGTCAAAATCTATTTTCGGATACTGATCGGCGATTGTAAAAGTAAGAACCTCTTCGCAGCCTTCGGCATCAGTTATTGTAATTGTGTAGTTACCGCCTGGCAAACCCGAATGATATCCGTCACCTGAATGCGGCGGATCAAAGGGATCTCCGTTACGAGTCCATGATATCGTTACCGGCTGATTTCCGCCGGAGACTGTAAAATTAACCCATCCTGTTCCGTAACAGTCAGGAATTTTCTCTCCCCAGTCAATAAGATTTGCATCGAGGAATTCATCAGGTCCCTCGATGGTAATGTCTTGGTCGTCTAAGATCTGCCATACAGGATTTCCATTTTGATCAACTGTATAAGAATAAAGAGCTTTAAAATTGTAAGTTCCGGGACACAGCCCTGTGATATATCTGTCAAAGGTTGATGATGGTGTTTCACCTTCCTCGACAATCTGACCGTCCTGCATCAATGCATAGGAGTATTCCAATCCGCCAAATTGGCAGTTCGAGTAAGCAAATTTTACCTCGCCTGTACAATCGCAATGCGCATCATTTTCTTTTGAGATCGATGCATTGCTGTCATAAGCCTCGCTAAATTTTACTGTTGATATTATCAGTGCAAAAATCAACATCAGTTTTGAGAATTTTGTTAACATAATTAACTCCAATTGAATTTGACATTATTAATTATTATATTGGAGTCAACTGATTGGGCGAAAGTAAATGGGATATTTACAATTGGTGACGCCCAATCAGTACCGGCGCCGGCGGGCTCTGTTCCGTCGGTGCTAATTTTACGGAGCCTTGATTATCACTGTTTTGTCACGGCTGTCCTTTCAATTTTTATACATAATAATTAATATATTTTCATCTATACCTTATTTGATTCAATTTTCTTAATGTGGGGGATTCTCTCTATTTCCGACCTTTTTTCATCTTACTTCCACGCGCCGTCTTAAACTATTTTCCCAATAATTATTAACTTTTATTAATCCTTCTCAGCTTATAAATTATCTCCCCATTAAAATCCTTTAAAATAGTTTTGTAATTTTTCAATCTTCTAAAAAAAAGTATACAAAACTTTCTTTTAAAAAAAAAGAAATTTGAAAAAATTTGAAAATAATTTAAATATTAGAAAAAATTGCTATTTGGCATAGTGATAATTTCTATATTGAGTTGTATAAACCCAACAAAAATTGACAAATTTGTCAATTTTTTTAATCAAATTCTCCGAAAATAATTCCCTCATTCCCCATGTAAAAATGGAAACAATTCTTAAATTTCAATTGATAGGTAAAACAACCGATATAAGTATCTCATTACTAATTTTATAATATCTTAATTAATAAATTAGAAGACAGAACTTTTTTTACAATTCTTGTCATCCTGTAATATATAACTATGCTTTTCGGCACTCTTTGGTGTCAAACTTTTTTGATTATGAGTAAAAATTAATTTTGGGAAAGGTAGTTGATCAACAATAATGGTGGAAGTAAGTTGTTTTATTAAAAGATGATCGGGTGGTTGGACAGCAGGAAATAGTCTTGTCAGGTATTTAAAAAATTTTTTTTGAGACGAAACCGCTTTTTCTGTGTCAATAGAAATAAAGTGAAAGGTAAATGGTAAAAGGTTAAAGTTTTGTATTAATAGACTATGATGATTATCTTTAGATTTGGTAAGATGAATAATAATAGCGAAGGAATGTAACGATGAGAAAAGTAATTCAAGTGTTGTTGGCTGCTATGATCGCGGCTTTGGTCGCAGGAATCGAAGCTAAAAGTCAGGCAGGGTATAAGGAAAAGCTAAGAGAATCACAAAGGATGATGGATCTGGTCACGCCTGGCAAAGCGCATGAGTTTTTGTTGCGGTTTGTCGGGACGTGGCGGCAGCTCTGTGAAATTCCTCAAACCGAAGGACCCGCTAACTATGGTAAAGGTGAACTCAATGTAGAGCAAATTCTCGGGGGCAGGTATGTTAGATTCAATAGTGAGATTGATTTTACTGCTTTCGGGATCACGTCGTTTATTACGATTGGCTTTGATAAATATAAGGAGGAGTTTACTTTCCACATGATCGATAACTTGAGTACTTATCCATCAATAGCTGCCGGAAATTATAATAAGCCGAAAGATAAGTTTACTTTTGCGGGTATAACGGTTGCGCCGGTGGAGCAAAAGGAGGTGCCTTTTAAAATTGTTATTGATTTTGAATCGAATAATAAATTCACTTATGAAGTATATGTCGGCGAAGGCGATGAGGAACAGCTCAGACAGAAGATCGTGAATATTCGGAAGGAACCTGCTGAAAAGAGTGAATGATTACTTAATCCCGGGTGCAAAATACAAAAACTGCATTTGTGGGAAAAAACAGATAACTTATCTAAAAACGTCCCTATGCTGCCTCATAAGTGACGAAACCTTTGGAACGTCATTCTGAACGCCCGTAATTACTATTTTTTTGTTATCACTTATGTTGTCCGGTTGATTAGCGGATTACGACTTTTTCGACCTCGGAATAGCCGGGACCAGAGATTTCTAAAATGTAAACACCTTTGGAATAGGAAGAAAGGTCTATTTTTTCATAGCCTGAATTCAATGTGCTATTGTATATATTTTTACCTAACAGATTGTAGATTTTAACTTTATAGTCTGACGGGAGCTCTTTCATGACTTTTATAATGATATATTTCTCCGTGGGGTTGGGAAATATTTTCAAAAATTTCGGATTATTTGAAATATCCTTGATCCTTGATGGTGACTCGCCGCCATAATAGAGGAATACGATCCATTTGACATTTACCGGGTCCTGAGCGCCGGCACTGGGAGAATAACAGAAAAAACCGACACGGTAATCATGCTCATTAAAAGAGTTTACTAATTTTAAGTGTTCAATTTCATTCCAGACGGAATCAGTTTTTATTTTATAGTCCTTTTTACTGAGACCCGCATAATTTGAGAAATCATAATATCGGGGGTCTTTCGGCTTAGGAACCTTGTTTTCATCGGTATCATCAAAGTCCTCAAACTTCTCGGGATACTTTATTTTGCCTATCCCCATCCAAATTATATCTCCGCTAAAAACAGTTTCTCCTGTTTCAGAATATTTGAACTTGACAAAACCGATGTCGCCGGGTTTCTGATATTCAACTTCAAACGGAAGGCTGTCTTTGTCGCAATCAAAGCATGGATCATGATAGGAAATGTGTGCACCTTCATATTTATAGGTTTGATAATCCAGCTTTAGAATTGCAATATTGACGGAGTCTTTTTTGATGATGGAATTCCCGGCATAGAGTATTCCCACTGCTGATGAATACAGTAATATGAAGCACAATATTTTAGCGAAACTTTTCATGATCGCTTTCCGGAAAATTCCTTTTACTAATTAATCTATTTTAATAAAAATACGTATAAAATAAAAATTGTTTCGACAAATTTTTATTTATTTGGAGTTATATTAAAAATATAGCTCATGCCGATAGCCAAGGATGCGGGGTGAGGATTATAATCATCCCAGGATTCGGGAACATCGCTAAATAATCCTGTTAGAAAATAAGCACCTCGAATGTCAATATTCAATCTGCCAAATTCATCCGCATAAACAGGGATCATTGCACCAATTCTTACAACAGCGGAAAAGCCTATGTCATTAACGCTATAATCGAATGCATCTTCATCGCTGCCGGCATGTATTGGCATGCCGAATTCGAATCCGAGCAGGAAGCCGTAAAGATGGAGGCTCGGTCCGAGTGTTATGAACCCGAATTCGTTTGACCATGGATTATCCTCATCTCCGGTTTTTTTTAATTCATAAGTATATCTTGAATATGCCAAATCGACTTCAAGAGCGAGGTTATTTTCCTTTGTGAACGGAATATAAAATGCAGCTCCAATATCCGGTATGCCGTTAAAATTGAAACCGTTCTTTATACCTTCAGGCACATCACTGGCATTTACACCGCCCTTGAAGAGAAAGAAAGGTCCAATGCCAAAAGGATAGGCTTCACTTTGTGAGACGTCCTTTTGTGCAATAGCAGAGTTTATTCCAATCATTAATATAATAATTACCATTATAGCTTTTTTCATTATACATCCCCAGTGTAATTAATAATATTTTCCATTGTGTTATGTACCAATTTATTAAATGAAATTTGACTTTGCAAGAAATTTGATTCAATGATTCTCATGGATCACTATATAAGCGACAGCATGAGTGCCGGTATGAGAAAGTGAAATTTCCACGTTATATTGCCCCCATTTTTTAGCAAGCCCGCCCTCAAGATTAACAACCGGTTTCCCTGTTATTTCGTTTCGGATTCCTATCTCTCGAAATTTGAAACCGCGCGTCAGCCCGGTACCGATCGCTTTGCTGAAAGCTTCTTTTGCCGCAAAGCGGGCGGCATAGTGCTGAAATTTGTTTTCATTGAAGGATTCGCTGTATTTTTTTTCCGTTTCCGTAAATATCCGTTTTAAGAATCTATCGCCGTATTTTTCGATTGAGTTTTGAATTCTGCTGATCTCTATTATATCCGTACCTATTCCAATTATCATACTTTTTCCTGTTCGTTTTTAAACTTTTCAAATTCATCAAGCAGCAGGGGCAAAGCTTCGCCTGATGGTGCAAGGAGGCACTCGTCCATATAGGTGCTAATTGCTGTGGGTTTTGGATTAACCTCGACTACATAAGCGCCGGCTTGCTTGGCGATCAGGGGTATATTAGCTGCGGGATATACCTCCGCTGAAGTTCCGATGCTAAAGAAAACATCGCACCTTGCTGCCGCTTCCTGACCTCCTCTGATTGCATGAACAGGCAGCATTTCCCCGAACCATACAACTGCCGGACGTATCTTGCCGCCGCACTCAGGACATATCGGGATCTGTCCTTCCGGCAAATTTGTATCACCGTAAAACGGTTCTTTACAATCGAAACAGTAGTTATCCTCAACATTTCCATGCAATTCATATATATTCTTCGAACCGGCGCGATGATGAAGTCTGTCAATATTCTGGGTGATCAATGTGAATTCGGTGAAAAGCTGTTCCATTTTTGCGAGGGCTATATGACCGGGATTTGGTTTTTTGCTGCCAATGGTTTCTTTCCTGTGTTTATACCATTCCCAAACTAATTCAGTGTTGTTCATAAAACCATCCACAGTGGCGAGTTCCATGGGATTGAACTTCGTCCAGAGACCGTCGGAATCGCGGAAGGTTTTTATTCCGCTCTCTGCCGATATTCCTGCGCCGGTTAAAGCTGCAACATGATTGGCAGTGGATAATTTTTCCAGCAGCTTTTTATTGATCTTCATTGCTGATTGACTTGTAGATTTTTAACATATCCAAAATAATTTTTTAAAAGAATTCCGTGACAAATATATCGATATAATAAAAGTTTACCCTTTATTCATCTGGCAGCGGCGGCTCGCTGAGAAACATCTGCGACGGATTATCGCTGATCGCCCTGAGTGTTTTCTGCAATTGCAGATTACTGTTTTTAATTTGTTCCATAACTTCGGAAAAGCCCAACAATGTTGATTCCACACGATAACCCAGCGACTCTATTACCTGCTGTGTATGTTCCATAGTAGTGTCGTATCTTGAGAAGGCATTTTTCATATAAGTATCTAATCTTAGGCTGTCCACCTTATCATTAAGTTTGTTCGCAAATATTTTAAGCTCTTCGGAGGTCTGATACAGACGGCTGCTGGTATTAGCAATATAGTCAAGTGTTTTCATCGTATCTGCTTTCTGAACTATGCCAGCCAGATGACTGCTGGCTGTTTTCAGGTTATTGATTGTCTGATACATTTCCTTGTTACTGAAAAATTCAGTACTTGTTTGTAGAAATCTCAGTGTTTCATTGGAGATCTTTTGAAATTCCAGCAGTTTTATTTCGTGCATGACGTCGCGCATGGCTATTTCTATCTCATCAAGACCAGAGGGTGAAGATTTTATAACCGGATGCTTTGTTTTGAAATCAATTTTGGGGTGCATCTGCCTCATCTTGGGATCGCTGGGGTAGTGCAATTGGATAAACTTACCCCCTGCAATCCCCGCAAATTCTGATTTAGCCCTCAGGCTGTCATTTACTTCAATTTTTTTATCGATTTGCATTACTATTTCCACAAGACGTCCGTCAGGAGCTACTCCCACTTCTTTCACAGTTCCTACAGGCACTCCCTGATATTTAACGGCTGAACCGGGCTCCAGTCCTTCGATAGAACCATCAAAGTGAGTTACGTAAAGTGTTTGCTCCTTAAGGAATTCATGGGCGCTGAGCCAGAAGATCACTCCTAAAGTCACGATCACACTAGCAATTACGAAAATCCCTATTAGAAACGGGCTGTTTATCCTTCGGGATTTAATTTTCTTAGCCATATTTCTCTCCAGTAGAAATGTTTAATATTAAAATTTTAAGTATATAAATATAAAAATTTATACGAAGTAAGCAAATGACTAATTTAAAATTAAGTAATATTTTGGTATAATTAAAATAATGTATAATTTAGTTTTTGTATATAACTGTTTAAGTTTAGAGAGATTTATAAGTTTAGCAAAATTTAAATGACAGACAAAAAGCGATCAATAATATTAGCCATACTTTTATTAAATATAATTTTAGGCGCCTTGCTTAGATTTTATGGGTTGGAAAATCAATCCATGTGGAATGATGAACTCGATCGCTGGTTCATTACTCACGATACAAACCTTTCGCAAATGTTCGAGCACGTCATCGAAGGCGATGTTCACCCGCCGGGGGATCATATATTCATGTACTTCTGGCAAAAATATATTGGCGACAGCGTCTTTCTCATGCGGCTTCCATCAGTTATATGGGGGATTCTGGCTATACCTGCAATGTTTTTACTCGGCAGGCAATTGTTTTCCGAAGTCGAAGGTGTTATTGCTTCATCCATGACAGCGGTTTTGTATTTCCCTATATATTATAGTCAGGAAGCCCGCCCTTACTCGCTTTTATTTCTCATGGCTATAATGACTACTTATTTTTGGATAAAGCTATTGCGCAGTTCACTTTCCGGGAGTAAGATCAAGCCGCTTGAACTGGTTTTATATTTACTTCTTGCTTGGGTTACTGTCTATCAGCATTATTTCGGCACTTTTCTAATATTTTTACAGGGAATAGCTGCTTTTATAGTCTTGTTCGCGGATAAAAAGAATGCTGCCGTCTTCATAATTATCTACGGGATAATATTATTGAGTTTTATTCCTTGGATAAACGGATTTTTGGGTGATTTAAAAGTGGATGATAACTATATATCCCGCCCCGAATGGTATTTTACTCCCTTTTTCTTCGGGGTAATTTTTAACAGGTCGTTATTCGTTTTAGCTCCAATAGCATTTCTATATATCTACTTTTTTTATTTTCTGATCAAGAAAAACGAAAATGATGATGCGTTAGTATTTAAAGGCTTGTCTTCAGAGCATTTTATTTTAATATGGCTGTTTGTACCGTTTATAATTTTATATATTAAGTCCTTGATTTCCGCACCTGTCCTTACCTATAAGAACTTAATGATTATAGTACCTGCTGCCTATCTGATTCCTGTAAGGGCTCTGGCGGAACTTCCTGTTAAATCCACAATCAAATACATCGCGGTTAGCGCTTTTATTGTATATCTTTTGATACATCTTATATTTATATTTGGCTATTATAAGAATCCGGAACCCAAAAAAGCGGAATTCCGCTCAGCAGTGAATTACGTAGTCAAAAATAATCCGAAGAAGGGCGGTTCAGTCGTTGTCGGCTGTGCACATCGTAAGGAATACTTCAATTTTTATTTTAATAAGCTTAACACTAACCTGAGAGCAGGATATCAAGCCTGTGAAGCAAGTGATACGCTAAAAATTGATTCAATCGTCAAAAAAAGAGAGCCTGATTATCTATGGTTTATCTCGGGGCATATCAATCCGGATAAGAAGTTCATTGAATATCTGGACCAAAAATTCGAATTGAAGCAGAAGAAGAAATTATTTAATGCGCAGGCAAGACTTTACGAAGCAGGTAATCGGTAAATATAATCTCAATAATACATTTTAAAAATCAGAATCCGGAAATTACTATGAAAACACTCATTACAAATATTGATTCACTGGTCACGGTAAACGCCAACGGTGCTAAATCCAAAGCCGGCAAAGAAATGGGCGATATTGGCGAAATAAAACGCGGCGCAATGCTGTTCGATAAAACCATCGAATGGGTAGGCGAAGCCCGCGAAGCAGAAAAGAAGCTTTCCACAGGCGATATGTACTATGATGTGTTAGTGGATGCCGCCGGTAAAACTATCCTGCCGGGATTTGTCGATTCGCACACTCACATTGTATTCGGGGGTAACAGATCAGGTGAGTTTGCCCGCAGACTCAGGGGAGAATCTTACAAAACTATCGCCGAGGAAGGCGGCGGCATACTTACCACAATGAAAGGTACACGTGAAGCTTCAGTGGAAAGCCTTGTCGAAACCGGCGCCAGACTCGCCCGAAGCGCCATATCTTACGGAACTACAGCTATGGAGGTTAAAAGCGGCTATGGCTTGACTACCGAAAGCGAACTTAACCAACTGGAAGCTATAAAAATCCTCAGCGAGGAATTGCCAATCCATATATCATCGACTTTTCTCGGCGCGCATGATGTACCGCCGGAGTACAAGGACAATCGCCAGGGCTACATTGATCTCATCCGCAGCGAGATGATCCCCCGGGTTGTCGAAAAGGGGCTTGCAGAATACTGTGATGCCTTTATCGATAAGGGCTTCTTCACCCTGGAGGAAGGCAGACAGGTCTTGCAGGCGGGTCTCGACCACGGCATGAAGCTTAAAGTCCACTGCGACGAAATGGAAGATTTCGGCTCGACTGAGCTGGCAGTAGATATGGGTGCCATTTCCTGCGATCACCTTCTTTTTGTTAATGACAATGCTATTGACGCCATGATAGAGAACGGCACAGTTGCAGCCTTACTCCCCGGGACAGCGTATTTTATCCGTATGCCTTATGCGCCGGCAAGGAAGATCATCGATAAAGGGGCAATTGCAGCTCTGTCTACGGATTGTAATCCCGGCTCCAGCTTTACGGAAAATATGCAGTTGATCCTCTCTTTCGCGGCTGTCAACATGAATATGACGGCAGAAGAGTGTATAACGGCAGCCACTCTCAACGGTGCTGCCGCAATTGAACAGTCAGATATAATGGGGAGTCTGGAAAAGGGTAAAATGGCTAATTTCATCATCACTGATACACCTTCATATACCGATCTTTTCTACCATTTTGGAATAAATCATGTGGAGGAAGTTTGGATTAACGGTAGAAAAGTGGTGTAATTCGGATTTTACTATACAACAGAAAAAGCCTTTTGTTTATTCAAATTGACTTCCAGAATTCCTTCTTGCTTCTTGAATGAATAGTCAAAAGAGGGCAGAGCGGAGGTTGTGCCCGATGTAGGCTGCTTCTCAACAGAGCCGTCTTCCGGTGAATATTCCGATTTGTGGCAATCACAATGGAGATTGCTATTATTATCATCAGGTAGATTTACCACACAGCTTTGATGAGGGCATTCCGAAGTTGTAATTAAAAATTCCGTATCCGACTTCCTGATGATCAACAACGGGAAAAATGAATGGAAATCATTAAATATTTGTGAGATCATACCGCCGGGATTCTGTAGCTCAGGATAGTCTGAAAGTTTGATAATTATATCGCCGGCAGGGGGTCCCCCGGGAGCGGATTCATCCTGTTCGCACGACACGAGAAATGATGATACAATTGGCAGAGACATAGTCATTCCGAATACCGTACCGAAATTTTTGAGAAATTGCCTTCTATCCGATTTACTTGATGATTTTTCCATTTAACTTTTTCGATTAATTTAACAAACCTGTTTTTAATTACTTAAGATTTTCCACGTCCGGAATTCATAAAAACATTAAATGAAACCTGAATCACTTCGCCAACCTTACTTCCGACGATGCCTTTGGCGCCTTCCACGTTGAAATCCGCAAGGGCTACCTCGAATTCACCCTGTACGTTAAGAAAATCGCCCGGGGCGCGTTTCTTGGTCTTTGGCGATTCCGGCATGTAGATCATTTCAACCGAAACATTAATTTCCTTAGATTCGCCATGCATGGAATATGTTCCGACTGCCGTACCTTTGGCGACTGCCTTTGCATCGGAAGTAGATTTGACTTTAACATCTTTGATTTTTTCCAATTCGAATTTTATGTCGGGGTATTTCTTGCCGTGCAGCCAGTCATCGCTGAAAAGATGCTTGTCGCGGGTATTTATCCCTGTTCTCATGCCTTTCACTTTGAATGAGATTACCCCCGACGCCGACTCGATGTTGGAAGGATCAAAATTGACATTGCCGGAAATTACATTCTTTTCAACATAGCCTTCAATCTCTTCAAGCGGTGCGCTGCTCTTGAATTTTAGCTCATTAGGTCCAACTTCGTTATTGATCTTAAAATGCTTCATTCCTGAAATCCCCAGATTGAATCCGGCAGCAGACATGATCCCTGCCGAAATAACCAAGACTGCAATTGCTATAAAACTCAATTTTTTAAACATAATATTCCTGTTTTTATTTAATAATTACAATTTTTTTACTATTTATTAAAGATTATTTTTTTCTAAACTTATTTCAAGTTCTCTGAACTAACCTGACGCTTTCTTCTTTCTCATGTGGATAATGAAAGCGCCGGAACCGATTACGAACAGTATTCCCGTAATTGGCAAAGCGCCCAGCAAAGCCTTGACGGATGCTTGGTCGCTTGGCGGAAGCAGCCCGAGCCAGAATCCTTCCTGACGACTGGTTTCCGTGGTTTCTGTTCCGAAAAGTTCGTCAATTTCTTTCTTTTCAACTATTTTTGAATCACGAGAGAAGACCAGCAGCTTCCCGTAATCGGAACTGTCTGCCAGCCACATTATTATTATGGGTATTATCAGTATGTAAGCTATTATCGCTGTTATTTTCCACATTTTTCTTGCCGAGATTGTTTTAAAAAATATTACATTATTTTTGGGGCTCTAGGAACAATCCGGTATTTGATTTTCTGTTTTAAAAAAGACGTTTATTGATTTAATAATAAACATGCAGTTGTACTGTCCATTGAGACTGATAAGACTCAAGATGCTCATGATCGTAAATCCTGTATTCAGGACGCAATTCTATGAACGGCAGAAGATATATCTGCCCGCCGATAGCATATTGATTGGACATGTATTTTCGTCGAAAGGGTTCCTGATCACTGAAATCGAATTTATACCGGGTCTCGCCGGCTTCGAATCTGGCGTGCAACATGAGTGATTCCAATAATTGATAGGTTAGTTCCACAAGATAATTGTCAGATTCGCGGCTGCTTTCCTTTTCAGCGTTTGCATACTCGGTCATTAGAGAGAGATGGTCAGTCAAACCAACATGAACGAAGATATTTATCATTTGAAAATCGCCGCTGTTGAAGAATGAGCCGCCGATATTCGTATTGATCTTATTGTCGAAGAACCGCGGCAGAAAAGCAACACGAAGCAGCGTGGATACATTTTCAGGACCGGTATTGCCAATTTGAATTCTCTGTCTTGTTGATTGATCAACTCTATTACTCATCGTTTTAATTTCGGACATATTTTCAGATCGATAGACACCCGCAGCGGCGCTTAGCCAGCGCAATCCCTCATAATTTAGCTCAGCGCCCCATTCCGCATAGTCTATAGGTATAAGAGGCTTAAAAGCGCCAAATTTGTTAGCGCTGAGGAACTGTCTCACAAGTACAGTATGATCATCATATCTCATGCCGATGGATGGCTGGATATAGCCAACTTTCAGTTGGGGCAGCTTGAACGATGGTTTAATAGTGGCGCTTGCCGACCAGCTTTCCTGACCTTCGTAAACGGTTTCAACTAAATTGTAATGTCCTCTGAAACTGAGCCAATTTAAAGGGTCATATACCAGATACGGCGACAACTGCATTGAAAAGAAATCCCTTTCAGAATTGAACGAAGGACCCAATCTGGCAGTTTGCAATCTGTAGTCTGCGCCGAATGTGAATTGCTGCTCACCGATGCTATGTAAATTTGTCGAAGCGAGATCATACAATTCTTTCAGTCCAATCCATTTTGGCTTGACCAAGCTGACATCCTTACGGGTGTACCAGCCGAGTTGATCCCTTGCGCCGCCGCCGTTAGGATTAACATGGCAGCTAATACATTTGTTGCCAGTCGTCATTGAGTATTGCGGACGAGCTTGACTCACCGAGTAAATCAGAAAAAATGCAAGCGCTATGACCAAATATTTAAACATAAATCAATTTCCGTTAATATTTAAATAACGTGAATTATTTGCTTTAATCATTGATTGTTTCTGGGGTAAAGGGATTAAAACTCAATAGTTTAAGGACTGTTCTTTTTGCAAATAGTTTTTATTGATAAAATGCAAAAGTTGAATTATGTGAACGAGGTATAAACCCCGTTCACAAGTTAAAATACATTATTTATCGTTGAGAAATACATAGTCTCCAGTTGCATCTTTACCATGACATCCGTTACAACCTCCAATTTTTCCTGATGCCGCAGCTTTGTCCATATTTCCATTTGGATAAGTATCATAATCAATATCGCCGGTATTCGGCATTTTTAGCCACCACCAATCCTGATTATCAGGATCAAAGCCGCCGCCGCGCTTTACCATTGCAAACGTCGCCAGCAGTTGACCTTTTTCATCGTTTTCGTCTTTAAGGTAAGTATGTTTGACGATAATTGTACCTACATTGATGTTTGAGAGATCACTCTGATTAGCAAGAACATGTCTGATAGTTTCGTCAGCAGTTAGATCCTGTCCCCCGTGAGGTATGGAAACATCTTCGCCGAATTCTGTTCCGGTTATCTCATCTCTGATAACGGTAGAGACATTATTCAGATCCTCTTGAGAAAGAATGTACTCTTCGGGGGCATCTGTACCGCCATTATCATCATCGGAACAAGCTGTGAAAATTCCGACTGAAAAAATTGCTAAAAGAAGAATTTTGGAAATGTGATTAAACATAGAAGTCACCCTTTTTTAATTTATAAAACTATTTAATCGGAAATTGAATTAATTCCGCTATAAATCTGTATTAGTACTTTATTGCTAAACAAAAGGGTATTTTCTGGGGACTTTTGCTTTTGTGAAATATATTCAATTTACGAAAGAGATAAATTATTATTGGCAAAAATAATAAATTATCTTTTATTCATTTTTATTATCTATTTTATAAAAGTCGAAAGTTAACTGTTGGGCGATGGCTTTATCCGGCTGGTTGTTAAGATTGGAAACAGAGATCCCGAGCAGTCTGACTGGCTTTATAGGCGGGATAGGAACAGTCAGTAATTCTTTAGCCGTCTCGAAAATTTCCGTTTCAGTTTGGATAAGGTGCTTTACGGTCTTGCTGCGAGTGTTCATCACAAAATCGTGATATTTTATTTTCAATGTCACTGTTTTGCCCATTACATCTTTATTTACCATGCGGCGGCTTATCTTGCGGGCTATTTCCAGCAGGGCTTCGAGCATATCTTCTATTTTGTTGAGGTCGAATTCAAAAGTTCTCTCGGCGCCGATGGACTTGCGGATATGATCGGGGGTCACGGGATTTCTGTAATTCAGACGGATAAGATCATAATAGTACAGTCCGATCTTCCCGAATGAGCTTTCCAGTTGGTATTTGGTCAATCGTTTCATATCGCCGCCGGTCTTCACGCCGAGTTCGTGCATTTTTTCTTCGGTGACTGAGCCGATGCCGGGAATTTTTCCTATCGGCAAATTATCTATAAATTCCTCTGCTTTCTGAGGCGGAATGACGTAGAGCCCGTCCGGCTTGTCATAATCGGAAGCCACTTTTGCAAGAAATTTATTGAACGAAACGCCCGCCGAGGAATTCAACTGCGTCTTTCCCTTGATCTTTTTCTTTATTTCTTTGGCAATAATCGTCGCTGAAGGAATTCCCTGCTTATTGACAGTCACATCGAGATAAGCTTCATCGATAGAGACTTTTTCAATAATATCGGTGTATTCCCAAAAGATTTCGTTGATCTGCTTCGATATCTCTACATATAGTTCGCCGTGCCCGTGGACAATGATAAGATCGGGACATTTCTTCAGCGCCAGCCCTGCCGGCATAGCGGACCGAACGCCGTACTTTCTGGCTTCATAGCTGGCGGCGGCGATGACACCTCTTCGCTTGTGTCCGCCGACGGCAACGGGCTTGCCGCGCAGTTCGGGGCGCTCTCTTTGCTCTGCCGAGGCAAAGAAGGCGTCCATATCGATGTGAATTATTTTTTTATCAGTGTCGAGCAATGTTTTTCGTTATTGAAGCCGAAATATAATTTTAAAGTAATAATTTTTCATAGCGGTTAACGGTGAATGGTTTACTGCGAACTGTTAACGGTTCCGTCTCGATCAGTTATTTTAACTGTCTGTACCATCCCCATGAGCTTGTCCCATAAGTAAGAGAGAATAGACAAACTTCGCGACTTCGCTCAGTGTGACGTCCCTATGAACGCTTGTTTTTGTCATCCTTAGAGGAGTCGAAGGATAGTCAAAAACAAATTATGGTACAAACTCATATAAAAAGATTTTATTCAACCTTTAGCTCCCTGACATTATACCCAATGAACAGTCCCAGCCCGTCGCCTTTAACGTTCCAGTCCACATTTCTGCCGCTAATTCCGAAGATGGCGCCTTCATCATTTCCGTAATTTCTTGTTTTGAAATAATCGTAATAGTTTTCATCGAAAGAATAGATTATACCTTCAACCGGATTTTCCAATTCAAAGTCAGAAGTATCACCGGAAACATAATAATTCTGTACAAATGGGACAGGTATTCCTCCTGAGCTATTCTCATCCCAATTATTTCTTATAGTATTAATAAATCCGTTTTTGGTTCTTCCACCGTAACAGGCATTTTCAATCGGATGTACCACAGCATCTAATTGTAATGAGTAAGTGTTCTTACTCCACTCAGCTTTGACAAACCTGTGCACTACCGTATCAATTGTAACCTTTGGCGGCACAAAAGCAGCGGCATAAGCCTTAAGTTCTTTCCATTTCACTACGAGTTTATATTTTTCACCAGCTTTTGCAGTCAGGTCACTGTCATATTGGTCGTTATTAAATTCAAGCTCATGTTTTTCTCCATTAGTTTCAATATATCCCCTGGCATCGGTAACCAGAGCTTTTTCAAATGTATATTCACCCAATGGGGGCAGAGTTCTCGTGATAATAATACTGTCGATTTTTTCACCAGCAGTAAAAACGCTTTCTATCACAAGCTTCTCAACATAAGGCAATTCCGCATCCTTCACGGTCTGTTCGCAGGAAATAAATGTCAGTATTATCAGAGCCAATAATATCTTTTTCATAATTCACCTAAAATTTAAAACTTAGCCCAAAAGTTGGAATAATTGGAAACAATGTTATTTGTTTAACTTTGTATCTAGAACTTTGTTCTTCCCAGTTCCATTCACTGTCCAGATACCATGCAAAGGGATTTTTCCTGTTGTAAGCATTATAAATATTAATTGAAAATGTAAATGGCAGCCCGAACCATTCGTATTTATGCATGAAATTGAGATCTAACCTGTGATACGTCGGCAACCTGGCGCCGTTTCTTTCAGTATAATTGAATTTTTCATTTCTATAAGAATAATAAACATCAGGTCTATCAAACTGCTCTTCCATCGAAGAAACAGAATAAACCCCCGTCGGCAGCGTATAAGCCTGCCCTGTGCCGAACACCCATGCAGCGCCGAGTTCCCAACTTTCGCCAAGTTCGTAAGTAAGCGCTATTTTAATATCGTGGCGCCTGTCATAGCGCGGAGGGAAGGTCTTACCATTATTCAACTCCGGGAATGTTCTATTAGTCCATGCAAGAGTGTAGCCGATCCATCCCGTAAGGTTTCCTATCCTGCGGTTCAGGAATATTTCCATGCCGTAAGCCTCGCCTTTTCCTCTCGTAAATTGAGATTCCAGAGGTATGCCGAAGGAAAATTCCGCATCATCCTTGTACTGGTATAGATTTCGCATATCCTTATAATATATCTCGCCGGAAAGGAAGTATTTTCCATTGCCAAATGTAGTCTCAGCGCCGAGAACTGCCTGCCAGCTCCTGCTCGGTTTGACGGATTCTGTCGATGGGAACCACAAATCCGTGGGAAGGCTCATATCATTTCGCACGAGCAGGTGCACATTTTGATTCACTACCGCAAAAGCCCCTTTCAGGCTGATCTTATCCGTAAGCTTATATGTCCCCGAAAGACGCGGCTCAACATTGAAATAGTTCCCCGAACCGAAATAAACAAAACGCATCCCGAGATTTGCAGCGATCTTTTCATTTACATCCCATTCATCCTGCACATAGAGCGCTGATTCGAACGATCTGACCTTATTTTTCGTCTCGAATCCCAACTGGTCAATATCATATAGATCCGATGTAGCCCGCGCCTTGAAAGTATGAAGTACGGATTCAAAGCCGGCTTTGATCGTATGATCTTCGTCAGGGAAATATTCAGCTTCCCCACGAAGCATGAAATCCTCGATCTTGCTTATAGATTTAAAGAAATCCGAAGAGTTATCCTCTTCCTCGAAGGCAGACTGGAAGTTATAGTTTGTATAAATGAACGAGAAATTTGTGAATAGCGACGGCGATTCTATATGCATCCATCTCGCATTCAAAGTGCGGTTGCCCCAGTGCAGGTCGAAATGATCGTTCACCGACGGCGGCGCCCCGAGAACATCATTCCCGAAATATCCGCTGACAAAAAGCCTGTCGGATTCTGACAATTTTAGATTGGTTTTTGCATTCAAATCGTAAAAATAATATCGCGGTACTTCATCATCATCCGCCGCAGCAAGCAGGAACAGATCGAGATACATCCGCCTGCCCGAGATCATAAATGTGGAATTTTCGGTAATAGGTCCCTCGACCATCAGCTTCGAACTTATCATGCTGACACCGCCCGAACCGGAAATCTTTTCTTTTGTCCCTTCGCGCATGGTCAGGTCGATCACGCTCGACAATCTACCGCCGTATTCCGCCGGGAAAGCTCCTTTGATAAGACGAACATCCCTTAACGCATCCGAATTGAATGAACTTAGAAATCCGCCCAGATGACTGGGATTATATACGATTACATTATCGAGCAGCGTAAGATTCTGATCCGGCGAGCCGCCCCGGATATACAAACCGCTGGACAATTCCGTTGCCTGCTGTACACCGGGCAGCAATTGCAGGCTTCGGAAAACATCCACTTCCCCGCCCAGCGACGGCATCTTACCTATAAAATCCGGCGAAATGTTAACCGAACTGATATTTTTCGTCTCGCCGACCTCTCTTTCGCTCTCGACAACAATTTCCTGCATTTTTATATCTTTTTTCATCAATTCAATATCCACCCGCAGGTTAGCGGTATCGAGTTCAATCTTCTTTTTGTAAGTTGTATAACCGATACCTCGTGCGACGATGAAGTATTTACCGGGACTTACGTCAGGTATCGAATAGAAGCCGTACTTATTAGTATAATTGCCGTGGAAAGCTTTACTTCCCTTAGTAGTATCTTCATAGAGAGCTACTGCTATACCTGTTATAGCCTCACCGGATACTTTTTCGTTGACAGTTCCCGAGACTACAAATTTCTCAGTCTGAGAAAAGCATAAGTTAACAACAAAAAATAAGAGAAATGATGAAAGAAACAGTGTATTGGCTGTTCTTATGCAATGCAAAATAGAATTTAAAATATTCAATTCTCCCCTTAAATCCACTTTAATTAAAATTTTTACTTTAATAACAGTTCAAAATTAAAAATAACTCAAAAAAATTTAATTTTTTCTTTTTTTTAAAAAATAAAATTAACATAATTTTGTCGTTGAATATCGATCACTATGATATAGTGGATTTGGCAATCTAAGTAACATTTGAGCTATCCGATAAGGGTAGGAACATTCATTTATTTTTTGCTATGAAGAACATTAGAACAGACATCACGATCTACGCTCCAGTGAAGAGCGTTTGGCAGATAATCACTGATTTTCAGCGCTACAAGGAATGGAATCCTTACATTCTCGAGATAAATGGTAAACCGGTCGAAGATGCTAAACTTAAGATCAAACTGCAGCCAGAGAATTTGCGCATTATAACCTACAGGGCAACTCTGGTCAAATTAGTGCCTGAACAAAAGTTAGCCTGGCTGGGCGACATGTACATGCCCGGGTTGTTCGACGGCAAGCATATCTTCGAGCTTAGCCCATTGTCCGAGAAGGAAACTTTGTTTATCCATAGTGAAGAATTTGCAGGTATTCTTACCACAAATCTTCTCAAAAAGTACACAGAAAAGATTAAAGCTGACTTCGAGAAGATGAACTGGGCGCTGAAAAGCTTCGCCGAGAGAGAATACGCAACCTATGCGAATGTTTCTTAAAAAGTAGGCGATGGCACCAAAAAAGGCTTCGAAAAAATGAATACGGCTTTAAAAGAAATCGCCGAAAACGGCAAATTTTAATATTTATTAATAGTTAGCAATTAATCTTAAAATATAAATAATCTCTGTTACTACAAATATCGGGAGTTAATATGATCGGTGATTTAGTGGCATAGAATTTATAAGATCGACACTATCTTTTCAGTATTATGTCCCGTTAGAATTCATCAGTTCCGTTATAGCCTCGAGATTGGATTATGAAAGTATTTTAGCCAAAAATCCTCCAATTCAGATATTATCTTCTATTGGAGGCAATAGAACCGCAAGAGGTTCGCCGCAGGACCGGTTTATGGATAACAATTCCATTGTTTTCAATTCCGAATTTCGTTTCCCTATATTCTGGCGTGTCGGTGGAATCGTAGGATTTGACGCAGGAAAGGTCTGGGGCATCTCAGATTTTGGCGTTGTTAATCAATTCTTGGCATATAACCCTGTATTAGGTTTAAGATTTTATGCGGACACTTTTGTTGTGCGTGTTGATGTCGGTATCGGCAGCGAGACAACAGGCGTATACTTCAATTTCAGACATATTTTTTAAAAATACTATATTGCTCTGCCTAACCACTATTTTTCTTCTGCCGGAATAACTGGACATTTATTCCATATTTACGGATCTTGTTATGCAGCGTTTCCCGGCTTATACCAAGCATCGCAGCAGATTTGCTAACATTACCGTTGCAGCGGTCCAAAGTGCCTTCTATCTTCCTTTTGTCAGTCATAGCCAGATCCTCTTTAAGCGTTCTGCCCGCTGAAATCGGTGATTCAGTCATCACGTTGTTGTTGGAATTCACTTTCCCCGACATGATCTTATGCAAATCCGTAACTTCAATTTGGTCATTTTCAACAGTCTGGGTAGCTAATCTTATCATGCTGATCAATTCCCGTATGTTGCCGGGCCATTGCTGTTCCTGCAAAAATTCAATAGCTGAAGGTGAGAAAAATTTATTATCGTCAAACTCTTCGTTATGATTTTTTATGTAATACTCTGCTATATCCGGAATATCTTCTCGACGCTCTCTTAATGGCGGTATGAAAATCTCACACTCTCTCAACCTGTGGTAAAGCTGCTCTCGGAATTTAGAATCCTTCATGGCGCCGATCAAATCCCGATCGGTAGCAGATATAAATCTAATATCAACATCCTCGCTTTCAACAGAGCCGACACGCCGTACAAGTTTCTCTTCGATAGGGATAAACAAATTCGACTGTAATTCAAGGGATAGATCGCCAATCTCATCCAAAAACAATGTGCCTTTATGAGCTTTATGGAATAATCCTTTCTTTGTGTCGGTAGCACCGGAGAAAGAACCTTTGTTATGACCGAAAAGCTCACTCTGGAACAAATCACGCGGTATATTCGGAATATCAACATGAACAAAAGGGTACTTAGCCCGCCTGCTGACAGAATGGATAGCTTTCGCCACGAGTTTCTTACCTGTCCCTGTTTCTCCTGAGATAAGCACATTCAAATCCGTTCTGCCGAAGCGTATTAAACTGTCTCCAATTTCAAGCATTGTATTGCTTCTGCCGAGTATGCCGTGCGCCCGGAGAAACTTCTGTATCTCACGGGCTTCACCGCGTGCTCCCAAACGTTCGGAAGCACTGTCCAGGACACCTTTCACCTTTTCCTGGTTAATTATATTTTTTTCTATAAAGTTGATCGCACCGAGCTTGGTGGCTCGGACTGCTGTTTCAATTGTCCCTTTTCCCGATATCATTACTATAGGCAACTCAGGAAAATTTCGTCTGCTATGCTCGAGAATGTCAAGTCCATTCATATTCCAATCAGGACCGAATTCTATATCAAGCAAAACCAGATCAATATTTCTGTGAAATCTATCAATGTGGTGCATTGCTTTATCCGGTTCCGTAATTATATCCGCATCATCACCGAAAGATTTGATGATGTCTGCAATCGTGTTACAGAAATCCCTGTTATCATCAACAATTAGAACATTCATTTTATCTTCATAATAATGTTATTTATAAACTTTAATTAAATACGAATAATTCTTCAAAATTGTATTATTTCAGTGAATTTAAAACAGTCGATAATGAATCATACAATGCTCTGAACTCTTTATTTCCGGCGTTTTCATGATTTTTATTCCAAATTACCCTTAAATCTGTTTTGGTATCAGGATTTTTATAATGAACAAAACGTGATGTTTCTGAGGGAACATTCAAAGTTTGAGCAGTAAGCATTTTTTTTCTTGTCAAATGCATAATTCTGCAATATGTATCGCTGTCAACTTTACCTGCTTTATTGCCAATCTTATATTTACCTGAATTCTCATTCTTAACTTCAAAAATATTCCTGTCTGTTTTGAGTAAATATCCGGAAATCTCATTTGTCTTTACATTTACATCGCCCCAGCTTATCTCAAGTCTTTGCATTTTTGGTCCCAGACACGCCGGTTTTGAAGAACCGCATGCCCATACGAGACTTGCAAGTCCCGCTGCAACCAGTAATTTTATCAAAAAGCAACGATATTTCTTGATTAATTTCATATAGTTAAGTTTTATTTTTGCTGTAATTCTCCTGATTCCATTTTGTTCATAAATCTGTCGATTCGTTCCATACATTTTTGTTTGCCTAGTACTTCCATTGTTTCGAACATACCGGCTCCGACAGACATACCCGTTATCATTAATCTTAACGGATGTATCACTACTTTTAGTTTCAATCCCCGATCTTCTACATACTGTTTGGTCAGTGAATGAGTGTTATCGTGGGTAAATTCCTCCAATGATCTGAGGTTTTCAATCAATGGTTTAATAATTGCAGCCGTATCTTCTTTCCAGTGTTTATTTAGATATTTTTCTTCATATTCCTGCGGTTCAACGAACATATAGGGGGCTTTATCCGGTAATTCATGCACGAAAGTCATTCTTTCCTTGAATAGATTTATCACTTTTATATAATATTTCTCGTCAAAATTGTCCCAGTCTTTTTTCTTCAGTGCATTCTTTAACTCGGGGACAAGCTCATCCGATGGTACTTCCTTCAGATACTGTTGCTGCATCCAGTCCAGCTTTTTCAAATCGAATACAGCACCGCCCTTATTCACTTTCTCAATGTTAAACAGTTCTATCAATTCATCTAAAGTATAAATATCACGGTCGCCCGTTGGATTCCAACCCAGCAGAGCTATAAAATTGACGAAAGCCTCTCTGAGATAACCTTTTGCGCGGAAATCCTCTGCTGCCACATCTCCATGCCTCTTGCTTAATTTTTGCTTCTGCTCATTAAGAAGCAAGGGCAAATGAGCAAACTCCGGGCAGTCCCAACCGAAAGCCTCATATAGAATAACATGCTTCGGTGTTGATGGCAGCCATTCCTCGCCCCGAATAACATGAGTTATCTCCATCAGATGGTCGTCAACAACGTTTGCCAGATGATATGTCGGGAATCCGTCTGACTTTTGAAGCACCTGATCATCTATCTCTTTGCCGTGAACGCGTACTTCACCTCTGATCTTATCATGAAATACTGCTTCTTTCTCAGGCACTTTCAACCTGATGACATAATCTTCGCCGCTCTCGATCAATTCATTTGCTTTTTCTTCGCCCAAAGTTATTGAATTTCTCATATTAATCCTATCATACTTCGGATCCTTTTTGGCTTTTTCCATACGTTCCCGCATTTCCTTGAGTTCCTCGGGTGTATCAAATGCATAATAGGCATGTCCGCTTTCTATTAACTGCTGTGCAAACTTTCTGTATATCTCTGATCTTTCCGATTGCACGTAAGGACCGTAATCACCGCCTTTTACCGGACTTTCATCAAAGTAAACACCAGCCCAGTTCAGCGAATCAAGCAAATTCTGCGTAGCTTCTTCGACATAGCGGCTGCGATCAGTATCTTCTATTCTTAGAATACATTTTCCGCCATTATGTTTCGCAAACAAATAGTTATACAGCGCCGTCCTGAGACCGCCCACATGGAGGAATCCTGTTGGCGACGGTGCAAATCGTACTCTTACTGTCATAAACCTACCGTATTTATCTCACACTAAATATAAAATACAAAATTAGCAAATCTTTATAAAGTGTTATAATATTATACGAATGAGCAATGATTTTTTTTGTTGATTATTAGCTGATTTTGTGCGTAATATATTTATCACTGTCAAATTATTTACATATAATTATCTCAATTTTGAAATAGGATCTTTAAAAAAAATCATTTGGATTTGGATATTTATCTTACAATTAGTTTTTATCTTATATATCTTCAGCGTCTATTTCTTCTTTAGGATTAAGTATAGTAAGTCTTATCAATTCCAAATTTCTCTTGGAGCGTTTCATGATTTTAAACTTGAAATTATCAAATTCAAGAGTTTCATTTTTTTCAGGAATTCTTCCGATCTCGTGCATGATCATACCGCCAACGGTTTCGTAATCCTCACTTTCGGGAAGTTCTTCAGGCAGATATTCATTAACATCTACTACCGGAGCAGAAGCATCTACTTTGAATATATTATCGGCTAATTGTTCAACTATGGGTTGTTCTTCATCGTATTCATCCTGTATCTCGCCTACAATTTCTTCAAGGATGTCTTCCAGTGTGACGATACCTGCAGTACCGCCAAATTCATCAACTACAATGGCGAGATGAATTTTTTCAAGCTGCAGATCATGCAGAAGATTGCTTATCTTTTCTTCTTCATGCACGAAAAACGCCGGTCGAATGATATCCTGTATTATTATCAATTCTCTGTGGCGCATCATACTAAGTATATCCTTAGCATAAATCACACCTATTATTTTATCTATAGCTCCGTCAAAGATCGGCATTCTGGACATGCCTTCTTCAATGCAAACGTCGAGTATATCTTCCGGCTTTTCGCGGAAATCAACTCCTACGACTTTATTATGAGGCACCATGATCTGCTTGACAGGTGTATCGGAAAACTCGAATACATTTTCCAGCATTTTGTGCTCTGTGATATCGATAATTCCGCTTTTTGAGCTTTTCTCCAGCAGGTAACGAATCTCTTCGGCACTGTGCAATTCTTGTTCTTCGGTGACGGGTTCGAAGCCAAGCATCTTAACGATCATATTCGCAAATGAATTCAGCAGCCAAATAAACGGGCTGAAAACTATATAGAAGAGCCTCAATGGGAAAGCTATTGCCACAGAAACACTTTCAGCCCTTCGAATGGCAAGCGATTTAGGTGCCAGTTCGCCGAATACGATATGAAGTATTGTAATTAGAATGAAAGCTATCGGCAGAGCAATTTTATGGGCTAGATGGGGCTCCATATTGATGCCTATAAAGTGCATTATATCGATTATTATTTTTGAAACTACACTTTCTCCAATCCAGCCCAATCCCAAACTGGCAAGTGTAATACCAAGCTGCGTTGCCGAAAGATAAGCATCTAGATGAACTGTCAGATTTTTGGCAAATTTCGCCAAATAACTGCCGGCACGTATCCGCAACTCAAGCTGCGATTGGCGCACTTTAACAATAGCAAATTCCGCTGCAACGAAAAAACCGTTGAGTAATACAAAAAAGAGTGTTAATAAGATATTAAATATTAACATTTTAGAATTGTGCCGACATTAGATTAAATGTTTTGTATTGAAAGCGCTTCTCCAGATGAAAACTGAAATATCTAACAAAAAAGTCATGAATTTCCTTTTTAATATCATTATCAATTTGAACTGTTTTAGCAGATTCAATCGGTAAAGTAGAAATTTTTTTCAAAATTTCAAAACCTTTATTGTCAAATCTGAAAGAATTTCCGTTTTTTATTGAACTACCGAAACCATATCTGCCATCTTCAATGGAAAAAATGGTATGTTTGCCGGAATTGCTTAGTTCATTAGCTGACAAATCAGTGAAATCCGGCTCAACTCCAAGTTGACTTGCTAAATATATTTGAAAGGACACAAAAACAGCGAACGAATTATCGGGGGTGGCATTTATTAACGCCAGTGTCTTTGCCAGAAAATCATACAATTCGGGATTTGATGCATTTTCATCCTGTGTTTGAGATATTGATTCAAGAACCATAAATCCTGCTGCGATACTATCGAATGAACTGTGGATTTTTCTCAGTGAAACACTCGTCTCTGCATTGGACAGGGTATGCAGATCTCTGTTCGGCTTTTTATAAATCGTTGCTGTTAAAATGTTTAGCGGCTCAAGTACTCCGCCGAATTTGCTCTTTGCGCCGCGTGCTCCTTTGGCAATAACTGATAATTTCCCGTAGTCCCTTGTGAATAGTCTTGCTATCTTACTACTATCACCGAACTTACTTGTATTTAATATTACTGCCTCAGTAGTTATTATCATAAAAGTAACAATAGATAATATAAGTTTATTATATAAACCTAAAAATAAGAATTTTTCATGAATAGTTTATTGTAGAATATGCAATTATAAGAGTGTCATTAAAAAAAAAGATATGCCACACTCCGAAAGCGTGGCACATCTGAAGAAGTTATAAGTTTTAATTAAATCTTTAATTATTTGATTATAACCAATCTCTGACTCTTAACATAAGGTCCTGACTGCATTCTCAGGATATAAACGCCTGCCGGTATATCATTGAGTCTCAGATCAGTTTCATAATAACCCTTATCCAGCTTATTGTTCACAATTGTCTTTGTAGTTTCACCCATAGTATTTATCATTTCAATTCTTGTAAAGCCCTCCAAACCGACACCGAATTCAATTGTAGTTTCATTCTCTGCCGGATTGGGTTTAGGTGCTGCAAGGGTATAATTAGTTGATGATGTTACTATCAGCCTCCCTGACTGGTTACAGATTCCTGTTAATGCAAACTTGCTGGCGAGGGTATCAGGTGTCAGACAATCACTCAGAACCGGCTGGAAGTATAGATTGGATTCAGAAACATCGCTCAGCATTATACGATACATTATAGTAAATAACTTCCTGTCAAAAGGAGTTTCCAAATTGCCTGTACCGCTTACTTCCGTTATACCATCAGAGATTATTTCCGGATTATTCCAGGACCAACTATTTGATGGAAGATTATTTTCAAATCCTTGCGGATCCTGATCAAATTGCAGCATTTTCGAATCATATTTGAAACGTACTGTCATTTCTGAGATATTTTTTATGGATAGTTCCGCAACTTTAGCATATACCGGTAACTTGAAGTAGTTAACGGATGGTTCTTTAATGATATTTTTTTCATCCGTATAGAAATGAATGATGTGTCCGTCACCCTCGAGTGCAGCCGAAAGATCCTGATCAATGGAATTCTCCAAATGAAGTGTTGCTTCATAGTGTTTTTCTTCTGTTGGCTTGAATTCCACGTGGAAGACTTTGCTGTCACCGGGATTTACCACAAAATTATTAGGTAAATTAACTGTGAAAGCATTTGCTCCTGGTCCGGTAACATTATAACCTGTCACTTCAACCATATTGCTGCCGCCTTTATTAGATACCTCAACCGGTATCTGTCCGGAACTAGTACAAAGTAAATAATTGCCAAAGGATACCGGATCTTCAACGCTTATACCCAGCGCATCACATTTTGCCTCAACCGTATCACGTGCAGGTGCCGGCTCCTTACCTGAATAGGCATCCGATACAATTTCTATGTGAACTCTCCGGCTTCCGGTCTTTTCCGGAGAAAAGTTGATGGGTAGTCTCTCTTCCCCGCCGTTCTTATCAATTATAAAATCAGTTGGAACAGTTCCTGCCTGCCATGTGAATTCGGTGGTTGATTCTACAAAATCAACTTTATCGACTTTCAGATTGGAAGTGGTGCTGGGATTGTTCAGCACAAGATAAGCTGTTGAAGTCTCCCCAGGTTTCACAGGCATACATTCCCAAGAGGTTTCAACTTTAGGCAGATAGCCTTCGCCGTGCAGCACGCCATTAAAGGTACCGGTAGGAAATTCAATAATGACTTTATTATTATAGACCTGCTCAGCTTCCGGCGAAAATCTAACAGGTATTCTTATTGTGTCACCTGAATTCACGGTTTTGACCGTTGGATCTGGCAGTGTGAATCCTTCTCCGTCAGGATATTCCAATGTAATGCTTTGTATTTGCGCTGGGAGCTGTCCGTTATTTGTAACTGTAAGAAATGTATCTTTTATCATATAAACCCGTTCGCGCAGATCCAGTCTATCAACTATGACGGCTGATTCAACACCTTCCCCTTTAATCTCGGTAGATTGATTCTCACAACCCTCAGGCATATTGTAATTGATCATTGCCGAACGATTGCCCGGTGCCGTTGGTTTGAATAAAACATGCAGTTCAACACAGGAATCAGCCGGCACTGGAAATTCGTTTATTTCGGTACCGTCAGGAAAAGTGATCTCAAAATCGCCCGGATTATTACCTTCCAATTGCGGATAAATGTTGATAGCAGAAGTATTGGTATTGCAGAATATTTTTTTAACTAAAGAATCTTTCTGCATACCAATATTTTCCTTGCCCATATCGACAACATCAATGACGTCAGCAGTGCAAATACTTGTGCCGATTATTTTAATATTAACATTATCCGCACATTCGCACTCAATATTTAAGTAACCCTCTCTTACTCCGGTGATTCCTGTGGGAGAAAATCCAATCTCTACATCATAAGTGCTATTCGCATCAACAGTGACTCCATCAAGAGACCTGATCAAAGAGAATTCCGGATGGGGATCGCCATTTTGATCAACAATTTCAGCTTTAACAATATTTACTTTGATGTCGCTGGGATTATTCAATAATCCAGGTATAGTTTTAGTAACATCGAATCCAAGAGTACAGTCACCCATATCCAATGGCGGTGCTTCGGAAAATTCAAGCACAGGTTTAATTACCATGAATACATCATCGCACAGATCCTCGCTGCTTGGTGTGCTGCCGAATTTTGATATAAAGATATCTTCTCTGCCGGTGCTGCTAAGGTTAAATTTACCTATAGATTTGTCACCGGTAAATGTGCCGGTTTCATATTTATTATTTTCTTTATCATAATCAACTGTGCTTGAAAAACCGCCTGATTTATCTTCACCTTGATATAATGACGTCATTAACAGATCCAGAGCGCGGTATTCCGCTGTAAATTTAGCCGGATTGGCAGTATAAGGCAGCGACCTGTTACCTTTTTCGTACTGTTTAACATATTCGCCGACCACTATTATCTTGTCTTCATCCTCGTCATATTTTATCTTTTGTGCCCATGCCTGGAAAGATGTGAACGGTGAAATCGGTCCGAGGATTCTTACCGAAGGAGTTCCGCCGTCAGGAGTGTATCTTGCCACGAACATATGAGCTTTGCTCTCGTAATCCATTGATTTCGTTATATTTCCAAATTTTGAGCCTTTAAAGCATGTCCCGGTTATATATACATTGCCGTTATTGTCAACGCAAACACCTTTGGCGGAATCGCTTAATTCGCTTCCTGCTTTCTCAGCCCACACAAAATTGCCCTGAGTGTCATACTTGGCAAGCAAGATATCATTTTGTCCATAACTTTTAAGATTGTTATCCGGCAATTCAAGCAGATCACTAAAAAAACCGGCAACATACACATGCAGATTATCTTTACTTACAGCTATACTTCTTCCCCCGTCATTTTCTGGTCCGCCTTCGTTCAAAGCCCAGAGATAATAGCTTTGTTTCGCTACATTGGCTTTTATACGATATTGTTTACTTGATTCCGTAGGCTTCCAGTCATAAATTAATCCTTTGGCACCTGTTACGATGGGCTTCCAGGTATTTCCGTTATCAATACTGTAAGAAAGATCAACAGGTATGGTCGGATCAACACCTGACCAAAGAATTCTTACATTTTCACAATCATTATATAATTCTCCTCCGTTTGGCTTTACTATTCTAACCTGTGAATATCCACCAACCAGTGTTACCTGTGGAGGACAGGGAGCACCTTCTAAAATCAATTCAGACTGGCGGTATTCCTTAATACCTCCCTGGGTGAATTGAACTGTAATTACTCTCGTTTCTCCGGAATCCAGAACAAATGGCGGTGGATCTCCGCCCCAATCCGTTAATTTATAGAATTGATCGGGCAGAAAATGGTGTCCTGTAATAGTTGTAGAAGTAACTGTCGGAGTGATTGATATAGTCCGGGAAGTTTTTCCAAGTGGAGGAGGGTCATCGAAGGAGACTATATCCTCAGAAGTCTCTACTGTTGCTATACTATTCTCCGGAGCGGTATAATTCCTGACAATTTCTTTTATTTCAGTTTCTCTGGTAAATTTGACATAAATTTCTCTTTCACGACTTGCTTCATCACAACCGTAGGGTGCAATCCAGGATAACCAGCAAAATTGTTTTGTCTGAATATCAAGCGCAATATACTTGTAAATACTATTCAACTCATCTTTAGTATACACTTCAAATGCAGAACCTCCCGTTGCTTTTGATATTTTGAGCAGGTCTTCATTCATGGGCATTGTAAGTGTAATCGAATAGACCTGAATGTTATAATTGTTCAATGAATCAATGATCTCGTCAGTCCTTGGTTTTTTATTTGGATTGCCGTCTGTCAGGAAGACAACTATCCTTCTCATATCTGCGGGTCTTTCCTTTAGCAAATCAACAACACTCGACCTATCACCTATGAAAGGCGGATCATATCTTGTCGCGCCCTGCCATTTAATCGTTTCAAGAGAATCAATCAATCTGCCTTTGTCATTCGTAAAAGGACACTGCAGATGTTCGACTCCGCCAAACGTTAACATAGCTATGGCAGTTCTGCCTTCCATTTTAATTGTATTAATGAATGAAGTGGCGCCTTCAATAACCCATTTATATCTTGCTTCCTGAGAAACAGTATCAACCTGCTTCATTGATTCGCTCTGATCAATGACGATCACTATACTTACCTCGGGATTCACTTCCTTGGTTTGGCATTTGACTTTGAGTGATTCATGCATGGAAATGCCGTTTTCCATTACGACAAAATCATCCACCGACAAATCGTTATAAGATTTTCCTTTGTTATTTAAAGCAACAAAACCTGCTTTAATTAAAGGAAAATCGCTTGCATCGACATTGGAAATTGAAAATGACTGTCCCGATGTATTATTTGCTGATATCAACAATGAAGCAAGAATTGTTAATAAGATCTTCATATTTGTCATTACTTTTTTCATATCCCACCTAATTTTTGATCCTGTAACTAAATTTTCTAAAATACTAAAAATAAGATTGCCTTTAATTTATAATAACACTTTTGTACATAAAAAGTTTCAAAAATTTTTCCTTATTTTTGTAGTTGTCACAATTATTTTTCTGTAGTAAAATTTACGACAGATATTCAACCGATGTTTCAAGAATTGTAAAAGTTCTTTCCACGGCGTCCATAACTGCTTGAATTCCTATAGGCATAGTTAATTTACTTTTGACATGCCCTATTGGCATTCCAAGAATAGTCGGCTTCCCGATTGGTTTAATTAATTGATCCAGAACTTCTTTAATTGTGAATGAACCGCCGGGATAAAAGGGACGCCGAGAGTTCAAACCTTTAAAATAACCAATAGATATGCCGTTGGCATCCTGGATTTTACCGGCAAGCAGCAACTGCGTCAGCATTCTGTCGATTTTATAAGCATGCTCGGAAACATCTTCGATAAATAATAATGAATCTTTTGTATCAATTTCGTATGGCGTGCCTAAAGTTCCCACCAGCATCGATAGATTTCCCCCGGTTATCCGCCCGCTTGCTTTTCCTTCGACAAAAGTTTCCATCGTTGAATATGAGGATTTAACAGGTTCAAACTTTTCGGAATTTAAAAGAATTTTTCTGAAATGATTCATAGTATAATCATTAAAAGTAGATATAGCAACGGGACCATGAAAAGTAACAATTCTTGTTTTATTATAAATTGCTATCAGCAGAGCCGTAATGTCGCTATATCCAATTACTGGTTTAGGATTTCGGGCGATTGCATCAAAATCAAGCATTGGCAGAATTCTCATAACACCGTATCCACCTCTGCCGCACATAATCCCATCAATATCGTCCCTGTTAATAAAATCCATGAATTCAGAAGCTCTTTCTTCATCGGAAGCGGATAAATAGCGGTATTTTGACTGGCGCTTCTTTATAGTATCACCAACTTCTATTTCCAGTCCTATTCTTTTTAGTTCTTTCAAGCTGTAACGCATCTCCCAATATGTTGTTGGGCTTGCCGGAGCTGTAATAGCAAGTTTTGCTCCTTTTTTCAAAGCAGGGGGTAGTATTATGGGAAGTTCCGAATGAACTTTCCGGGGGGCAACATCTTTTTCTGTCTGTCCGTTGAAAACATCGTCCTGCAGATCAGTCCAGCCGGAGCTTCCTTTCAATTTGACCCCGCCTGCTGTTAATCCCAGTAAAGCCAGTATTTCTCGTCTATTTAACATCTCATTTTTTTTCTGTTTTTAGTAAGTTTTTACAATAATTACACCGAAAGTCATTGTAAATAATGCAAAATATTGAAAAAAAAATTACTTTCAAGTAGAGGCGTCAAAAAAATTTTAATATTTTTTCTGTTTCATTGAAATTTTCGTACATTTGTTTACCGGAAAGGTGCAGGAGTGGCTTATCTGGCACGCCTGGAAAGCGTGTGTACCCGCAAGGGTACCGTGGGTTCGAATCCCACCCTTTCCGCCATAAGTCCGGTTTTTTTGACCGGGCTTTTTTATATTATTGAGAATATGTGAATTCCTTTAAACTTTCGTAAATTAGCGGAGTATATATTTTCAAATATTATTTATAAATGGGATCAAAAGTCGACATAACGGTTGTCATCGTTAATTATAACGTCAGAGACTTTTTACTTCGCTGCCTGAATTCCGTCAGGCAAGCACAAAAAGACCTCGACATTGAGATCATTGTTGTTGACAATAACTCCTCAGATGGCTCTATTGAATATTTGAAGCCAATTTTTCCCGAAGTCGAGTTCATACGTCAGGATAAGAACGTCGGCTTCGGAGAAGCCAATAATATTGGAATTAATAAAGCTCAGGGCAAATATGTACTGATCCTTAATCCCGATACTCTCCTTGAAGAAGAAACTCTTGTAAAAATGTATGATTTTATGGAGGAGAATCATGATATCGGAGTTGCCGGTTGTAAGATATTAAATCCCGACGGCACTTTCCAGCTTTCCTGCAGGAGAGGTTTTCCTACACCATGGGCAGCTTTCTCGCGTTTATTCGGGCTGCAAAAATTATTCCCGAAATCAAAGCTTTTCGCTAAATATAATCACACCTATCGGGATATAAACGAAACTTATGAAATTGATGCGGTAAGCGGTTCTTTCATGTTTTGCAGAAAAGACGCTTTAAATGAAGTCCATGGCTTTGATACCGATTTTTTCATGTACGGGGAAGATCTTGATCTTTGTTACAGAATATCACAAAAGGGATACAGGATAGTTTACTATCATGAAACTTCCATTATTCATTTTTTGGGGGAAAGTACACGTAGAAGCAGTATTAACAAATTGAAACATTTTTATACTGCTATGGATATCTTCGCGAGAAAACACTTTAAAAGATCAGCTCTTTTCCTCATGGTACTTAAGTTAGGTATTTTTTCTCATTTTCTTTTAGCCTCAGCAAAAAAATACAGAAGAGATCTGTTTGTAATTTTTACTGACTTAATGTCTATTAATGTTGCATTTATAATCTCAACAAAGATCAGATATGATGGTTTCTTCGATTTACCTGATTATGCATACCCTGCTGTATTTATTGTTATTTCAGTGATTTTATTGGCAGCTATGTTCGGGGTAGGGGATTATTTCGAATCAAAACCAACCCTCAGGAAATCTTTCTTTGCGTTGATGATCTCATTTTTCTTTCTTTCGTCATTGACATATTTCTTTAAGGACTATGCCTTCAGCAGGGGTATAATACTTATGACCATCGGATTCACAATTGTAATGACAGGTGGAATAAGGCTGCTTATCGCTATTTTTGATAAAACCGCAGGTAAAGAAGCTGATAGAAGAATTGCTTTTGTCGGAATAAATAAACAAACCGAGAATATATTCAGCGCATTACAATCAGCCGATTATATGAATGCACACGTGGTCGGTATGATAAGCATTAACGAGAGCAATGATAATAGTAATTTAAACCTGCCGGTTTTGGGCAATATTGAATATCTCCCTCAACTCATTGAAGAATATAAAATTCGGGAAGTGATAATTACAGATGATACTCTTTCAAAAACTGATCTTATAAAGATAATGGCGCAGACATCGAATCCGTCAGTTCGTTTTCATGTTGCACAGGAATATGATGACTTGCTCGCCTCGGAATTGACCAACGAGATAGCAGGAATAGAGCCAACTATGCCGGAAACTAAAATAACTAACCTGCGTATTGCGTTTATTAAAAGAACATTAGATATTGTTATTTCAATATTTCTCTTGACTTTAGGTTTGCCTTTAATTTATTTATTTGTAAATTACAAGGCAGCGCTCATTAAAAAATTATGGAAGGTGTTAACCGGGAAATATTCCTTTATAGGGTTATTTCCGATAGAACCCGGCGAACCGGAAATCGGAAAATTAGGAATAATCGGACTTGCTCATATAAGTAATCCCGGGATGCTTTCAAAACAAGCTATAAAAAATTTGAATGACTATTATTTGCAGCATTATAGTTTAGTTTTAGACACTGATATTTTTTTAAAATTTTTATTCAGGAAGAGGAAACGTGGCAAATAAGTTTATTCTTGATTTCGAAAGACCGCTCCTGGAGCTTGAAGAAAAAATCAAAGAAATGCGCTCTATGGAGGATTTAAAAATTGACAAAGAAATTAACGAATTAGAGAAAAAAGTGGACGACCTCAGAATTGACATATACAGAAATCTTACACGATGGCAAAGGGTTCAATTAGCCCGCCACCCGGAGCGTCCTTTGACCCTTGATTACGTTGATAATATCTTTACTGACTTTGTTGAATTGCATGGAGACCGTCAATACCGTGATGATCCTTCTATTGTAGGGGGGATGGCTTACCTGGACAATCAACCTGTAATGATAGTCGGTCATCAAAAAGGTACGGATACCAAATCCAATGTCTACAGGAACTTCGGTATGCCCCATCCGGAAGGCTATCGCAAGGCAAATCGTCTTTTCACTTTAGCGGAAAAATACAACAGACCGATATTAACATTTTTGGACACACCCGGTGCTTTTCCTGGAATAGAGGCGGAAGAACGCGGACAAGCAGAAGCCATCGCGCGCAATCTGCTGCAAATGGCACAGTTGCAGGTTCCAATAATTGTTGTAGTAATTGGTGAAGGAGCTTCAGGCGGCGCTATAGGCATAGGTGTCGGCGATAGAATACTTATGCTTGAAAATGCATGGTATTCAGTGATCTCTCCTGAATCATGTTCAAGTATTCTCTGGCGCAGTTGGGAATACAAAGAGCAGGCAGCCGAGGCTTTGAAGCTCACAGCGGAAGACCTCAAGGAGATCGGCGTTATCGACGAAATTGTCACTGAACCCATTGGCGGTGCGCACCGCAAGCCGGAAGAAATGTACGAGACCCTTAAAAAATTACTGCTGTCCGAGTTGAAGAAATTGAAGAAATTGTCAGTCAACAAACTTGTTAAAAACCGTCGGGAGAAGTTTTATAATATGGGCGTCTACGAAGAAGAAAGCTAAAGTTAGTTTGACGTTCCGAGACATATTCACTTGAATTTGCAATATGATTCTATTGAATCAGGAATTTATAGCGAAAATTTAGTGAAAATAATTTATATCTATATAGCGCTCATATTGTCTGCGGCGCTCTTCATGCCGCTGCCGTTTATGGCTGTGGCGCTGGTGTTCACTATTATACCGCTTATGATATACCAGCCGGAAGTATTAAAAGCCGTACGAAGCAAACTTTTCTGGATATTCCTCGTATTTCTGACATTAGTGCAGCCAATGATCTTCGGCGTTAAAGATGTGAAAATATACGGCATACCTTTCTCTACGGCGACATTTTACTCGGGATTGCAGATCTCGCTGAGGGCGATACTGGTAATGCTTGCTTTTTCCATTTTCATGAAGAATTCGCGGGATTATGACATATTCAAACTCTGGCAGAAATTGGGAATTAAAGATTTCGACAGAGTCTATAGCGAAGCTCAAAACCTGATGCCTGCCGTTAAAGAAAATATTGTGCGCAGCGGGAAATTATCTCGAAAGCAATTGTTTAATCCTGTGGAATTTGCGTCCAACCTGTTAGCCGGCATCCTCGGGAAAGCTGAAGAAACTTCCCGGAAGGAGGATTAGATCAAGCGGGAACTTACACGTCTCGAGGTCATCTATACGGCAGTGTTCGGGGCCGCCTGGGGCGTGGTCGAATTCACTCTGGGCACAACGCTGCACCTCGCAAAGATTCCACTGCGCGGCTTTTTGATGGCTTTCATTGCAGGTATAATCCTCGTGACGGCGAAGGAATTTGTAAGATTTCGCGGATCGCTTTTGCTTGTGGGCGCTCTGGCGGCGACATTCAAGGTGCTGTCCATGGGCGGATTCATGATAAATCCTGTAGTTGCCATATTTCTCGAGGCGGTATTAGCGGAACTTGTATTTCTCATTTTTGGCTATAACCGCATATCGGCGCTGGCAGCGGGATGCGCCGTAGTTTTCTATACACTGTTACATGCCGTGATAGCCCATCTTTTCTACTTCGGTGCTGAGATTATCACCGTTTATAAGAGAATTTCCTCGGAACTGGCTTCCGTACTGCATCTGGAAGATTGGAATTTTACATTGCTGATGATAATACTTGTGATTTTGAATCTGATTATGGGGGTGATCGCCGGTTTTTTGGGTAAGAGAATTGCCGAGAGGACGCAGATAATTATGAAAAATGATAAAAAGTAATAAATTTATGATGCTAATTTATTATATTGGGAATCAATGGATTAATTGTTTTAATTAAATCATTATGGGAGTTTTATGAAAAATTTATACAAAATTGGGTTTGCGACAGCCTTTGTTTTATTGTTGATATTTTCCGCAAATTCGATAATGTCTTTTCCGCAGGCAGGCGTGGTGGGATGTAACAATTGCCACGGACAAAATGATCATAAGTATGAAGAAGGTATCATAGAAGTAACTAATACAGATGTTCAAACATTCGAAGTGACAGTGAATGATTTAAATAAAGATAAGAAATACAGCTTTGGCGCTCAGCTCGTAAATATGGAGGGCAATATTATAAAAACCGTGAACTATACTAAAGATCTGCCGATAACTCTCACGGCACCCGGTGAAGGTGATTATCTGATTTATGTGGGTGGGAGATTCAATGAATTCGGGTTTGTCTATGATTCAGCTTTTGTGAATACAGAACCGAGCGATGTACAAGATGTCACTGGCGCTGAAGATAATATCCGCATCTCGCCTAACCCTGCCAGTGAATATTTGTCTGTTAATATGGCGGGCGCTCATTACTCGATTTCCATATATGATGTATCCGGCAATAAGATCATGGACAGAGAAGATCTTTTCGGCGAAGAAAATCTGGATATTACAAATCTATTGTCCGGCATTTATTATATTAATTTTAAAAATAACTATGGGAAAATATATTTCAGGAAATTTATAGTTGAATAAAGTATTGAAAGAAATAAAAAGTTATACTCAAAAAAGAGATATATAATGAAAAATCAATTATTTAGCAGAATACTTTTAATAATATTTATAAACTTACTATTAACATCATCGGCGGCAGCTATTGATTACTGGGGAATAAGAAACATTAATACCAAAATACCTGCTGAAAAATACGATGAATTGAATGCGCAGATATATGCATTCGGATTTAGCTGGGATCGTCTGGAAAACCCCGATGATGAATTTAATTGGCGATATATAGATCAGGCTGTGGATTTTGCCGCCGAACACAATGGGAAAACGGTATTTCTGTTAACACCAGCTTCATCATGGGCTACCGACGGCGAACCACGAGCGCCAAATGATCTGGACAGACGGACGCCCCTCTCAGATCCAATTCCCGAGCACGGCTTTTCAGAGATCCTGTATGATTATGCCTACAAGATAATCGATTACGCGGCAGAAAGAAAGCCATCGACGGTTGGTTATCTGCGCTATGGCAATGAACCGCAATGGGCAGACCACTGGCAGATCAGCGATGAGACTTATGAGCAGGATGTAGAGGACTTTGTAAGATGCATGCGGACTGTTTACAAGGCTGCGCATGATGCGGCGGATGAGAATGGTGTGGATATAAAGGTCTCCCACGGCGGCTTTTATTATGATAAAATGCTATTGCGTGAATGGTATGAGTTAGGCGAGCAATTCCCCGATAAGCAGGATTCAATAATCGAATTATACTATTCACGATATGAAAGACACTGGAAAAGTGATATCAAAACGTGGGATGATTTCGGCAGATTAATGAAAAACAGGGGCGGTATGCCGGAAACTTACTGGATGGATATAATGGCTGGTCAGACCGACTGGATGGACTGGTTCGACGTGCATTACCACTGGAAACCGCGATTTATCTTCGATGAATTGGCAGCCTTCGAGCATGCCGTTATCGATTCCGGCGGAAGCTTGAAACCATGGCTGGCAGCCGAAGCCGCCATGCAGATCGAGGAAGCGGGAAATACGAGATATGACGAACTCTTCCACGCCGGTGATATGGTAAGGAAATGGATCCTTGGCATAGCATTCGGTCTGAAAGGGATTTGTACGCCCATAGTGGGTGCGCCGCCGGATAGATTCTATGGTCTCTTTGATATAGACTTAAATGAATATTTTTCATTTAAATCTTACAAATTCCTGCATTCCGTAATCAAACCGGAAAGTCCGCCGGAAGACTTGTCCGAAGGAAATGTATTTTACTACAGGTTTCATGAGAAAATCGGGATTGTAGATGTCATCTGGGCTGATGCTCTTTTTGATACAACATCTGTCAACTACCCCATCCCACAGCATAAACCTGAAAATAGTAATTCAGGTAAAATCCATAATATTTTCGGTGACGAAATTCACACAATCACCGGTGGATTTAAGGAAGTTGAAGCCCGACAGGAACCTGTAATTATAATTTGGGATAAGCCTAATAATAATCAGGAACCGGCGAAATACGAACCGCCGGACGGATATGTCTATCACGGTGTTGGCTGGAATTATAGAAATTCGATCCCGAACTATCTTGAGATGATGCCGGAAGATGAGCAGCCGTTGTTGTTGCAGACTATGAGCGCTATACCCGGTACAAGAACTTTGACTGTCGAAAAAGTCCTGAAGGGACTGCAACATGAGTGGATGTCGCCTGACAGCCAGTATGTGGAATATGGCGTACACTTCCATAAGTCACAGGATGAGCCATACGATTCGCTCTTTGCCTATACTGATGAATTGGATCATTATATGGACACACTGGCTATGGCTTTTAACCAGCATGGGAAGCCGTTTTTCCTGCGTATAGGAGGCGAGATGAACGGCGCCTGGAATAACTACAAGCCGTACACTTTCCCGAAAGCTTTCAGGAAATTAGTCGAAGGATTGAAGGCGCGCGGCGTTGACAATTTTGCAACGGTATGGTGTTATGAACCTGATGCGGCAGCGGATTTCGCCGATTCCACTTCGCGGGGCTGGAAGTGGTATCCGGGCGACGATGTTGTTGACTGGTTTGGGCTGGATGTTTTCCCGAAGGATCACTTCGACCCTGCATTGCCGGACAGCAACAGCAGAGGTATTACCAAGAAAGGGAAGTCCGAGCTATTCCTTGACTTCGCCGAGCAAAGAAATAAACCTGTGTACCTGAATGAAACTACGGCACATTCCGAAAATATAGTGCCTGATGCCGAGGATCCTGACTTTGAGGAAGCAAAGCGAATATGGGATGACTGGTTCGAACCATTCTTCCAATTCATCGAGAACCACAAGAATATCAAGGCTCTCAACTATATAAATCTGGACTGGACATCGATAGATAAGTGGAAACACTGGGGAGATTGCCGCCTCGAGATAAATACTTTTATCAAAAACAAATGGATAGAAGAATTAGCTAAAGACAAGTACATCCACAAGGGATTTGATATTACAAGTCCGGTCAGTGTGAAGGATATACCTGAACCGGAAAGAGATATCACGCTCTATCCAAATCCGGCGAACGATTATATTGTTATTGAAACTACTTTCAGCCACTGGGTTAACCCTGTTGCTGATAATAAATCAGAAATTAGAATTTATGATTTCCTGGGTAAGGAAGTGATGGTTGTTGATATGGGACTAAGACCTGTATCTACGGTAGATGTTTCGGGTTTGCCTGCGGGGGTGTATTATGTTAGGATTGGAGAATATTTTAAGAAGTTCGTCATTAGTAACTAATAACATTCTATAATTATATAAGAACTTTTAATGAAAAAGCACAAAAACAAAATAAATTATATAAGAAAAATGAGAGATATTAGGAATAAAGTAAATCAGGTATTAAAAGATATGTCTTTTGAAGAAGCTCTAAAATATATAAGGAAGCAGTAGGCAGAATTGAAAAAAAATAAAAAATGAATCTTTTATTAACTCAAGTATATAAAAACAATAATAATTACCCGGTTAAAAAATGAAAACATACTTTTTTATAATTATATTTATCATCATGAACAGCAGCAGCCTGTTTGCCCAAAACTTCACCTGCGACGATGCCCCTGCAGGCACTATCTTCTGTGATGATTTCGAAGATGAGCGCGAGATGAGCGGGAAATACTTCGAGTATGGCGATGACGACGGCGATCATGTAGTAATGGATGGTATTGGAAGGGACGGTTCGCGGGGGATACGAGTCATCTGGCAGGAAGGTGAAGTCTCCGCCGGCGGCTTTAAGAAATCCTTCGGCAGGACGCCGGGTTCTTATATAGGACAGAACGCGGAATATCCCGATAGCTCGTTCGACGAAATCTACTGGCGGATGGACGTTAAGCACCAGGAAGGCTGGCAGGGCGGCGGTCCGGCGAAACTTTCGCGGGCGCTGACTCTGGCTAATTCGAACTGGGCGACAGGTATGATGGCGCATATCTGGTCGGGCGGTAATAATGGTCTCTATTTAGGGATGGACCCCGCAAGCGGCATATCCAAAGATGGACAACTGATGACTACGAAGTACAATGATTTCGAGAATCTGCGCTGGCTCGGCTTTAAAGCCGGTACGACGGAGATCTTCAGCACGGAGAGTTCGGGGAAGTGGTACTGCGTCGAGTGCCGCGTGAAGCTGAATACGCCGGGTAAGTCAGACGGAGTGCTCGAATTTTGGATTGACGGTGTCTTTCAAGCGGGCTCGTACGACCTGAATTGGCACGGCACATGGAATAACGATCCCGACAACATGATGATAAACGCAATCTTCTTCGAGAATTACTGGAATGACGGCTCACCGGTCCAACAGGAAAGATACTTCGATAATATTGTCATCTCGACCCGGAGGATCGGCTGCGGCACGCCGGATGCCGTTGAGAGAGATGATGATACTATGGAAGAAATAGAGATTTATCCTAATCCGGCGGGAGATTATATAGTGGTTGAAAATACTCTCAACCACAGGGTTAACCCTGTGGTAGCTCATAATTCGGAAATAAGAATATATAATTTTCTTGGAGAAGAAGTAAAAGCTGTAGAGACAGGTCTCAGACCTGTATCTACTATAGATATTTCGGGATTCGCGGCAGGGGTGTATTATGTCAGGATTGGATTTATTACTAAAAAATTCGTTATCGCACAATAATCATAAAACAGAGAAATAGTTGAAGAATTTTAAAAAAATGCTTGAATAGAGTAAAAAAAGGAAATTAATTATTCCTGATTATTTCTTCCTTCTCCCCGCAGTCACCTGAATTTCGATTTTCATGCGGGGATCTTGCAGCCCTGCCGTGAACATTGTCGCCGCCGGACGTATCTCGCCGAAGTATTTCCTCAACACTTGCCAGCACTTTTCGAATTCGCTGCCGTCCGGCAGGATATACATCACTCTGACGACGTCGTTAAGCTCGGCATCCGCCTTCCGCAGTGCGCTTTCAATGTTTTTCAGGCATTGTTCGGTCTGTTCGACGATGTCTTCGGAGATAGTCATGTTCTCGTAATCGAAGCCGGTAGTGCCGGAAATGAATATCCAGCCGCCATCGACGACTGCGCGGGAATAGCCCACTTGTTCTTCGAATGGGGAGCCGGAGCTTATGAGTTGGCGTTTGGTGGTCATTATAAATCTTTCATATTTATTGATAGATAATATTTCTATTTGAGAATATAATTATTCTTTACGATTTTAATATTTTTGTGTTTTATCATAGCAAAAATTTTAAAGAAGATACATGAACAACAGAAATCTAAAAAATAGCAGCTATCGATTCACCATCCCCAAAACATGGATATTCACATCCGTTTTAACGGTAATTTTAGTGACAGTTACAAGCCTTTTAGGCATTTTATATGACAAAACTTATGCCCGGGAGACTGTTAATTGGGCTATCCAGGCGGTAGGTCAGGACTACGCCAATCTCGTAGTAGTGGTCTTATTGTTGATAAGTGTATATTATACGGCTAAAGGCTCGCTTAGAGCATACCTGCTCTGGCTGGGCGCTTTGAGTTATTTGATATATGCATTTGTGATATATGCATTTGCTGTGCATTTTCAGTTCCTATTTTTGGCTTATGCAGCGGTATTGGGTTTATCTACATATACGCTGATAGGCGGATTGATGGCGGTCGATAGAGAAAAAGCGGCAGAGGCTGTGACTAATGTGAAAACAAAAGGCGCGAGTATATTTCTTATAGTCGTCGGCATCCTGTTCATACTTTTGTGGCTGTCAGAGATTGTGCCAAACCTGTTTGCCGGCACTATCCCTCAAAATTTGAAAGACACCGGACTGTGGGTAAATCCGGTACATGTGCTGGACTTGAGCTTCTTCCTGCCGGCGATGATAATTACTGCCATTATGCTATGGAAAAAGAAATCGCTCGGCTATATTCTGGCGGTGCCATTAATGGTTTTTACTATAACTATGGGTTTGGGAATTGTAATAATGTTTTTACTTTCAGCGCTGAAGGATATGCCATATTCTCTTCCTGCCGGTATTTTGATAGGTGTTATAATGATAGTTGGAAGTATATTGACAATTAACTTCATTAAAAAAATTGATAGTTAATTAGGGTAGAGTAAAGAATTCGGAATGCTATTACAATTGGATCATTCGCTGCACAAAAAATAACGTTTTCATTGTTTTTGAACTTAAGAAACAGCCTGTTTCAAATGATACATATCATCTCTCCGCAATTACCAGCATCTCAAAATCTTCCGTTGTCAATTTATCATTCCGCGAGTAGGCGCCGAGCTTTGAACCGAAGATGTCTATTGTCGTGTATCCCAGAGATTTCAGCAGCCAGGTAATTTCGCTTGGCACATAAAACCTTTCGTTGCTTTCGAGCGTCTTTTTATTCCCGAAGTCATCCTCGAATTCGGTGAGATTGTGAACGCGGAAAGTCATAAGATCAAAGGTATTGCTGTGACATGTAGAATTGCCGCCCCCGGTTTTCTCTACATAGAATTTCTCGAGGGAATGAAACAATGGATATAATCCGTTCAGTGCAGTGAATATAAACTTACATGGCTCTTCCAGCGCTCTCGTCACACTTTTCAAAATATCGAAGTTCATTTCATCCGTTTCCATCAGAGAGAAACCGCCTTCACAGAGCATTATAGCTGCATCAAACTCATCATCGAAAGTCACATTCCGCGCATCCTGCCGCTGGAAGTTTATTTCGAGACCGCTTTCCCGGGCTTTTTTCCGCGCTCTGGCAAGCTGGGACTCGGACAGATCAATCCCGGTGACATTATATCCCCTCTTAGTAAGTTCAATAGCATGCCGCCCGGTACCGCAGCCGACATCCAATATCTTCAAGCTTTTATCCTTATTCGATTCCGCCTCGATGAAATCACACTCACCGACGGTCCCCTGCGTGAAAACTTCGTTGTCGTACTTCTCGCCATAGTTTTCAAATAATTCTTCGTACCATTGTTTTTTGGTCATGGTTGTCCTGTTGTGTTGGTGAAAGTTATTATACATAATAAATTATGATGTTTATTACTTCTTTTTTTCCATTCTCAATCCTCTTTCATTTAAAAAGTCATTAATATCTATACACCTTACCCCATTTCGCTCAGCAACGGCTGGTATTCTGTTGTTTTTAGTTTTACTTTCATTCGTAATCAAAGTACATTCATGAACTTTACAGTAACCAATCAAAAAAGGATCTGCCTCTTCTTTGCCTTCGGTTTGTTTTGCAGCGTTTAAAAATCCTGTGTCATATTCTGTATTAATAATCATTTTAGCAGCATTAAAACTGGCTGCATCAGTATTAACTATTAAACGTTTTTTCCATTTCTTCACCCACCTTTTCAAAAACTCTTCTTTCCCTTCATAATTGTTTATTTCCTGTTCAACAAAGTCAATAGTTTTAAAATATCCATGTATAATTAAATCTTCAATTTCTTCCCAAACAGCCTCAAACACAGGATTATCCCTTTTAAAGGTGAATTCAAGCATTATTAACGCGCTTGTATCAATCACATAAACCGTCTTTTCTTCACTAAATAAATCCATTTCAAACGTTCATCAATTCACGGGTTTTAGGAATATAAGACAATTTTACGCCTAAAAAATCGGATAAGTCCTTTAAATTAATTCGATTTTGATCGAAAGCCTTGAAAGCTAATCGAATATATGTTTTACCTTTTTCTCTTATATTTTCACGAACTATGTCTCTGCCTTTTGGTTCTTTAGATCTGCCGAATTGCGGTTTATTCCAAATATTATGTTTTTTCTCATAATATTCTCTGGTAGTGAGATTGTTATCAAGTAATTTTCTGAGAATTGTTAATGGACCTACATGAAAATAATTAGCTAAATCTACTAGATCATTCTTTGACCAGATTTTTTTACCCTTTCGTTGGTAATCAACTACCGCTCCCATACTGAGCAATTCAGCCGAAGGAACAAGAACTTCAGCAGCAAACGCATTACACCATTTCTCTATATCAACCTGGGTTTTAAATGACAAATCACATAAGCCCCCTTGATTTAGTAGGATGTGTCCTAATTCGTGAAAAAGGGTAAAAGTCTTGGAATGCGCTTGTTCCCCACCTCTTTTAAGAACAATAATTGGGATTAGGTCATCAACAATAGAAAATCCTCTTAAATTATCCTGAGTTAAACTCAATTGAAAAACCGATACACCTAATGACTCTACATTATCAATATATGTTACTAGAGCATCGTTTATGTTTTTGATTTTCTTTATCTCGCTCAAATTAAGTAGTTGCCTTATGTTTTCAGCTACTTCTTGGGGCTTGTCTTTCAAAGATGCGGAAAGTGAAAATTTGAAAATATCTATACCCAATTCTTCACGAAGCTTGACAGAAGACTGCGCTAATGCCCTTGCTTTACGAACAGCCATAATGGTCTTTTCATGGAAATTTCCAAGCTCTTTGGAATCAACAGTCCGTCTGTCTTTTGGCAGCGGCTTTTCTTTAGGCGGTTCATCCAATAATAATGTAGCAATAGTTCGCTTATAAACTTTTGAAAGAACTTTCAAATCTTCAATTGTGGGCTGTTTTTCGCCAATTTCCAGTTGAATCAGGCGATTTGCCGGAATATTAGTTTTTTCCTTAACCTGATTACGGGACAGAGCAAGTGATTCCCTCGCCCAGACCAAAACTTCATTACTCACGTTTATTTGACTATTAGTATTCATTAGTAAAAGTGTTAAATCCGTGATTCAATATGTGTTTGTTAAACTAATGTATTATAAATTAATGAATTCTTAATAAATTTTTTTTATTATTTCATTATTGACAAATAAATAAGATATTTCTTGTAACAGCTTTTAGATTGCAGTCACTATTTCGAAAATCAACGCATTTTACATCGAAACATTAAATTCGCTATTTAAAAGCTTAAACTATAATCAATGAATATGTAGTTAATAGATTTAATAAGTCTTTTTACCATAATGTGCGTGTCTGTGACAATTAGGACATAAAGCTATTGAATTTTCTACTGTATCATATCCACCTTCATTTAAAGGAATCTTATGATGGACTTCCAGGAATGGTTCATTATCCTTATCTTTTAAAAATGGCGCTGGTTTGTTACATCTCTCGCATCTACCTTTAGCGCGTTCTAAAACTTCTGCAACAATATATTGATTTCCGTAAAATATTGTCTGAGTAACTATAATTTTCTCAGGTCTGGAATCTGAATTTTCTAAATTCTCTTTTCTCCTCTTTTTAGATATTCTCTTTGCCTTTTCAATGTCAGATTCTTGTTTTTGAATCACCTCATTATAATATGGTAAATCAGCTATATAATAGTTTGGATTAGGTAATTTTATAATTTCATCAGACAAAAAATCAATAGCCGCTTTTGAATGAGCTTCCTTCATTTGTTTTATAATAACTGTATTTAAAGCTTTTCTAATAAAAGTAAAATTACTCTCCTGAAGATATTTTAAAACGTTCTCAGCATCTTTAGCATTCAATACGCATCCGACACTATCATTAATCTTTTTTAGTATATCCGGGACTTCATCTATATACTCGTTTTCAGTATATTTTTTTCCAATATATCCTCTAAAAATAATAGGTAAGTTTCTATTTTTGATTGATTTCTTTAATTCTTCTCTATCACATATTATAAGAAGTTTATTTCTTAAAATCTCAATGCAATATACGTGTCCAGTATTAAATCTAATAAAATATCCATTCTTGTCAAGATTTAAATTCCAGTTATTATTATTTATTGCAGATGCATAGTCTATTGATGAAGCTAAAAAACGACACACAACTTTTCTAATAGAATTATCTGGGAAAAATTTAAGAAAACTATTTTTAGCATCAGTGTAATTATTTCTGTCTATTTTATTCATATACTCAATTCTCAAATTTAATATTTAAAATACTATATAAATAAATGATAGCTACAATATACTCAACTTTTATAAAATTCCCCAATTAAACTATCTATTGTTTTCTATGTCAAATATATATAAATTTGTCTGACATTATTTAAAAACTTAAGGCAGCACATGAAAAATATAAGCATATTGATTTTTATCGTAACGCTAAACATTACAACCATACATAAGCTTTCAGCCGATATAGAATCAGGTCTCATCGCGCATTGGAATTTTGATCATGACACACACGGAATTATTAAGGACCAGTCTGATAATATTTTTAACGGAACTGCATATAACATAAGCTACAAGAAAGGACCCATAGGCAATGCCGCTGTTTTCAACAGCCCAAATGACAGAATTTATATTCCCGATAGTTCTTCGATACCACCAAAACAAATATCTGACCTAAAAACCGGTTCCATCTCTCTCTGGTTCAAGTATCAGAGCGTTGGCGGCAATATTTTGCCTATCTTTTACTACGGAGAATCCGAAACGAACACAGCCCATAACAGCTTGATCATCGAAATCGGTCATTCCCAAAATCCGGCTAACAGAAGACTATACTTCACCATAGTAAACCAGAAATTTTGTTATGATTCCGGTGAAAATCTTGAAGAAGATAGATGGTATCATTTTGTTGCTGTGGTCAGTAATAACGGCAACTCAGGCTATCTCAACGGTAAGCCGCTCTACGGCAGGCATTATAATCTCGGTTCTGACTCTACATATTCGGATTTCTTCGTGGATGTGCCGACAAATGAATTGTTGGCAATAGGTTACGGCAGATATGGCAGAGAAGACCCCTTCTTTACCTTCAAAGGCGGTATTGATGATGTTAGAATTTATAATAGGACTCTGTCAGCTCGGGATGTTGAGGAACTGTATCAATTGGGTGAGGTCACTAATGAACAAACAGCAACCTACAAAGATGTATCTTATGGTCCTGAGGATAGGAATCTCTTGGATTTCTGGAAAGCGGAGTCTGACAAGCCTGCGCCGGTTGTTGTTTTCATACACGGCGGTGGATTCAGAGCCGGCGATAAGACTCAGGCTATAATCGGCAGAAATCTTGCTTATTTAGAAAGATGTATGGATTCAAATGTCTCTTTTGCTGCAATAAATTATCCATTCAGGCAAACAACCCGCCTTGATACAATTATGCTCAATATCGCCAGAGCGATCCAATTTCTACGCTCAAAAGCTAAAGATTGGAATATCGATAAAAACAAAATAGCAGCTTACGGAGGTTCTGCAGGTGGCGGCGCTACAATATGGCTGGCATTCAATGATGACCTTGCTGAAGCGGATAATCCTGATCCCGTTTTGAGAGAATCTACAAGGCTCACGGTTGGCGGCCATCTTAATTCACAGGCTACTTATGACTTTCTCAAATGGGCTGAAATTTTAGATGTCTCTGAAGATTGGATGTACGAAATGAACACAACGGAAGACCTTGAATTATACCATATACCCGATAGATCGTGGTACGATTCTACGGAAATCATTGAACTGCGAAAATTCCTCGATATGTCTGCTTTTATAGATCCCGATGATCCGCCAATGTTTTTCCAAAACTTGAATTCGCTTGATGAGCCTGCGGTTTCCGGCGCCGTAATACACCACCCGCGCCATGCAATTTATTTGAAAAAAATATATGACTTTCTTGATATTGATTCTTTCCTCGATATTCGGACCACTCCTCAGGAAGAGAGGCTCGACATGCTCGACTTTTTCTTTAAATATCTTTTGAATAACGAGACATACGTCGAAGAGAATTACACAAAAGAGGCTCAAATCAAAATCTATCCGAATCCCGCTTCGGAATATATAGATATTTCAAATATAGCAAACGCTGTCAACGGCAGGGTTAACCCTGCCGTTGATATAAAGATATACAATTTTTTAGGCGAAAAAATTATGGAAGTAGAGACAGGTCTGAGAACTGTCTCTACAGTAGATATTTCCATGTTACCGCCTGGGATTTATTTCGTCAAAATTGGTGAAGTCTCTCAGAAATTTATTAAATTGGGACACTAATTTCACTAATTTGCACGAAATAATTGACATTTATCATTTAGAGGAAAATATGAAAAAATTTATTACTGTTTTAATTGCATTACTAATTTCTGCTGGCAGCCTTTACTCACTGCAATGGGAAAAGATAGAATGCGGCGCCTATCATTCCCTGGCGCTGAGGTCCGACAATACACTCTGGGGGTGGGGAGATAATCTTTCCGGACAGCTTGCCGATGAAATAATACTCCAAAGCGAAACCCCCATAAAAATAGCTCAGGATAAAATCTGGAAAGATTTAGCTGCCGGAGTTTTCCATACGTTGGCGGTTGATACGGACGGAAATCTCTGGGGCTGGGGCAGCAATGATTATAAGGAAGTTGAAAATTCAGACGAAAATCCCATTCTCACCCCTGTAAAAATTGGAAATAAGAGCAATTGGAAATCCGTTGCCGGCGGGTGGTTTTTCTCATTGGCAGTCAACGAAGACGGCGAACTCTGGGCTTGGGGCTTCAATGAGGATGGCGAACTCGGCACCGGTGATAAAAATAACAAACCTGACATGGCACGTGTAGGCAATGCAAGCAACTGGAAAGAAGTAGATGCAGGCGGTTTCCATACTGTGGGAATTAAAGAAGATGGCACTATTTGGGCTTGGGGCGCTAACCAAGCCGGACAGCTTGGCACTGGCGACTTCAATGAAAGATTGAGCCCAACACAAATAGGCTCAGCAAACAATTGGAAATCTATAAAAGCAGGCTATGAATTTACCCTGGCTTTGAAAAATGATGGGACCATCTGGTCATGTGGATGGAACGGCGACGGGCAGCTTGGCGATGGCACCTACATCGAAAAGAATACTCTCGAACAGGTCGGCAATGACAACACATGGAATAAGATTGAAGCTGGCTCAACCTTCTCCTACGGCATAAGAGATAACGGTTCTTTGTGGTCATGGGGATACAACGCTTTCGGTCAATTGGGTGACGGCACTACAACCGCCAGAAATACACCCGCACAGGCAGGCTCATCAAATGACTGGTTTAACATATCAGCGGCGAAAGGCTATTATGATGAAGAAAATGAAGATATATACGGTGATTTCGGACTCGGGATGAAAGCACGAAGGAATATCATCTGCAGTGCCGGCGATAACTTCTTCGGCATGCTCGGCGACGGTACTACTGAAGAACACCACACCTTCGAATGTACAACCGGCGATCTTACCGATGTCAAGGATAACTTCCCCGCCGGGCTTACGTTTAAGATAATTCCCAATCCTGTCAGCGGCGATCAACTGCGGGCAAAGCTGACTCTGCCCGAACCTTCGGATATAAGGCTTGTTCTGGTGAATAATCTTGGGCAGGAAGTCGGCGCTGTAAGTGAGAGCTTTTTCACTTCTGAAGAAAATTTTGTCAATCTGAGCATCAAGTCTCTGCCGGAAGGTGTGTATTATCTGCGGCTGTATTATGACGAGAAGGTGTATGTGAGGAGGTTGGTGATTGTGAGGTAAAAATTAGATTAATACATAAAAAAACCACTCCAGATCTAAACATCCGGAGTGGTCTAAAATCCATGCAAAATTTTATCTATTTATTGAGTTGATCTATCTTTCAACTTCAAACTCGCCATCGGTAACAATTATCTCATCATCACCCTTCTTAGCTGTGAAATGAAAAGTACCTTCAAATCTATCTTCCGTATTCAAAGTAATATTAACCTGACCTTTCGCAGCAGTGTACACGTCAAAATTAGTTTGATTTACATAATAAGTGAACGTCACAGTTACCTCGCCGCTGCCTATATCAAGAATACCTTCAGTGACAGGCAATTTCGAAGAAGAAATAGCAATGTTAGTGGTCGGTTTCCGCTGTCCTTCAAGACCAATGATCGTAGGTGTACCCGCCTGTGATTGATATTCAACGTTGCCGGCTGTGAATGTTCCCTCATAAGTCCCTGACACTTCTGCTGTCATGGATTCGCCGCCATTCACCGGACCGGTTCCATTATCATCATTATTACTTTCATCGCAGGAAATCAAAAACATCAACAATAGTGAAATAAATGTTAGTGCTATCAAATTTAATATTCTGCTCATATTACTCCTAATAATAAATTTATAAAATATTCTTATCTAAAGAATTTAGGGTTGAAATTCAAATTAACCTTTAGTCATTATTTTGATAATGCAAAATACGCTAAAGACAAGATATAAAAAAATTTGAAATAAAAGAATGCGGAATTTTTTTACAAACGGTAATGAAAAGAAGATTAGTTTTTTAAAATAATTATACTAGTATAATCACCCGCAAAATTCCCCTCCTTAGTAAGGAGGGGATTAAGCGGTGGTTAAACTTACAGATTCAGCAATTGGCTTGCTTCCTCATTGGTTTTCTTGACGTGATCTGCGGATGCCTGCAGCCTCTCTTTTTCCTGATCGTCAAGATTAAGCTCGAATACTTTCTCCATGCCGTCTTTCCCGAGCATTGCCGGCACGCCGAGTACGATATCGCTATAACCGTACTCACCTTCCAGAAGCACTGAACAAGGCAGTATTCTCTTCTGGTCGCGGGTCATCGATTCTACCATCTGCGCTGCTGCTGCTGACGGCGCATAATAAGCGCTGCCTGTTCCGAGCAGTTTCACTATCTCGCCGCCGCCTTTGGCTGTGCGTTCGACTATAGCGTCAATTCTTTCTTTCGGCACAAGATCAGTCAGCGGAATGCCTGCGACGGAGGTAAATCTTGGCAGCGGTACCATTGTATCGCCGTGACCGCCGAGGATCATCGCCTGGATATCCTGCATCGAAACGCCAATTTCCATCGAAATGAATGACCTGTAGCGCGCCGTATCGAGAATGCCCGCCATACCGAATACTCTGTTTCTCGGCAGCCCGGTGGTTTTCAGCGCGACATAAGTCATAACGTCGAGCGGATTGGAAACAATGAGGAAATACGCATTCGGTGAATGTTTATAGGCATTGTCAATACATGTTCTTACGATGTCAGCGTTTTTCACTAGCAAGTCATCGCGGCTCATGCCCGGCTTGCGGGGAAGTCCTGCCGTCTGTACGACTATGTCGGAATCTTTAGTGTCTTCGTAATTGTTCGTGCCAAAAACTTTTGAATCCGAGCCGATTACCGGCATCGATTCGTACATGTCAAGGGCTTTGCCTTCGGGTACGCCTTCGAGAATATCTACCAAATATACTTCGCGGGCAAGTTCCTGATTTGCAATTAGCTGAGCAGTCGTGGCTCCAACATGTCCCGCTCCAATAACCGTGATTTTCATACTATCACTCCGTTTTTATTATTCAAAATATTATTTTCTACTAAAGACAAAAGACTCCGCCGGAAGGGGCGGAGTCTTTGGTTAAAATCTGTGCTTATGAGGCGCCGACTAATTCCTTGAATTTGTTCGTCGGCAGTGATTTCGGGCGGGTGATCGGATAGCCCATTGCGCGGGCGACAACTGCCTGCGAACAGATACCGAGAGCCCTCGAAATGCTGAACAGAACTGTGTAATAGCTGAATTCTTCCATTCCGTAGTAATAAAGCAGCGATCCTGAACCCGCATCAACATTCGGATATGGATTCTTGATCTTTTCGACCTGCTTCAAGACTTCCGGTACCACTTCGTAAACTCTGGCAACTGTCTTGAATACCTCCGAATCCATGCAATGCTGCTTACCGAACTCTAAGAATGCGGTGTAGCGCGGGTCGGTCACTCTAAGAACTGCGTGTCCGTACCCAGGGATAACTTTGCCTTCATTCAGGGTATCCCATGTGTATTTTTCGATCTGTTCATGGGACGGTACGCCGTTGAACTGATCGACAACTTTCAATACCCAGCCGAGACATTCCTGGTTCGCCAGACCGTGCAGAGGTCCAGCCAAGCCGTTCAAGCCTGCCGACAACGCATAATACAGATCGGACAGCGCCGAATTAACCGTAGCAGCCGAAAATGCGCTCACGTTACCGCCTTCGTGGTCTGAATGCAGTGTGAAGTACAGTCTCATCAGCTTTGTGAGCTCTTCGTTAGGATCTTCCAGACCGATCATGTGGACAAAGTTTTTGCCCCAGTCATTTTCGGGCTTAGGATCGATCCTCGGACCTTTGTTGAATCTCTTGCGATAGACATAAGCGCCGAGAGCCGTAAGTTTGGCGATGATATTCAGAGCGTCTTCAAGCGTGGGTTCCCAGTAGTCAGTCTTTTTCATGCCTTCGGCATATCTTTTTGCGAATACCGAATCATGCTGCATACAGAGAATGCCTGTATTGAACATTGCCATCGGGTGCGAATCCGCAGGCATCGAGTCAATTACGCTCCAGACATAATCCGGGACCTGCTCTCTCTTGGTGAACTCTTCTTTAAGTTCATCAAGTTCGTCCTGAGAGGGCAGCTCTGCAGTCAGAAGCAGCCAGAGAATTTCTTCGGGGAGTCTATCTGATAATTCGCCGATATAAGTGCCGCGGATATGCAGCCCCTTGTCGGGCGGAACTTCCGATGTATCGCAAGCCAGTCCCTTTACGCCGCGCAAGCCGCCATAAGCCTGTGCCAGCGTAACTTTGGAAACTTCCTTATTGCCGTTTGCCTTCACGAATGCCGCGATATCCTTTCTGTCGGCTTCGAATTTCTGAGCGAGTTTTTCTTTTAATTTTGACATATAAGCCTTCCTTATTGATTGAACTTAAAAATAAATTATCAGTATGTATTTTAAAATATTGGGGATTTTGATCCAGTTTGATGGTTTGCAGTGAATGATATATTTGTGCCAACTACTTTTCATATACAAATATCCCTTTTGAATTCCGGTTCATATAATTATTTTTCTCCCCCACCGACAGCAAAAACCGGAAAATTTTAAATAAAAATAATATCTAATGCTGTTATGTAAAATATATGAAATATTGTGGGCATTTGCAATAGAATTCGGGAATATTTGGCATAAATTTGTAGTTTTTTGTAATCCAACTGTGGATAGGTACTACAACAATTAGAGTTTTATTAATATATTAATAAAGTTAGAATCTTATAAAAAAGCATAGATAATATCTCATAAAATATTATTAATTCAGTGATTTAACATAGTTCAGCCATTTGATTTTATATTAAAAAAACGTAACTTCAGCACAGTTTTTTTATCATTAGCTGAAAGGGAAATATCATGCGTACAATCTTATTATTGGGACTTATGTTGATCTCTTTCATGAGTTGTTCTAAAACATATTATCAACATACCGGTATTTGTGAAAGCATTGAATTTCAGGATGTTATTAGCGAATTGACTCCTGTCTTTAAGGATGAAAATATGGAAATCACTTATCTGGATAAAGAGGTTGGCTATATGAAAATCAAAACAGAGTATAAATATGATATGTGGTACGATGCCGTTTATTATGGAAAATGGTACATCACTTTTAAGAATGATACCTTAGAAGCAATTGCTATTCTCGATCAAAAAGTGAAGGGGAAATATGGTACTACTACCAGATATGTAGATGATTTAGGTGATAATACAAAATCATCTTTCAAATTCTATTGGAAAGTACGTGATAAATTATATGATTTATGCCCTGAGATAGAACTTAAGATGATAGGTGATGAAGGTAACATAATAGAGCCTGAAGCTGAGATTGAGGAATATTGATTTTACTCAGAATATTTCGATTGTGTAAAAATGTGTCAAAATGCCTTTGTGAGCGATGCGAAGCAATCTAATTATAGATGGGGAGTGCTTCGTCGTATCGTTCCTCGCTATGACTTTTTATAATAATAATTTTTAATGGCAATTTTTAGAATTAAAATTATCACTCCGCCAGAGCCTCGAAATTTGCCTCTTTCTCTTTTTCTAACAGGGGTTCTTCTTCAGACAGGCGCTCTTTCGAATCGAAGGAGGCTGCGAATGTAAGTTATTTGAAACTGTAAAAAAATTACTATTTTAGCGAAATTATAAACGTACTTTTAATAATTAATTTTTATGATTTTCCATATAATTTTTAAAATCTATAATCGACCATAAATTAATATTTTACAAAATATTATGAACTAAGTTATGCTCACATGTTCATAAAATAAAAAAGAATAAACAAAAATAAATGAATAAGTAGAATTAATTCGGAGGACGAATATGGAAAAGATAGTAGAATGCGTACCCAATTTTTCGGAAGGAAGAGACCGGAAAGTTATCGATGCAATTACCGACGCAATAACTAACACCCCCGGCTGTAAGGTGCTGGACGTCGATCCCGGCAAATCGACCAACCGCACGGTTTATACATTTGTCGGCGATCCCGAAGGCGTTATCGAAGGCGCTCTCAATGCAGCAAGAAAAGCTCGTGAACTCATAGATATGCGCAGCCATTCCGGCGAACACCCCCGCATGGGCGCTATGGATGTCTGCCCGTTCGTTCCCGTTGCAGGAGTTACTATGGAAGACTGCGTGGAGATCTCGAAGGAATTCGGCAGACGCTGCGCCGAAGAACTCGGCGTTCCGCTGTATCTCTATGAAGAAGCTGCCACTAAGGATTACAGGAAAAAGCTGCCCCAGATCAGGCAGGGCGAGTATGAAGCTTTTGCTGAGAAGATAAAGGAGCCTGACTGGAAGCCAGATTTCGGTCCGGCGGAATTCGTTCCCGAGTGGGGCGCTTCGGTCACCGGCGCTCGCTTTTTCCTTATAGCCTACAACATAAATATTATCGGTACGCATAATCAGGCGCACAGGATAGCACTCAATCTTCGCGAAAACGGACGCGGTCCTGACGAACCCGGACGCCTCAAAGAATTGAAAGGCATGGGCTGGTGGGTCGATGAATACAATATGGCTCAATTCAGCATGAATCTGACGAATTACAAGATCACCCCGCCCCACATCGCCTTCGAGGAAACCAAGAAAGACGCCGATTTCCTGAATGTCGCAGTTGCGGGTTCGGAGCTTGTCGGTCTTATCCCGCTGGAAGCTATGCTCATGGCAGCGGATTATTACATCGATAAGGAAAACCTTTTCATTCTCGACGAAGATCAGAAGATAAAGCTGGTAATCGACAGGCTTGGTTTGAATTCGATCACCCCGTTCAAACCGGAAGAAAGGATTATCGAATACATCATCGCCGAAGAGCCTGACGAAACGCTTGCAGGCATGACTGTGCGCGGCTTCATCGAGGAGGTGGCTTCACGTTCATCGGCACCGGGCGGTGGATCGGCTGCGGCAGCAATAGCGGCGATAGGCGCCGGACTTGGCTCAATGGTCGGCAAGCTGACTTACGGAAAGCGTAAATTTGAGAATCTCGACGAGAAGATGCGCGAGATAATCCCGCCGCTGCACTTCACCTCGAAGAAGCTTATCCCTATGATTGACGAGGACACCAATGCATTCAACGACTTCCTCAACGCTATCCGTATGCCCAAAAACACAGACGAGGAAAAGAAAGCGCGACACGAAGCCATGCAGGAAGGCTTGAAAAAGGCTGTAAATGTGCCACTCAGCACGATGAAGATCGGCGGCGAAGCCTGGGACGCCATGGTCGAGCTGGCAAAATACGGCAATATAGCATCCAAGTCTGACGTCGAGGTCGGCGCCCGCTCACTGGAAACCGGTATCTGGGGCGCCTACAAAAACGTCTTCATCAACATGCCCGACATCGAGGACGAGAAATTTAAGAAAGAGATCACCAAAGAAGCCGACGAAATCCTCAACCGTGCTAAAGAGAAATGCGAGGAGGTGCTGAAGATTTTGGATGGGAGGGAGAAGTGAGAGAAAAATGATAGAATTTTAAAAACAAAGTTTAACCTGAATACTTCATTAGAAAACATGACTTTGTTGTAATCCTTTGCAACAAAGTGCTTTAGCACTTTGCAAGGAAGCTGCAATACCTCGATCTAGCAGCAAGCTTTAGCTTGCTGCTGCAATTGTTTCCCAATAATTATATTCTCTAATGCAAAATTTGGGTTTAACATATATCAAACCATTCAATAAAATCTCATGAATAGGAGTTAATATGGTTTGTGAACTTTGCATTTGTTATGTAATATAAGTAACTAATCCAAAAGAACCACCATGCAGAAAAACAAAACGAGTAGTGGGTTACATTTATAAAACTTGTAACCCACAAATGTCCAAAGCGAAAAACAAAAGAAAAAGCTCAGCCTTTAAGCGCTTCTTCAATATCCGGTGCAATTTTCATCGGTTTAGTCGGAGTACCGAATCTTTTAAGCGGTTTACCATTTTTATCGATCAGGAATTTAGTGAAATTCCACTTAATATTATCATTGATCAGCCCGGCTTTTTCCGATTTAAGGTATTTATAGAGTGGGTGGGCATCGTCCCCATTAACCTTGATCTTGGAAAACATAGGAAACGTGACTCCGTATTCAGTCGTGCAGAAGTCCTTAATCTCTTCATTTGTGCCGGGTTCCTGATTTCGAAATTGATTGCAAGGGAAGCCCAGGACCACAAATCCTTGCTCCTTGTATTTTTCATAAAGATCCTGAAGTCCCTCATATTGAGGAGTATAGCCACATTTACTGGCAACATTGACTATCAGGACTACTTTACCTTTATAATCAGACAGCGATTTCTCTTTGCCGTCAATAGTTTTAATTGTGAAATCATGAATAGATTCAGCCATTGTTTCTTCTCCGGAAAACAAATTATTAAAATTTGCGGATGCAATCAACACAATTGTCGTTGCAAAAGCTATAACAGTTGTTAAATTTTTCATAAACTTTCTCTTTGTGGTTTAAAAATTTTATTATAAAACGATAATTTTAAATTTTAATTGCGGCTTATAATTCGGAGGGTAATTACGTTTGACATTTAAAAAGAAAAATAAGAGACTGCCGTATCAATCTTATAACATCTTTCCTGCAAATTTCTTTAAATACCGCTTCAGCAGGGCAGAAATCTATTGAATACCGGAATCTTCACTCACTTCAGAATGAAAAAATAAGTGTTCGTGGGAATGTTAAACTGGGCAGAGTCGAAGCGCGACTCGATTACCACATTTATGAGCAATCTCACCTTACTCCTGCCGGAATTAGGGCTGGGATGAGGAGAAACATAATTAAATTAGTTCTAATGCAATAAATATCCGGATTTATCCACCTTCATTTCTTAAAATTCATATCTATTTGCAAAATATTTAACTGATCTATTCGATAAAAGTAAAAAAATTCATAAATTTGTAGTTCTCAAATTGGCAGAAAATATTTGATCGTAAATATAAAGGTGAATTATGAAAAGGACTTATCAGCCAAGCAGGAAGAAAAGAAGAAATAAGCATGGCTTCCGCGCAAGGATGGCAACCAAAAGCGGACGCAATGTAATCAACAACAGACGCAGAAAAGGCAGACATAGACTGTCGATAAGCGAGGAAAAGTAAGCGCCTTGCTAATCGATTCATTTCATTACGGATAGGCTGGCGGTCTATCCGAATTTTTTTGAAAATATGGATAAATCCGATATAAAGCTCAAACCCTTGAAAGGTTACAATGCATTTGCAAAGGTTTTTAAAGCCGGGGCTAAGGTTTATAGTAAAAATGCGGCGTCGGTAATTTGCTTCAGGGGACAGTGCGAGGATCTGAAAATAAAAAAGAGCGAACCGTTATTTGACAATAATGTGATTTTCTACGGTGTTTCCGTCAGCCGGAAACGCGCGAAGAAGGCGGTGGTGAGGAATCGAATCAAGAGATTGCTGCGGGAAAGCCTGAGACAGACCATTGAAAATTATATCGAAAATACGGCAGACCCGCAGATTAAGATAATAATCATTACATGGACAGGGAAAACACCGCAGCGCCCGACGCTTATAAGACTTGACGATGTGAAACCGGCTGTCGAAGAGATTCTCAAAAAGTCTGATAAATTGTATAACGAGAAATTCAAAGGATTGCAGCGCAACTAATGCACCATTTACTGATCATATTAATTAAATTTTATAAAAAAGCCATATCGCCATTTCTGCCGAATTCATGCAGATTTTATCCTACATGCTCGAGCTATGCGATAGAAGCTCTGAAGCAGCACGGCTTTTTCAAAGGTATATGGCTTGCTACTAAGAGGGTGGCGAAATGCCATCCATTCCACCCGGGCGGCTTCGATCCCGTGCCGGCGGTAAAAGAAGTTAAACCATTGGAAAATCATTAGATAATCGAAATTATGGACAAAAATAATCTTATAGGACTTGTTTTAATCGTGTTGATAGTTACCGGCTGGCTCATTTGGACTTCCATCAATGCACCCGAGCCGCCGAAACCAAACAGACAAGATACAACCCAACAAACACAACAAATTACAAAAGAAACCCAATCCGATACAGCTGCCGAACAAGATCAGACAGGACAGCCGCAGGAATTGAAGTCCATTGATACTGTTGCCGCCGGCGCCGATAGAGATTCCGTCAATCGGATAGAGAAATTTGGTGAATATTTTGCGCCGCTTGCCAAAGGTTCGCGGGAAGTTATCACCGTCGAAAATGAACTGTTGGAAGCGCGAATTAGTTCCAAGGGAGCCGATATTATCAACTGGAAATTGAAGAAATATAACAAATGGGACGGCGTTCCCACACAGTTGATTAGGGAGCATGAAGGGCAGCTCTACATCGACTTCTGGACTATCGGCAACAGGAAGGTCAATACCCGCGACCTGTACTTTGAATTCGATGGCGATAAGAATCGATACGGTGTTACCGGCGATAATAAATTGACCATCACCGCCCGGCTGAAAGTCGCTCAGGGCAGGCAGATCGTAAAGCGGTTTACATTTTACGGCGATAAATATACGGTTGATACTGATATTAAGCTTGTGAATATGGGTTCGCTCGTTCCGCGGGGGTATAATTTTGCCTGGTCCGGCGGGCTCGCCTACCAGGAAAAGAACAGCGAAGACGAATCGCAGACAGCGAAAGCCCTAGTCTCGATGAACAACAATCTCGAAGAGATAAACGCTACCGGCGATGAGCCGGAAAAATCCAGTCCCGAAGGTATGGTGGACTACGCAGCGATCAAGATCAAGTACTTTACCGCCGCGATAATTCCGCTTCCCAAGCGGCAGTTCGACGGGATAGTGGATCTGTACGGCGAACAGAAACATATCCGCAAGGCTGATCCGCTTAAAGATGCGACGGTGGAAATTTACGACATGTCCATCCGCGTTCCCTATAACGGCGGCGTACAGACAGATTCCTTCCGCGTTTACATCGGTCCGTTGGATTATGACATTGTCAACAAGTATGGCATGGCTTCGCTTATCGATCTGGGCTGGAAATTCCTTATCCGCCCGATCGGCGAGTTCTTCATGCTGCCGATATTCAACTTCATACATAAATTTGTACCCAACTACGGCATTGCGATAATCATTTTCTCGCTTCTGATGAAGATCCTGCTGTATCCACTTTCGATAAAGCAGATGCAGTCGGCGCAGAAGATGAAGCTTCTCGGTCCCGAGATGCAGAAGATCCGCGATAAGTACAAGGATGACAACCAGAAAATCCAGCGGGAAACTATGAACCTTTACTCGCAATACGGGGTAAATCCCGCCGGCGGCTGTCTCCCGCTGCTCTTGCAGCTTCCTATACTCTACGCAATGTGGCAGATCCTGCGAACAACGATAGAACTGCGGCAGGCGGACTTCTTCCTGTGGATCACCGATCTGTCAACACCGGATGTTATACTCAACCTCGGATTCAAGCTGCCGATAATTGGGCTGAGCCATTTCTCGGGTCTGGCAGTGCTAATGGGTATTACTATGTTTGTTCAGCAGAAGCTTACAATCACCGATCCGCGCCAGAAGGCTATGGTCTATATGATGCCGGTGATGTTCACGCTGATCTTTTCGAACTTCCCGTCAGGACTGAACCTGTACTACTTCTTCTTCAATTTGTGGAGTATCCTGCAGCAGGTTTATATATCTAATTTCTCGAAGAACAGGATCACTCTTGAAGATATGAAGAAGCAGCCCAAGAAGGAAGGCTGGTTCCAGAAGAAGATGCGCGAGGCTCAGGATATAGCCCAGGCACAGGGCAAGAATGTGCCCGGCGGCAAGTACGGTAAGCCCGCAGATAACAAACCCGAACAACAACAGCAACTGAAAAAGAAACAGCCTCAGAAACGCTCTTCGCCCACACAGGGAGGGAAGAAGAAGAAATGACGATCGAGTAATTATTAATTACTAATTCCAATAAATTTTCAATTCTGGGGATGGGATGGCGACGTTTAAATCCTACGATTAATGTCTGAACCGCAGGTTTGCGCTGATTATTCAGATTTCCCTGATTTTGTTTTGAACGGTGATATTTGTGATTTATTTGATTGATTATTTCTTATATTTCGTGATTTTTCCGCTTTGTTCTCCCATCTGAGGTGCATTTATCTTGTTAATCATTTTAATCCCTTTAATCATAGTTCAGACATTTCTCCCCTTCCACGATCTTCACCTCTTCCTCTGTCAATCCGTACAACTCGCAGACGAGGGCGTCGATTTGGCGGTCGAAGATGTGGATGCGCCGGCGGCGCTGCCGACGTCTGAAGTCGTCGGTTGCGTTATTTGTGTAAGCAGCTTTCATAAATGTTATGTTTTTTTGAATTAGCATATTTTAATTTACTAAATTTACTTCATTTTACAAAACTAACGTTAATAATCAAAATACAACTTTGGCGGAATTTCGTCAGATATAACATCTGACGGAGACGGGGCTTATTCAATTACAAATTAATACAACCCCCTTTGTCCCCCTTTTTTAAGGGGGAATTAGATTTTTGCCCCGCTGAAGCGGGATCTTCGACATTCGCAGGAATGACATAAAGAACTAAACGCTCTCATCTGATCTTATCAAATCTTCTCAGATGCCCTCATCTTGGCGCTGCGGGCGCGGGGATTTTCGCGTATTTCGGTTTCATCAGCGGTGATGGGCTTTTTGGTTAGTATTTTTAGGATGGCGATTTCTTCGTCTTTGCCGTGCTTGGAATAGTCGCGGAAAATGTTCTTGACGATGCGGTCCTCCAATGAATGGTACGATATGACTACTATGCGTCCGCCCTTTGCGAGCATGGGAATGAAATTTTCCAGGGTGTAGCTGAGTTCGGTGAGTTCGTCGTTGACGGCTATGCGCAGCGCCTGGAATACTCTCGATAGTGAATTGTACTTCATTTTAGGGGGTACTATCTCTTCGACGACGCGGCGGAGTTGGAAGGTGGTCTCGAAAGGAAAAGCGCGGCGGATCTCTGCGATACGCCGCGCTATTGGTCGGGAAAAAGGTTCTTCGCCGCAGCTTCTAAATATTTTTGTCAACTCTTCCTCTGGCGCCGAATTCAGTATTTCGGCTGCGGTTTTTCCGTGATTGCCGAATCTCATGTCCAGCGTTGAATCCTCCCGATAGGTGAATCCCTTTTCGGCAGAATCCAACTGCCTGGATGAGACTCCAAGGTCCAGGAGAAAGCCGGAGGCTTTCCCCTGAATCCACTCTATGCTGCATACCCCCGTAAAAGACTGATTTACGATTTTGAGACGGCTGTCGTCACCTTTGCTCAGTTCCCCCCGGAACAATGTGCGGCAGCGGCTAATTGATTCCTCGTCTTTGTCAAAGGCTATCAATGTTCCCCCGGACGAAAGCCTCTGAAGTATTGCTGCTGCATGCCCGCCACCGCCTAAAGTGCCGTCAACGTAAATGCCGCTTTTATCGGTTATCAAAGAATCTATCGATTTTTCGAGTAAAACAGGCTTGTGATAATCGTAAGGTGCCTGTTTTGTTCTGTCAATTTTTTTTCGCTTCGCTGCGCTCTTTTTTTTCTTCTTCTTCTTTGGCATTACGTCTGCCTTGCCATTACCTCGGCTGCAATGTCTTCGTAAGTTTCGTCGTGCTCTTCTTCGAAGGCTTCGAATTTGTCGGGGTCCCAGAATTCTATGTGGTCGAGCTGTCCGACGATCTTGACTTTGCTCTTTATCCCCGCAAAATCAGCCAGTTTCTTAGGCAGCGAAATTCTGTGCTGCCCGTCGAGCTTTACTTCTTCGCTCCAGCGGAGGAATTTTCGCAGGAAGACCCTTGTTTTTTCATCGAATGGGTTCTGCGTCATCAGGTTCTGCTCGTAATTCCTCCAGTGATTCAGCGGATAAGCGAAAATGCAGTTTTCGAATCCGCGTGTCAGCACGAAGGTTCCGTCGGCGTCCGGCTCGAGACACCTGCGCATCTTGGCGGGGATGTTGACCCTGCCTTTGCTGTCCATGGTATATGTCTCTTCGCCTTTGAATAAAGCCATCAGAACTTCGCTGTATCGTTAATTATCAATCTCTTTTTTGTTCGATCACCTTCTGTGGGATTTTCTACCACTTTGACCCACTTCATGTAGCAAATAAACCAAATTTTTTTTTAATAAAAAAGAACTTTTTTAAGAAATTTTTTTAAAATTTTATACTTAACTCGTAAATATTGAACTATGCAGTATTTTGAGATATGAAAAAAATATTTATTGTCATTATTTTTTATTAACAACTTTGAATTATAATTGAAAGATATTTGCGGTTTTATTCTATGACAATATGTCAGAGCTTGAAAAACAAGAAATTTATCGGAAGTGGTGGTTGAGGGTGGGGGGGGGATTTCTAGAATTAAAATAAGTATTTATTAAATGTGGGTGACATTGTTAAAGATTAAAATCAAAACAGCCGCTGCTCTTTGTTCTCTTTCAAGGTAAACGTCAGGGGCTTTTTGTTCAATACTTCAATTTGGTCCATTTTTTTGAGGCGGCAGGTCATGTGTTGGGGCTTCCAGTTGACACCGGTTTTTTCAATAATTTGCGTAGATGTAAGCTCGCCGCCTTCGAGGGCTTTCAAAATTTTATGTTGAATGTCATCTTTCTGAGCTTGTGCCTCTGCCTGTTCTGCTTTGTATTCAAGGGAATTTCCATTCTGATCGACAGGTACAGCACCCTTTGTTATTAATTTTTCATTGGAATTCTTTTCCTGCTCGACGGGTTTTCGGATAAATATGACCCTATCCTTGCGCAATCCGTCAATAACACCCGACCAGGTACCGCCCTTCGAATCCGATTCCGCAACGTATATTTCATCGGCAAGTCCGTAAATGATGGGATTCCGCGCCATGGCATTCTGTACGCTCCACGGCACTTTAGGAAAAAATATGCTCAAAACCAGCACATCGCCGTTAACTATTTGCTTATAATATTTTTTCATGCCAGAGGAATATGTCAAAATGCCCTGTGGCAGTACAATTATGCTCTGTCCGGTGTATAACATCGCTGAGTCGAGCGCCTTTTTATCAACACCTTTGGCGAAGCCGCTCACAACCACTTTGAAATCCCGACTGGCTTTTTTTGCAATATTATCCGTGAATTGAAGGGCTATTTCCGTTGCATTCCTCGAGCCTACAATTGCAACGCTCTTTTCTTTCAGGATCTGCTTATTTCCTTTTATATAAACCAGCGGCGGGGAGCCTTTTAATTTCAGATTCTTTTTCATATTTGTGGGATAATCCTCGCTGTTTATGGGCAGTAGTTCATATCCCTGGTTGAACATACTCTCCACAAGAAAAGAATTCGAGGGTAATTCATTTTTGGCATTCTTAAGATCCGTAATTTCCTTATTATTCAGCTCAAAATCGGACTTCCATTGCTTTTCATCCATTTCGAAGAAGTCTTCCAAAGATAATTTTTTGTTATGCAAAATTTCCACCAGCAGATTATTTATCCGCAATTTCCGCCAGTTAGGCAGGTGAGCCATCCCGATCCAACATGCGTATTCTCTGCTATTATTCATCAATGCGTCCTCCTACTGTTTTCGCTATTACCAATGGTGTAATTTTTTTGGCTCCTAATTTAGTTAAATATTTTCCAATTTCCTTGATCGTTGATCCGCTGTCGTAAATATCGTCAACAAGAAGAATATTTTTATTCCCAATTTCTTTTGGTTTGTGATAGACAAATGCATCTTTAACATTATCTCTTTTCAGTACAAAATTTTGGAAAACCTTCTGTGGTTCTGTCGGTCTTGTCTTAAACAGCTTATGAGAGACTGGTATGCCTGTTAATTGAGAAATTTTCATGGCGAAATTTCTGACCAGACAACCTGATTCAGTCGGTGGAACGTATAAAATAAGATCAAACCTGAATCTTGAAAAATTCTTTTGAAAAGCTCTCAAAGTAAGATCTACAAGTGAATCCGGGAAATCGCCGCCATTTTTATACTTACAATTATGTATTATATGCCCTATGTTCGACACCCCGTAATAAGCGCCGGCAGCGCCATCTTTCATGTTTGTACCTTCCCTATCGACCGAAAGTTCAGGGAAATAATTTTGTTGAAATGCTTCTACCCTGTCCTTCCATTCGTCGTAAAAGTCCACATTATAGGATTTGCCTATGTCATTGTCGCATCTGCCGCATCGTTTGGGCGCTTTATCGCCTAAATATTTGCATAAATACGCCAGTCGGCAATCAACACCTTCGGCATATTCAATCATATCATTAAGTTCTTTTAATTTTATTGATCTCAGCATCTCAAAATAACCGGTATTCAATTGTGGCGCATTTATGCTGTATTCAAATTTTCGCGACCTGCCGTAAAATGATTCGTTAATAATACTTTGATCTACCAGGTCGGCAACTATTGTTCTTATTTGCGTATTAGTCAGATTTGTTTCTTTCATTAATTGATACGTACTCAAAGGTCTTTCTCTGAGCAAATCAATCACTTGGTAATATTTTTTTGACGTTGGTCTGTCTCCTTCAATGAACGCTTCTGGCAGGTCTCTGTCAGAGGGGTTATAGAATAATATCAGAAAAGCGGTCTTATCGTCTCTTCCAGCCCTGCCGATTTCCTGGTAGTAATGTATAGGCGACTGTGTTATCTGAGTATGAATAATAAACCTGATATCCGGCTTGTCAATACCCATCCCGAGCGCGTTGGTCGAGACTATGCATTTCCAGGTATTTTCAATCAATCCCCTTTCAATTTGCTTTCTGCTGTCACCGTCCAGTCCTGCGTTATATCCAACGCAGGAAATTCCGAGACTGTTCAGCCAGTTGGTGTAAACCATAGTATTTATCCGAGTGCCGGTATAAATTATTCCGTTTCCTTCGAGATTGTTTAAATTTTTCCCCAGCCATGCAAATTTTTCCTCTTCGGAATTTACGTGAATAACAAATAGTCTGAAGTTCTTCCTCATCAGATTACCTCGTATAGCTATGGTATTTTTGCCGATCTGCTGTTGAACATCTTTCTCTACTCGCTTAGTCGCAGTAGCTGTTGTCGCTAGTACGGGAAACTGCTTTGGTAAAAGATTCACGAGATTGACAATTCGCCTGTACGCCGGTCGGAAATCATGCCCCCACTGCGAGATGCAATGCGCTTCGTCAATGACTACCATCGAGATAAACATCTCCCGTGCCGACTCGAGCCATTGAGCATTTTCCATTCTTTCCGGCGCTATATATAACAGCTTTAGCTTGTTTTCAAGCGCTTCCTTGATCACAGAATCATTTTCTTCTCTGGTTTGTTCACTGTTAATGCAGCGTGCGGCGATACCGGCATCATTCAACTTCTTGATTTGATCGCGCATCAAAGCAATCAAAGGTGAGAAAATAACTGTAGTCCCCAAAAATTGTGTTGCAGGAAACTGATAGCACAGTGACTTTCCGTATCCTGTTTTCTCGATTAATAAGACCCGCTTTCCCTTGAAGATATTATCAACAGCTTTCCACTGGTTTTCATGGAATTTTCTTAAACCAAACAGCTTGAATAATTTCTTCTCGGCTTCTCTTTTCGAAATTTGTAACATTAAATCGCATATATCTTAGACAACGCATTTTCGGCTTTTAGTGATTTTAATAAAAAATTCTATTTTTCAAATTACATAATCAAAAATAAAGTTCACCATTAACAGATTAAAACAAAGCTATCTGGTAAACTTATATTTGAACAGTATAAAATTAATACAATTTTCTAAAATTTACAATTATAATTGTTAAATATTCCCGCTGATATAGTCATAGAGGTATTTGTTGTCCGCGCGGACCTTGCCCAAGAGAGATTTTATGATGTCGCCGATAGATATCAAGCCGACAAGCACTTTGTCCTGCACTATCGGCAGGTGGCGGATGCGGTTCTGCGTCATCACCTGCTCGATGTAGTCTATTTCATCGTCGGGTTCTGCGATGATGACTTTTTTGGTCATTGCGTCGCCGACTTTTATCTCTCTGTAATTTTCCGCCTGGTGGTGGCTCAGTCGAAGGATATCCCTTTCGGAGAGAATTCCGCTTATCTTGCCTTCCGAGCTAAGCACCAGCAGCGAACCTATGTTGTTATTTACCATCATCTCGATGGCTTCTGCTATAGTCTTTTCGCTGCCGATTGTGAATACCTGCGGTCCTTTTAGTTTCAGGATATCTTTTACTTTCATTTTTACTCCCCAGTTGTAAATGGAATGTATTTTATTGTTTTTTCGTTTAAATTTAAAAATTATTTTGAATTAATTAAGTATACCACAACAAAAACAAGCCGAATACAGAAAACCGATAAGGATATGTTATTTTTATCAATTTAATATCTTACATTTTGGGATATTACATAAAACTATGAATTTTATATGAATAATTTAATTTTTTTTAATATTAATTAGTATTATCGGTACATTTGTTCAATAAATATTTCTAAATTTTCCGGGGGATAAAAAAATGGAATTATTCAAAAATTTATTCAGGAAAGAGCAAGAGTCTCAGAGCGCCGACCCAGCTATTCTCCGGGAAAAGTTCGAAAATTTTCTCGACATACTTGAATGCAACAATAACATTCTGAAGACTATCAGCGATATGGAAGAGAAAGGAAGCGGCGACTTTCTTTTTGATATTAATTATATTCATTCCACTGTCAATGCCCTGAATCCTTATGTGGACAGGATGATAGAGAATATGATCAAGCTGGGCGGCAGTGAATATAAGGAACTGAGAAATAAGAAAAATGAAATTAAAAAGTTGATTGATATAATCCTTTCCGGTGATCATGAGATAATTAAGGATAAATATACCAGGGCTTTTTCTGAGCTTGATAAATCAGCGGAATTAAGTGTCGGCGGGAAAAATGCCCAGCTTGGCGAGATACGCAACAAGCTCGATATACCTGTGCCGGAAGGATTTGCCATATCCTCTTGGGCTTACAAACGCTTTATTGATGCGAATAAAATTCAGGAAAAGATCAGCCACGAGATAGAATCTGTTGATATAAAGGAATATGAAGACTTAGAGCGCATAAGCAATTCCATAAGAGATGCTATTTCGAAATGCCCTTTGCCGGAAGATCTGGTCGATGAGATCAATGCTTCTTATGCGGAATTGAAAGAGACAAATCAAAAAGGGCTTGTATCCATGCGTTCCAGCGCAATCGGCGAGGATACTGGTTTGAGTTTTGCGGGTCAGTACGCAACTTTCCTAAGCGTAAAGGAAGCCGAAGTATTAGGCAGATACCTCGATGTTATCGCAAGCAAATTCATTCCAAAAGCAATCTATTATTTCCTCAGCCACAAGCTGAAGGAATCCGAGCTTGCCATGGGCGTAGGCTGCGTAACTATGATAAACGCTAAAGCCAGCGGTGTTATTTATACGCGGAATCCTGTTGATCCCGAAGATGATTCGATTTTGATAAATTCAATATACGGGCTGGGTAAATATCTTGTGGACGGCACGGTAACACCGGATGTATTCAGGGTTTCCAGAAATGAGAAGAAATTGATCGATGCTTCGCTTTCTGATAAATCACTTAAACTTGTAATGGGTGAAAACGGCTGCCTGATCGAAGATTCGGTTTCCCGCGAAGAGCAGATCACAGAATCAATTACCGAAAACGAAAGAAAAATTCTAACTGAATATGCCATAAAAATTGAAAATCATTACGGGCAGCCGCAGGATATAGAATGGGCGGTGGATCATGACGGCAAACCTTATATACTGCAGACGCGCCCGTTGAGAATCGTCAAACCTTCACTCAGCGCCGAAGACAAGGAATTTCCGGAATTGAATCCGATCATAAAGGACGGTTCGACTGTCTGCCCGGGCGCAGGCGCCGGGAAAGTATGTCATGTAAAATCAGAACAGGATTTGACCAATATACCTGACGGGGTAGTTCTTGTGGCGCCGAATCCATTTCCAGGACTTATAACTGCATTGAGCAAGGCTAAAGCTCTTGTCACAAAAGTCGGAAGCGTGGCAAGTCACCTTGCTACTATTTCCAGAGAATATAAGGTTCCGGCGCTGGTAGGTATTCGTGAAATTGACAAGCTCAAAAACGGACACATGATCACGGTCGATGCAACCAAAAAAGCCATATATGACGGCGAGCATAAAGAATTGATCGAAGCGCGGCAGCCGGATTTCGATTACTTCGAAGATACGCTTGTTTATCAGACACTGTGGAATGTGCTTGATAAAATTGCACCATTGAAGCTGGTAAATCCAGACGATGAAAGGTTTACCATTGATAATTGCGCTACTTATCATGATTTTGCAAGATACTGCCACCAGAAATCCATGTACGAAATGTTCACAGGTGCGCATAGCTTTATAACCGATAAAAATATCAGCCTGCAGTTAAAAAGTGAAATGCCTTTACCAGTGGATATTATATATATTGATCGGGATTTGGATGAGTTGAAGAATAAGAAAGAAGTGGATGAAAAAAATATAGATTCGGTTCCCATGCAGGCTTTCTGGAATGGTATGTTGAAGGAAGGCTGGTCTACACCGGCGCCGCCGTCGGATGTCAAAGGATTTATGTCTGTTGTTGCAACCCACATGAATACCGGCGATACCAAGGAATTCAGCAAAAAGAGTTTCGCTGTGCTTAGTAAGGAATATATGCTGCTAAGCCTGAAAATGGGTTACCATTTTACTACAATCGAGGCTATGTGCACGCCGGAACCAAGTAAGAATTATATAAAAATGACTTTTAAGGAAGGGGGCGCTTCAGTCGAAAGACGCACCAGGCGCATTAATTTAATAACACATATTCTATCTATAGTTGGATTCAGGAATCTGGGGAAAGGCGATTACCTGGATACGGAAATTACCTACGACACCGAAGGCGAGATAAAAAACAAGCTATTCATACTTGGGAGATTGTCATTAATGACAAAGCAGCTCGACATGACCCTTGCCAATGACGCTATTACCAACTGGTACACAAAGGAATTTATAAATAAACTGGGGTTGAAAGAATTATAATGGCAGATAAGAAAAATAAAAAGCAGAGTTTCTGGGATGCTGTTCTCTTCAACCGCTTCATGCCTTATGTTGCTTCGGTTTTGTTTATCATTATATTTGGGGGGGCATTTATTATAATATATTTTGATTCCAATGCTATCAAAGACCAGATAAATGATGATTTCAACGAACAACAATTGATTCTTGCAAAGCATGCTCAACACCAGGTTGATCTATTCCTTCATGACCTCGAACTTGAATTCAGGACCATGTCTAATTTTTCTTCAATAGAAGATTCCGTAATGCGAAACAGAGCCTTAAAGTCATTATTCGAAAGAAACAGGCAAATTGGTTTGCTTGATGTTGGGCTTTTATCATTGGATGGAAAATTAGTTGAATATTATAAATCCGACGAAGCGCCTGAAATAAATCCCGGGGAAATAATAGCTTCATTTAAAATTAACCATTCTTCTAAAATGAAATTAGGGTCTTTAAAAATTATCGATCGGGATAAATCAAAAAGACCGAATTTGATAAGCTGGGTGACAATGCCTATATCTTTGGAAGGGCATAAAGAGACAATATTGTTTTCACGTTTAAATGTTTCGAAGATGTTCAAGAAGATGCTGGGAAAGCTGCGATCCGGCAAGACGGGTTATGCCTGGGTAATTAATCAGAACGGAATAACCTTATATCATCCCGAACGGGAATTTATCGGTAATAATATATTCGAAGCCCGCCGAGAGAAAAAGCCCTTTGAAAAATTTACAAAGATAAATAACATTATGAAGGAAGAAATGCTGAAGGGCAAGCAGGGCAGGGGGATGTACGAAACATTCTGGCATAGAGGGGTCGAAAAACACTTCACCAAGTTGATTGCCTATACGCCGGTAAGAAACGAACATTTCAAATATAATAATTTCTGGTCAATAGCTGTGGTTGCGCCTATAGGGGAAGTCGCCGAAGAGATCGAACAGGCTTACCAGAGACATTATGCCGCCGAAGCGGCAATATTGCTGGGTATGTTTCTTGCAGGACTGTTGGTGCTTAGCTATCAGCGAAGAGTCTCTGCCATGCTTAAGGAAACTGTCACGGAGAAAGAGGAATATATCTCGAGTATCCTGAATAACTCGCTGGACGCCATAATTTTCACCGACGCCAACAATAAAATAAAAGTCTGGAACAAAGGTGCTGAACACATGTTTGGCTTTACCGCCGAGGAGATGCAGGAACATACATTCCGAAAGATAATACCGCCGGAAATGGACCGGAAAAAGGAACTGCAGAAAATCAACGATGAGGTGATGAAAAAGGGTTATATTAAGAATTATCTGACGCCAAGAATCACTAAGGATGGAAAAAGGCTGCACTGCAACATTTCACGAACACTTATAAGGAATAAGGAAGGCGGGATCCTGGGATTCACAATCATTGTCAGGGATGACACTGAAAAGATGGAAATGGAACAGAGAATCTATAATACCGAGAAACTGGCTTCGCTGGGAAATCTTGCTGCGGGGGTTGCTCATGAGATAAACAATCCGCTGGCGGTCATATTAGGCTTTACCGATCTTCTGAAGGAAAAATTTGAAGAAGGTTCCGATGAATACGAAGATCTGAAGTTGATCGAAACCAATGCAAATAATGCGAAGAAAATAGTCGAGAACCTTCTCGGATTTGCTCGTATCTCGGAAGGCACTGAAGATATTGTTGATGTTAAGGATGCTATCGACACGGTTTCCAACATTGTAACGAATACGCTGCTGACCAAGAAGATCAATTTCGAGACTAAGATTCCCAATGATCTGCCCTATATTAAGGGCGATGCTCGGGAATTCCAGCAGGTGATCTTCAACTTGATCAACAATGCGATGGCAGTTATGAAGCAGGAAGGCGGCGATCTTACTATAACCGCCGAAAGAGCTAATGATATGCTAAGGGTAAATGTATCGGATACCGGTAACGGCATTTCTAATAGGATCAAACAGCAAATATTCGATCCGTTTTTCACAACCAAGAAAGTAGGTGAAGGTACCGGATTGGGCTTATCTCTTTGCTATGGTATCGTCAAAAAGTACGGCGGCAGTATTACGTTTTACAGCATTTCGAAAGAAGATTACCCGAACAGCACGCCCGGCACTACATTTATAGTGTCAATGCCGGTAGTCGAGGAAAAAAATGATAGTGATAATAAATGACAGGTAGATTATGAGTCACAATATTTTAGCAGTTGACGACGAGCCGGATCTGCTGCGGCTGTTGTCCAGAATTATAAATGACAAAACTTCATATTCGATCAAAACGACGAATAATTCTCTCGAGGTGCCGAAAATCCTCGAGAAAGAAACATTCGACCTGATTTTAGTCGATTTGAAGATGCCCGGTCTGGACGGCATGGATATTCTAAAGATGATCAAGGATCAGGACAGAACTGAACAAGTGATAATGATCACGGCATTCGGCACACTGGATTCCGCTATTGAAGCGCTTTCTTACGGTGTATTCGATTATATTACGAAGCCCTTTAAAAAGGAACAGATACTGTTCACTGTGAACAGGGCTATGCGATTCCAGAAAAATGAACGGGAAGTAAAACGGTTGAAAGGAATTTTCGAAACGGTTCCTTATGAAAAGGCGCTTGAAAAGTTCAAAGCCGAATATATAAGATTTTTGAAGAACAAATATGATAATGATATTCGGAAGGTCGCTGAAGTTTCGGGGCTGGATGAGGAAATTTTGAAGGGGGAACAATGATGGTGAGATTGTCTTATAAAGGTGTGAATTAAAAAAACGTCATTCTGAGTGCGGCGAACAATCCGGTACTGATGGGCATTCTGGATTTTTTACTACACTACGTTCCGTTCAGAATGACGATTCTGAGACACTTCATCTGACAAAAATTTGAAATAAATGAATTTTGACAAATATGAAAGGAAGTGAAATGGAATCAAAAAGAGCAGGGGACATAATGATACCCCTCGACATGTATCCCCACATTCCGTACTGGTTTACGGTGAGGGAAGCCATAGCGATAATTCATCATTCCCAGATCGAGATCAATGGCAAGAAATCTCTTGCCCGGGCTGTACTTGTCTTCGACGAGGAATACAAGCTTCTGGGGATGGTTCGCCGACGCGATATTTTACGCGGGCTGGATCCCGAAAGTATTTTCGGAACTCACGTCAAGCATTCCAAGCAATACGTGAATGTTGAGCCTGATCCCGAATATTTTGAAATATCTCTGGATGCTATTGTCAAATCCATCAAAACCAATTCGAACAAACCTGTTAGCGATATGATGACGACTATCGATCAAACGGTCGATAGCAACGACCATATTATGAAGATCATATATGAAATGAACAAGTTTGAAACCAGTATGCTGCCGGTTTTGAAAGACGATGTGGTTGTTGGCGTAATCAGGACAGTGGAAGTTTTGAATGAAATAGGTGTGGTACTTGGAATTGAGTAATGGATAATTAATTGGGATAATTTATGGCTAAAAAGAAAAACAAAGAGAGACCTGCAGGCGGATTGCCGCCTATGCCCGATAAAATATTTCTGGCGGGAAAAGCGAAAGGACCTATTGATTGGAAACGAATCTTTCTGATATTTTTAGGGCTTGGATTATTTTTTGCGGTGTATTTTTCTCCGCCCTGGCCAGACGCAGTCGATCCGATGGGAAAAACTTTTGAATTGAGTCATGCCGCCAAGGCATCCATAGGATTATTTTTACTTACGGCAACATGGTGGGTAGCGGAAGTAATTCCGATAGGCGTGACAAGTATAGCTGTCGGCGTTATTCAGGCGCTGTTCCTTATACGAGAGCCCGACGTTGTTTTTACTGACTTCATGGATCCGAGTGTCTGGTTTATACTGGCATCGATCGTTGTGGGTTTGGCTTTTTCACAAACCGGGCTTACAAAGCGGCTGGCGTATAAAATGCTGTCACTTGTTGGCGAGAGAACCAGTATGATATATTTAGGCAGCTTTGTTATGGTTGCCATGCTTACGTTGATTATGGCGCATACGGCAGTGGCTGCCGCTATGTTCCCGCTGCTCGTTACAATATATTCAATGTATGATCCTGAAAGCCAGCCCTCTCGATTTGGGAAGGGATTGTTTATAGGTATGGCTTTCGTTGCCGGCGCAGGCAGTATAATAACTCTTTTAGGAGCGGCGCGCGGCGCCATTGCGATTGGATTCTATAAGGAAATCGTGGGGAGGGAAATTGGATTTTTCGAATTGACCGGTTATATGTTCCCTATAGGATTTGTAATGGTTTTTGTCTGCTGGGGATTCTTTATGGTATTCTACAAACCGGAAAAATCAAGAATACCGGGATTAAGAGAAAAAGTCAGAAACCTCAGCGCAAAGCAAGGACCTATGCAGCGAAATGAGATTATCACATTAATTCTTGTTTTTTCGGCTGTTATCACGCTTGGACTTAAATCCTTAATGCCAAATTTCCCGGATTTGAACAAAAGCGCGGTACTGCTTGTCACAACAGTATCGTTCTTCCTGTTTAAGATCCTGACTGTAAAGGATCTTGAAGACATACCGTGGAATATAATTCTCTTATTCGGCGGTGCAATGTGTATTGGTCTCTGTCTCTGGGAGACCGGCGCAGCAAAATGGATAGCCGTCAACTGGCTGGCTATGTTCGAACAGGCGCCCGCATTCTGGTTTATTCTGGGGATAGCGTTTTTCGTTATGATAATGACAAATTTGATAATGAATGTAGCGGCAATTTCAATAATTCTGCCTGTAGCGCTTGTTATAGCGCCGTATCTCGGAGTAGCGCCGGAAGTTATTATCTTCTCGAGTCTTGTTTCTGCGGGCATGCCGTTCCTTCTTTTGGTAGGCGCGGCGCCGAACGCTATAGCTTATGAAAGCAAGCAGTTCAGTACGGGACAGTTTTTCCTTGCGGGCATACCAATGAGTATAATACTTATGATAGTACTGGCGCTGTTTGTCGGCATTATCTGGCCCATTATGGGTATGCCGATAACGACGGGATAAACCTGGATTCAAAATACAAAATTGCATTTGTGGATCCGGGTTTAAAAAAGATTTATAACTGAATCATTCATATATCGCCATACTTGCGAATGACACAGCCGAATACGTCGGCGAGTCATTCCATTGATTATATGTAAGGAACTGAGATTTCTTCGGATTCGTGGTCTGCATGAGAGCGTAGATCGGAGAGACGCCGCAGACATTCCACTGATTCTTGCAGTCGGCGATTTTCTTGAAGAAAGCTTCCTTATCGCCTGCGGAAATGTTGTCGATAAGTTCTCGGTCGGCGGCTTTAAGTTCTTCCAGCTTATCTTCCGCGTTGAAGTCATTGCCGAAACGCCTGCCGATATGACCGAAATCGACGCTCGCGATGTAGGCAGGCTTCCTGCCGGATTTTTCGATGGCGGTTTTGAGAGAATCGATATATTTCTTGAATTTGGTATTTTCGGTTGGACTGACGCCGGATTCGATAAATTCCTGGAAGGAGCCGATGAGTATCGGCAGTATAGTAAAATCTTTCCCTTCGAACATGCGCTGAAGCAGTACCACCTGCAGCTCTACGGAATGCTCTTTGAAATGCGCCGTATCGTCAAATTTTAGGTCAAATGGCAGTTCTTCTTTAAGCTGTTCGAGCACTTCTTTGTCCGTTTTGGCGGCACCGAGAGGCGTTTCGAAATCTTTTTCGGTGAACATGAGGTAATCGGAATACCTGTAATGCGCCGTTCCGAAGATTACGAACAGGTCGGGATCGGTTCCCTTCAGTGCCTGATAGCCCGCAGCATAGGTTTCATGCGCTTCTTTGCCGATGAGGAAATCTATGTGAGGGACAATTATCGACTTTGCGCCGGGATTGATATCTTCACCGTTGACGGAATGAAGTATATCGCCAAGCTGCTCGCGCAATTGATTCGGATCGGAAGAGTAGGACTGCCCTGCGCATACCGGCTTCCTCACCGGCGAGGCTAGGTATTCGTCATATTTCCGGCGTAGTTCCATATATTCAGGGCTCTTGATATAGCCCATTGCATCGAGGTAATTTATCATCTGTACTATCGGGCTCATGTCGGGCTCGGAACCGTCGGGCGTCTTGACGTGGCTCTTCAATTCCGACATCGTGACGCTGCCATTAAGAAAATGGAAAACCGGTGCCAGTTCCAGCGGTATAGCTATAGGCTGCTGTGCGAGCCCGTCCGGGTCGGACAGCACGACCAGTTTTTCGCCCTGATCTTCTATGACTTCTGTTTTTATATCGTCTCTAAGCTGCGGCAGTACAAAGTCTTCACTCATTTTTATCTCCGTTTTTCATTGCTGTTCGTAATTTTCCTCGAATCCTTTGAAGAAATATCCTGTAAACCACTGTTGCGGCTATAAGCGCCAGTCCGGCGACCAGAAACCAGATTTCCTCTGAAAGCACATACGCTATCAGGAAAAATATGAATGCAAGAATATTCGCGCCGGCAAAAGCATACATGCTGACGTTCAGCCTTTTTTCGATTTTTTTAACAGGATCCATGTTTCTCTCTAATTTATCTCAAAGCGTCTTCCGGAGCCGTTTTTGCGTCGGTTTTTTCGTCGCGGTATTTTATTATCATAGGTGTAGCGATCTGCAAGCCGTGCTCTTCGGCAAAGCTCGATTTCATCTTCCGCGAGCCTGGTATGACCACTGCCCCTTCGGGTATCTCGAGCGGCGAGCCTTTCGATGCCGACAAGATCTGCTCATTTACTAAATCATAAACCTTAGTCGATGAATTCAGGATCACGCCGGAACCGAGTACAGCTCTTTTCCTTACGAGAACGCCTTCGTATATGCCGCAGTTCCCGCCGATCATGACGTTATCCTCGATGATCACAGGTCTTGCGCCGGGTGGTTCGAGCACTCCGCCCAACTGCGAAGCAGCGCTAAGATGCACGCCTTTTCCGACCTGGGCGCATGTTCCGACAAGCGCGTGTGAATCGATCATCGTTCCTTCGTCAACATAGGCGCCAATGTTAATATACATCGGCGGCATACAGATAACGCCGCTTGAAACATAAGAGCCCGTGCGGATTGACGAACCGCCGGGGACAATGCGCACACCGTCGTCAAGCTTCATCGACTTCAGCGGCAGATTATGTTTATCGAAAAATTTGAAATCATCATTTATTGACATGTCTCTGAGTTGACCGTGTTTGAAGAGTATGAGAATTCCCTGCTTCACCCATGAGTTGACTTTCCAGCCGCCGCCGCCATCTGGTTCGACGGCGCGGGCTTCGCCGGAATTGAGCAAATCAAGGAATTCGTCGGTTAATTCCCGCAGGGATTCCTCGGAATATTTTTCCTGCTGCGAGAAAATGTTGCCAATTCTCTTTTTTAAAGCTTCCATAATTCTCTCAAAATTTAGAACTTAATTGAATAAAAAAATAAGCGTAAACAGCTCTCAATTATTGTTGAGCAAAAGCAAAATTCAGCATTTTATAGATCAGGCGCGCCATTGTAAGCTGCGGATGGTGCAAACTTGCGAACGGCGCCAGCTCGACAACGTCAAAACCGACTATCTTCTTCCCATGCTTCAGCAATTCGCGGAAAACATCGAGCGTTTCCGAGTAAAAGAAACCGTCCGGTTCGGGCGTGCCTGTGGCGGGGATAATCGACGGATCGAAGTAATCCGCATCTAATGTGACATAGACTTCATCGCTGAGATTTTCGGCAATCTTAGCCTGCCAGTTATCGCCGTGGACGCCGCGTCTGATCTCATTCGCAAAGAAGGTTTTTACGCCCTTATTCCTGATAAAATTTCTCTCATCCTTGCAGAGCGCCCTGATGCCTGCCTGCACTACCCTCTCCGGAGGGAAGAATTCCGTCGTCCGCGCCATGAAGCTGGCATGCGAGTAAATCGAGCCTTCGTAAGAATCCCGCAAGTCGGAATGGGCGTCGAAATGCAGGATGCTCATATCCGGATATTTCCTGAAATGCGCTTCTATCGGTGCCGTAGAGATAGTATGTTCGCCGCCGAGCGTCACCACGAATTTATCTTTGTTCAGCAGTTCGGCAGCATTTTGTTTAATATGATCCAGCGCATCTTTATCTACTTTCCCGCTGAAATCGAGAGGCTCGATCGCGGCTATACCTTTGTCAAAGCAGAGTTCCCTGTCGAATTCATCGTCGTAGAACTCTACATAGGCGCTGGCATCGAGGACAGCCTGAGGTCCTTTGCCTGCGCCGCCGAACCAGCTAACGCGGTATTCGTAGGGCGCCGGCAGTATCGTTATCTTCGCATCCTCGAAGCTTCCGAGGTCTTCGGCGAGGAAATTTTTGTCGTGTGGTAGTGTTTTCATGTTACTAAAAAATTTATTTATAAAAAATACTTATATCACTCTATCCTTCCCCCCATCGCCCGATACCTCTCAGCAAAATAAGCCGCCGAATCGGGCATATTCACCGATTTGTAATAATCATACAGATTTATGAGCGAAGTATAGGCGTTCGGGGCTTTTTCCGCGTTCAGGCGGAACATGTGCACCGCCAGCTCCTTCTTATCATGTCTAAAAAAGTACTCACCCAATCCTAAATACACGGCAGCGGCGCTGCGGTGCTTTTTTACATGCTCTTTCATGAAATTTAGAGCATCCTGGTAACCTTTCAGCATGCAGCGAAGCACAAATTTATTGCGGACAGCCGTTTTATTCGTTGGATCGTGCTCTAGCGAGCGATCGAAATAATTCAGCGCCAGCGAGGAATCTTCCCTGCGCAGTAAATACAATGCCAGATTGTTGTAATAAGTCGGCATGTACTCGGGAACCGCGTATTTCAGGGACGGGAATTCGCTTTTTTTGTAATCTTCAGGAACGAGATGATCGTAGCCGCCGAAATTTAAATTCCTGATATGGCGCCACCTTTCGGCATTCCAAATATCGCCTGTGATTACATTCTGAACATGCTCGTACAGCCGCCCCAGATCTTCATTTTCGAATCTGTTAGAATCTGTCATTACAGTGTGTTCATACCCGGCGGGATTTTTCCGCTTGAAATGTCCTATTCGCCAGCCGGGTTCGGGCAGTTCGGGGTCTTCCTCTACGTCAAGCCTCGCCGTGAATGCCGTTCCCAAGCCCAGATGGTCAATTATATAATATTCCTGTCCGACATAATATCCGAACATCCCCACCGAACTTCTTACCAGCAGCGGCACGTCCGTTTTTCTCGTTTTTTTAGCATGATCCACCCACATGAACCGCGGTTCGGTCGAACCATTAACAAGATTTGACATCAGTCCGCAGGTTTGATAGTAGAAAGCGCGTTCGTCAACGATGCCGTGCATGTCGGAAAAGGGTATGTGCGCCCATGGATTGTCCTGATCACTGGCTTCTTCTCGATCTTTTTGTCCGCCAAAGTTTATCCACGACATAATCGGCGCCCTGCCGGGTAACATTCCCAGTAGAATTATCAACGCAGCCGTGGCAAGCTGGTAAAACGTCAGCCCGTCGAATAATTTGCGCATGTCAAATGTTACCAATACCGCCGATGCAAAGAACAGAGGCGCCGCCAGAAACCGCCCGCTCATAAACCCGCCGCCAATGTTTATTACATACAGCAGGTATAAAAGCAGTGAAATTGCAAAAGGGATGTAGGTTTTCCTTTTTTTTATCAAAATAAAAACAACTATGCTTAAGATTATCACTATCAATGTCGGCGGATCCAGCAAAAGAGAATTCTTCATATATGCGAAGCCTTGAGCGAAGTATTCACTCTTTGGTAAGCCGGTATTCATTTTTGCGTAATAGGTGTTAGGGAAGGGATAGCCGTAGTATATTACTGAAAAAATTTCCCAGATTATCAATGGTATGAATCCGATGATCATGCTGCCAATTTTTTTGATTGAAAATTTATCAATTAAAAAAAATAGCAGCGGAGGCAGGAAAAATATGGCATTATCCAGCCTTGTCAGCATTCCCAACGCTGTTATTATCGATAACCAGAACATCTTTTTCCCGCCTTGGTATTTGAAGAAAATATAGACAAATATAGCCATTAGCAGGAATGTCAGAGGATTTTCCAGTCCGGAAGAGGTGTAATCAATGAAGGCTTTGGAAAAGATAAGGATTATCATTCCAAAGACGGTATTGAATCTGTTGTCTGCGTTTTTTATAATTCCGAAATATACGGCGGAAAAGCTCAACAGCAGCGTCAATACAAAAGAGGTCAAAAACGCTTCATTTGTAAAAAAGTAAAGGATGGACACGAGGAACATCCACAGCGGATGAGTGTATGCCTGGACGCGTTCGCCCGGATTCCATGTAAGTCCGTATCCGTTCACGAAATTATCGACAGTTCTGAAAGTTATATACGCATCATCACAGATCCACGCATTTACCAGCCATACATATACGAATACCACCAATAAAACAATTATCGGCAGATTTAATTCGTCTATTTTATTAATAAAATTCTCGGAAAATGCTGATGTTTTCCTTACTTTTTTTGTCGGGCTTTTTGCCTGACTTCGTTGTTTGACTTTTTTAGTTTGCTGTTTTCGCCCGGTGGACTTTGCCATAGTTGATTGAACAAGTATTTTAGTTAATATTGATTTTGCAATTTAAAAATAAATTTTGGTTTACGCTAATTATCATATAATTTTGGATGATCTGTAATTAAGGCGATTTGGATTCTACAACTAAACAGTATTCAGTTTCGTCTCAATAATGTATTTGTATCAATAAATAACTGAAAACAATGGCTGACATTTTAACCCAAATATTCGGCTCGAAGCACGAAAAAGATATAAAGAAAATCAAACCTGTCGTTAAGGAAATAAACCTCATCTACAAAGAGATGGACAGTCTCACAGATGAGGAACTCAAGGCGAAAACCGACGAGTTCAAAGCATATATCAAAGAACAGGCATCTGAACTGGAACAAGAAGAACAACAGCTAATAGATAAGCTGCAAAACGAAGCCCCCGACGCGGCGGAAACTTCCCGCATCAACGGCAGACTGAAAAAAATCGAAGAGGAATTGCACGATGTTATCGAGGGAGCTCTCGAAGATATTTTGCCGGAAGCATTTGCCGCGGTGAAGCAGGCTTGCAAACGGCTTAAGAAAGCGGAATACACCTACGAATACGCCGGTCAGCAGTATAAATGGGATATGATCCCATTCGACGTACAGCTTGTCGGCGCTATAGTTCTTCATCAGGGCAGGATTGCCGAGATGAAAACAGGTGAAGGTAAAACCCTCGTCGCTATAATGCCGCTTTATCTCAATGCGCTTGCTGAGCGAGGCGCACATCTTGTCACGGTGAACGACTATCTCGCCCGCCGTGACTGCGAATGGATGTCGCCCGTTTATGAATTCCTCGGCTTGAAAGCATCTGCCATTCAGGCAAAAATGACCCCCGATCAAAGAAGAAATGTATATTACAGCGATATTACTTATGGAACAAATAATGAATTCGGCTTCGATTATTTGCGCGATAACATGGCTGTTGAAGAAGATCATCTCGTGCAGCGCGGTCACTGGTATGTAATCGTTGACGAGGTGGATTCCGTGCTGATCGACGAAGCGCGAACGCCGCTCATTATATCCGGTCCGGTAGGTCAGACGGTGGATCAGTCATTTATGGAACTGAAACCTCGTGTAGAGAGGCTCGTAGAGGCGCAAACAAAATTGGTAAATAAACTTGTTCATGAAACTCAGGAACTGCTCAAATCCGATAAGCAGGAAGATCACGAAAAAGCCGGCGTTAACCTGCTTACCTGCTATCGCGGGCTGCCAAAGCACACGAGACTTGCAAAACTGCTGCAAGAACCAGAATACCACAAATTGATGAAGGATACGGAACTTTACCACCTGCGCGATCAGGGCAGGAAAATGCACGAGATTGACGAACAGCTTTACTACACAGTCGATGAAAAGAATCATAACGTAGATATTTCCGAGCAGGGGCGCGAACTTCTCTGCAACAGCCAGGAAGACCTCGAAATGTTCGTTATACCGGACATTACAACCGAACTGAGCGCTCTTGAAGTTGATGATTCTAAATCAGCGGAAGAAAAGCAGCGGAAAAAGGACCAACTTCACCTGCTCTACTCTGAGCGAAGCGACCGCATCCATACGATAAATCAGTTACTGCGTGCATATTCGCTCTATCAGAAGGATGTGGAATATGTAATCCAGAATGGAAAGGTCCAGATCGTCGATGAGTTCACCGGCAGGATACTCGAGGGAAGGCGCTATTCGGAAGGACTGCACCAGGCAATCGAAGCCAAGGAAAATGTCAAAGTCGAGCGCGATACTCAGACGCTCGCTACAATTACCCTGCAGAACTATTTTCGCTTGTATAAGAAAATCGCCGGTATGACCGGCACTGCGGAAACCGAAGCAGGTGAATTTGATAAAATCTATAGTTTGGATGTTGTAGTAATCCCGACTAATGTTCCCGTCATCAGGGAAGACCGCGACGACCTCATATACCGCACAAAGCGCGAAAAATACAGCGCTATGATCAATGATATTAAAAAATATATCGACGAAGGACGCGCTATTCTGGTGGGAACTACAAATGTCGAGGTCTCGGAAGTCATAAGTAAAATGCTCAATCGTCAAAAGATACAGCACAACGTTCTGAACGCGAAACACCACCAGAAAGAAGCCGAGATTGTTGCCAATGCAGGCAAAAAAGGCGCCCTGACAATTGCTACTAACATGGCTGGTCGAGGTACCGACATCAAACTCGACCACGAAGTCAGAAAAAACGGCGGTCTGGTTATTATAGGCTCCGAGCGGCACGATGCCCGCCGTATTGACAGGCAGTTGCGCGGACGTTCGGGACGCCAGGGCGACCCCGGCACTTCACAGTTCTTTATTTCACTGGAAGATGACCTCATGCGGCTCTTCGGCGGCGAGAGGATTGCCGGAGTCATGCAGACAATGAAAGTCCCCGAGGGCGAACCTATCCAGCATAAAATGATTACAAAATCAGTTGAAAGAGCACAGAAAAAAGTCGAAGAAAACAACTTCTCTATCCGTAAGCGTCTTCTCGATTATGACGATGTTATGAATAACCAGCGCGAGGTTATCTATGACAGGCGCCGCCACGCGCTTCGCGGCGACAGGCTGAAGGGCGAACTTTTCGAATATATCGAAGATCTCGTATCCGAATGGTTCGAAATGTATAAGCAGACCGACGATATAGATGGCTTTCTTGCAGAGGTCAGGGCGATACTTCTTAGCGAGCCGAAGATAAGCCGCGAAGAATTCGAAAGGATGAAGCTGGAAGAATGCATTTGGCGCGTTACGGAAGCTGCTGATAAATACTATAAACGAAAAGAAGAGATGCTCGGCAGTGAGTTTATGGCTAAACTTGAAAGATACGCTGTGCTTCAAACCATTGACGAGAAATGGCGCGACCATCTGCGCGTAATGGACGATCTGAAGGAAGGTATCCACCTGCGCGCCTATGGTCAAAAAAATCCGATAATGGAATACAAGGGCGAAGCTTATAAACTCTTCGTAGAGCTTATCAAAGAGATTAACCGTGAAGCTGTAAGCATGGCATTTAAATACTTCCCACGGGTTGTCGATACTTCCGGTCAGGAACAGAGAGTTTCCGTCGAAGAAAAAGACAGCGACGGCATCCCGGTAGTGAAAAGTGTAGCGCCTTCAGGCAATCTTCAATACGTGAAATCCTCACAGACACCAGCGTATGCTACAGCCAATGCCCCGCAGGCACAGCAGGCAGAAGAATCCCAGGGAAGACCGAAACAGGGCTTCCGCCGCGAACAGCCGAAGATCGGGCGCAATCAATTGGTAAAAGTAAAATATTCCAACGGCGCTACCAAGAAAGCAAAGTATAAGATGGTCGAAAAGGATGTTAAGAACGGCGTTTGCAAGATCGTCGAATCATATTAAAAGATCAAAACATTTATTTTCTATTCTAAAAAATAACAAACATCCCTTAATTACCATGAAAAAGGTTGTTAAGGGATGCTTTGATTCTATTCTTACTTACCTTGAGGGAAAACCAAAAAACAAACTCTACAACATCATAATCTTATTTCCTGGCTTTTTCTTCCTCTTTAGCTGCCTCTCGCATACGATATCCAACACCCCGGATGCTCTGAATGAGCGGTTTTGAATCATCGAATTCTATTTTCGAACGTAAACGTTTGATGTAAACATCAATGATGTTGGATTCAGGATCAAAATTATGCTTCCATACATGTTGAGTGATATTGCTTCTGCTAAGTATCCTGTTCTTATTGCGCATCAGGTACTCGAGGAGAGCGTATTCTTTCGTTGTTAGTTCTATCTCTCTACCCAACCGATAAGCCAGATGTGAAATAGTGTCCAGTTCCAGATCACCGCAACGCAGCTTAGTTGATTTGTCAGGACTGGAACGACGCAGTATAGAGCGTATTCTGGCTGCAAGCTCATCAAAACTGAATGGCTTGGGTAAATAGTCATCCGCTCCCATGTCAAGCCCCATAACTCTATCTTCTGTAGAGCCGCGCGCTGTAAGCATTAAAACGGGGGTAGAAACTCCTGTATCACGTAATTCCTTCAGGATCTGAAAACCGTCCTTTCCGGGCAGCATTATGTCCAGAAGAATAGCATCGAATGGATTGTTCATAGCCATTTCGAGCCCGGTAATACCATCATTAGCTGTTTCAACAATGTAGCGTTCTTCTTCGAGTCCGTGTTTAATGAAGTTTGCTACTTTTCTTTCATCTTCAACTACTAGTATCCTCATTGGATTAACCTGTAATTATATTTTAAAAAATAGTTTCATTAGTATTATCACTTCCTGACAAAGACATGGTATATCTCTCTCTTTCCTCCCGAAAGTTCAAAACTAACATAATACATGCCGTTTGCAGCAAGTGACCCGTTCCTTATCCTGCCGTCCCATCTGTCACAGTAAGCCGTTCCTGGCTGCCGCGATTCGCTTTCAACAGGTTCTGCGACCAGTCTGTTAGCTGCATCGAAAATCCTGATAGTAACATTTGTTTGTTTGGGAACTTTGTAGACTATTTCGAGTTCCTCTCTCGGAGGACGGAACGGATTCGGAGCGATAATATCTATATATTTAGGTTGATAATTGCTTATTGTAGTATCCGTACGATATTCTGCGTTATCGCAGCAGAATCTCATTATCAAATTATCCGGCAATTCAAGGGGAACCTGCCATAAATAGCTTTCATTTTCGAATGGAACCGTTTCCAGATAAGTGAAACTTGCACCTCCGTTTGCTGAAAGTGATACAAATACTGAATCACAATCAGTATCTAAATCAAGCATATCCCATTCAAATTTTTTACTTGGGCAAGCCGTCATGTTTGTGTCGAATTCTACCGGGAATAGTTTAGGTAGAACTTTTACCAGCAAAGTATCTGAATATGATTGAAATACGGATTTCAGTCCAACAGTCCTAAAAAACAGGACGCTGTCGGTATCAGCCGAAAGACAATTGAAAAATGTTGCGCTTGGCACTGTGACTGTAACATCATAAGAGCCGTCGCTCGTTTCAATCTCTTCTGTAGTCATTCTGCTAAAACTGCTGCTCCTGTATGCAAATTCAACCGATATGGAATTAGAGCAGGAGGTAATTCCGGTAAAGGTAATTTCATCACCGGAGTAATAAACCGGAAAAGCCGGTTGGTCAACAGCGATAATTGGTTTTGCAAAAGTCAGTACCGAAGTTGTGTCGTAAATTTGTTCGGGATTGGACGCACTTTGAACTATAAATCTTCCTTCGCCGCCTTCAACACTTTCATCAACATGGTATTTATACTCAACTGAGTCGGCATCATTGTCCACATTCTCTTCTATCAGTAGTGTATCACCGGTTGGCGAACCGTTATTATAAACTTCGAATAATATATTGACCTTATTCTGACCTCGGATTGTATTTGTCCATTTTATCGAAAGAGTATCTCCGATACAGATTGGCAAAGGAGGCTGTTGTTGATTCGTTGGTTCATACACATGAAGTATATCCGTCAAAGCAGTACCGATAACGTAGGTGCTATCAAATGTCGTAACAACAATATCATTCATGCCGTCACCTTCAAGATCAGCAATAGCAACTGATGATATTGTCTGGTTACGGAAATCATACTGCATAACCGTATCGAAGGGCTCTCCGAAGCGGAACAACTCATCATCGAAATCACGCATTCTAAGGGCAATTAGATTTGAACCATCGACAAGGAAAATCTCTTCTTTTCCATTGGCGCTGCCGTCAATATCATTGACCGCAGCCACCCAGCCATTTATCCTGAAAGTTGACAAAGTATCGAAATGATATAACTGCGCATTCGGTGGCGATGGTTTATCAACCCTGGGACCGGAGTTATATCTCAACACGAACAATCTGTTCGAGGGCACAGAAAATTCCCTTGTACTCTGAGTAACAATAAGCTCTTTGCCGGGATTTTTGCTGTAGGTCAGCCATTCGCCGGGGGCATTGCCGTCAACATCACCGGTGGCTATCGACCACAGATGATTTTCTCCACCCTGGAAGGGAGGAGCAAGTGTATCATTTGGGAGTGTTATCCGGATACCTTGTTTATCATAAAGATGCAGCCGGGCTGTGCCTTCCGAACTGTCTATTCCTATGTATTCTTCAGCCAAAAGAATAAATCCGATTTCACCTGTTTCTTTGTCTGTAATGTCAATGAAATAAGGTCGTATTTGTGCTCTTTTACCGTTTGGATCAAGAACATTATCGATATTAGTTGGGAAAATATGCCAGGTAAGATCAGGATTTCCGATATTAACGCTCATTAAATACGAATCAACTGGTGTAGTAATTCCGGATATAGGATTAAAAACATCTACATCCATATTCAGGCTCGGATAGTTTGGCAAAAGCACTGCTGGAGAACCACTCATAGCTGAGTACGAGGGTTGCGAAAAGTGCACCTCCGGTCCCAGCGTCAATCTATTCGCCGTGTCATCGCCCACGTCCGGGAATGGGTATCCGGCTAATTCATTTCCAGTATTAAATTGTGTAAATCCTCTGAAAAATTCATATCCTTCACCGGTATTGTTGGTATCAAAAGCGGGTTTGGACATATTCACCGTGGCATAAACCATTGTCTCGCCCCCAATGCGCCTGCCAAGAACCGGTTTAACACTTGCAAATAAATTAGGATAAAATCTCCTTAAATCAATAGCAAGTCTTTTTAATAATTTTACTGAATCGGCTGAATGATCGAATCCGGCTAAATATGCAAAAGCAAGGCTGTCTTCCTTATTTTCAAATTCCGATGTCGCTAGTCCAACTACGACTGGTTCTCTTATCCTGTCGGAAATATTATTTGCCAGAGAATCGAAGAGAACAGAGACTTCACTGACATAGGGCGGCAATGCTGTTTTATCATGAATTCTGCCGGCAGCGTCGATGACTAAAAGTTTATCGCCTATCACACCGGTTATCTCATTCGGCGCCCAAGGGAAATCATCCACAATTTTGGGATTATTAATAATATTACCAATGAGAGGCGTTATATCGCCGGATATTTCAGGCGTAGACCATTTTATAATAAAATCCCCGGGATCCTGAGCATCTGAGGCTGCAGGTATGTTTTTAGTTCCTTTCAAGTTGCCGTCGGGATATAACCAATTTGCCGGGCTTGCTACATTAACCTGAGCAAAAGTCGATGTAGTCATAGAAATTATGAAAGCCAAAAATAAGCTGAACACTGTCGTTATATTAAATGCTTTAGATTTCAAAATCTTATCTAATACTTTTGTCAAAATATTCATTCTGTTAAACAATAATATATTGAATTTCATCATTTTTTCATAATTTTTTCATTAATAAAAATACATTAATTTAAAAGTCATAATTGTACATGCATAAATTGTACCAAATTTTCTGCATATACAGTGATGTTTAGTTGAAAAATTAACATCAATATTGATATTTCCACGTAAAAGTTGCTAACCAGCCAATAATTATATATTTTGCATTAGTTCAAAAGTCATTTTAATCTTTGTTTAATTAATTCTATCGGTTCCATGAGTAAATCATTAATACTATTAATATCACTTGTAATTGTATTATCCTGCTGTTCCCAGAGCGAAAAGGAAGAAGTTATAATCACCACGATTCACCCTGTTTATACAATTACAAAAGAAATTACCGGGGATAAAGTCAAGGTGGAAAGAGCACTGGATCCGGGAATATCGCCTCATACCTATGATCCGACACCAAATGATTACAAAAAAGCAAACAATAGTGCAGCACTAATTTATGTCTCTGATGACAGTGACGGCTGGGCTGCTGAAATGCCTGCTTCGAAAAAAATTGCACTGCTAAAACTCCTGCCCCACAACAAAAAATTATATTTTAACCGTTTTGTTGAAAATTATGAAGCTAAAACAGTTGACCCGCATTTCTGGACAGACCCTCTTGCAGTTAAATCAATTGCCGGGAAAATAGCCGATATTTTAAGCGAACAAATACCGGAACATAAAGAATATTTTAATGACAATGCAAAGAAATTTGAACACAAGCTTGATTCATTGCATAATGAAGTTGTAGAGAGAACCCGCTCAATTAAAGACAAAGAAATATTTCTGTTTCATCCATCATTCTTGTATTTAATTAGCAGGTATGGTCTTAAATATGGCGGAGCTTTGGAGAAAGTACCGGGCGCCGAGCCATCCCCGGCATACATTCAGCATTTTATTGAGAAGATAAATAAAAGCAACTCGAAAGTCCTTTTCACCGAGCCTCAACTGCCTGCTCGTCCTGCGGAGACCGTTGCCGAATCAGCGGATGTTAAATTAGTAAGTCTGGATCCTATTGGCGGCAAAGATATTGACACTTATACTGATTTGATCATGTATAACGTAAATATTATGAGTAATGTGCTCAAATAATAATTTCTGCTAAACTAAGTTATTATTCTAAAAAACTATGAAAGAAACGGCGATAGAAATATCAAAACTTACGGTAGAATTCGGCGGACATAAAGCGCTGAATGACATAAATGTTCAATTTAATAAGGGTGAGTTCATAGCCATAGTCGGACCCAATGGCTCAGGGAAAACAACCTTGCTTAAAGTTATTCTGGGATTGATAAAACTGACTTCCGGTTATGTAAAAGTCTTTGGAAATGATGCATCTAAAGCGCCTCCTAATTCTCTGGGCTACGTGCCTCAGGTGAAATCGCTGGAGAGAACTTTCCCTGTGCAGGCTATAGAATTGGTAGCCAGTGGACTTAGAAATACATGGCCAGGTATAATTAAAAAGAGCGAGTTTAATAAAGCAGAGAAACACTTAAATATGATTGGCGCCGGTCACCTTGCGAAAAAGCAATTGAATGAACTCTCCGGCGGCGAGTTACAGAAGATATATCTTGCAAGAAGCATAGCGCGGCAGCCAGGGATATTGCTGCTCGATGAACCTCAAAGCGGCATCGACGCGGTCTGCGAGAAGGAAATTAATTCCATCATCACTGATTATAACAAAAATTACAATACGACAGTAATAATGGTGACGCATAACTGGGCTACTGCCTGCCACCACGCACAATTTACGCTGCTATTGAACAATTATCAGGTAAGTTACGGACTTTCTGAAGATGTCCTCCAGGAGAAACATCTCAGGAAAGCCTTTATCCACACCGGATTAGGTAATGCTTCATTCGAGGAGCATGCTGATGTTTGAGATATTTACTTTCCCTTTTATGCAAAGGGCGTTAATCGCGGGCGTTCTGGTGGGATTCATCGGCAGCTACTATGGTGTTTTCATTGTGCAAAGAAGGATGAGCTTTCTCGGCAGCGGGCTTGCTCACGCAGCATTCGGCGGCGTGGCTCTGGGATTGCTGTTGAACACTGAACCTCTCTGGATAGCACTACCCTTCACAATTATAGTCTCAGCCGGAATACTTTTTATCAGGGACAAAACACGTCTGGAGGCTGACACCTCCATTGGCATATTCTTTGCAATATCGATGGCGCTTGGTATCATCTTTCTTGCGCTAAAGGGAAATTACGCTACGGACGCCTTCACTTATCTTTTTGGATCAATCCTGGCTGTGCACACTGAAGACCTTATATTTGCCGGATTAATAGCGCTGATAACGGTTCTAACATTTATCAAACTATGGAGCAAGTGGGCTTATGCAAGTTTCGACAGGGAACTCGCCCAGTCTGATAGAATTTCCGTACCCCGGGATGACTACCTTCTATCAATCCTAATAGCTGTAACAATTGTAGTATCGGTCAAAATCGTCGGCATACTCCTGATTGCGGCATTCTTGGTTATACCTGCCGCCTCGGCGAGAATAATCTCCGGTTCATTTTTCAAGATGACTGTTGTATCGATAATTTTCGGAGTTGCAGGTTCACTGATAGGCTTATGGCTGTCCTACATACTGGATCTACCAACCGGAGCAACAATTATAATTTTCGAGGCATGCATATTTATGATGATTGCTTTGTTTGGAAAGGTTTTTAAGTGATTGGTATTTGATATCGGAAGAAACAGTTTATGGTATAATTGTCAAGGAATCGTAGAAAGCAGATTTGAACTGCCTGATGAGGGGTAGTGGTTTTGTTAATTTCTACTAATAAATTTCTTGATTCGTTTATTTTAATGTATTTTATTTGATTTGTTAAAACCTGATCCAATTGAAAGCCGGCTTCATGCCGTCGCATACATAAGTGTGCTTAGGGTGGTGAGGGTTTTTTTATTTTTGTCCTATAAAACATCCCGCCAAACATAGAGGTTACAAAACATGAAAATGGAATTTGCTTTTTATTGTTTTAATTGCCGAATACCGTATATTTAAAACGTATTCTTTAACATTTAATAATAGCGTAATGCTATGAAAATGTTAGAGTTAGTAAAAATTAAAATTAGGCATTACTAACAATAGAGTCCCCCAATAATGAATTTGCATAAATACCTGATAGACAATAAAAAAGAAATCATCGAGAGATGGTTCTCTGCCATAGTCGGCTCTTATCCTGACAAAACCGGTAAGTATTATAAGCAAAAACACAAACAGTTTACAAACCCGGTCGGACATACTATATCTAAAGAAATCAATATAATTTATAACGAGATAGTCAATCCCGGGCAGCCGGAAATCATTGAACATGCTATGGAAAATATTATCAAGATCCGCGCGGTGCAGGATTTTTCCGCTGCCGGTGCGTGCAATTTTGTCTTTGCTCTTAAAGATATAGTCAGGGAATCAACACAAAACATTACAAAAGATAAGGCTGATTATGAAGAATTACAGGGTTTCGAAGATCGCGTGGATAAGGCTATGCTCGCGGCATTCGACTGCTATATGAGATCACGCGAACGGCTTTATGAGATCAAAGCTACGGAACTTCGCAACAGATCCCACATGATGATCGACCGCCTGAACCGGAAATATGAATATCTCGATAAGCGGCTTGACGAAGAGGACGAACAAAATACATAGATTTAATGAATTGAAAGGTGTTTAAATGGGATTAGTATTTTCGATAATTGCAGTTGTGGCGATTATGTTATTAGGCTGGCTGGGCGGCACGGTCGATGGACTTCACCCCCTCTTCGGCGTGATAATACCATACATCGCAATTGCAGTTTTCTTTATCGGATTGATAGTACGCATAGTCAGGTGGGCGCGGGCGCCGGTGCCATTCCGGATAACGACCACCTGCGGGCAGCAGAAATCCCTGGATTTTATCAAGCAAAATAAGCTGGATAATCCGTATACGGGATTTCAGACGTTTCTACGGATGGCGCTTGAAGTGCTGACATTCCGCTCGCTTTTCAGAAATACAAAAGCAGGATTGAAGGAAGGTCCCAAGCTGACATACGGAGCCGATAAGTGGCTCTGGCTGTTTAGTCTTGTCTTTCACTATTCATTTCTTATGATAATCCTGAGGCATTTCAGGTTTTTCACCGAACCTACGCCCTCATTTGTATTGTTTTTACAGGAAATTGACGGATTTTTCCAGGTTGGTCTGCCGATCATCTACATCACGAGTATAGCGATAGTTGTCGGCGTTGGATTCCTGTTTTTCCGCAGGATATTCAATGATAAAATGCGCTATATCTCTCTGGCTTCGGATTATTTCCCACTGCTGTTGATTTTGGGAATTGCCGGAACCGGGATTTGGATGAGACATATTGACAAGGTCGATTTACTTGGAATCAAAGAGCTTTCAGCGGGATTGCTAAGTTTTCAGCCCGTAATTCCGGCTGATATCGAGCCGCTGTTCTTCATACACTTATTCCTGGTATCAGTTCTGCTGATTTATTTCCCGATGAGCAAGCTGGTGCACATGCCGGGTATTTTCCTGAGCCCGACAAGGAATCTGGCAAATAACAACAGGGCTGAAAGGCACGTAAATCCGTGGAATGAAGAATTGAACCTGCCTGTTCACACTTACGAAGAATACGAGGAAGAATTCCGCGATGTGATGAAAGCTGCAGGACTTCCGTTAGAGAAAGATAAGGAGGATAAAGATGGCTGAACATGAAAAATTAATTAAACCGGAAGAATTAGCGAAAAATATAAACTATAAACCCCCTGACAAAAACTGGATGGATACGCAGCCGGACTTCCGATACGGCACCTATAGCTACGCATCGGTACCGGATTCTATCAAATACATAGAGCAGCCAAATCCGCGTAAATGGCAGCCATACGAGGATGATTGGAAGCTGCCGGAAAACTGGCAGGAGATCATCCTCGAGGGATTGCGCGAGAGGATACATAAGTTCCGCTCATTGCAGTTGTTTATGGATACCTGCGTGCGCTGCGGAGCCTGTGCCGACAAATGCCATTTCTTCCTCGGTTCCGGCGACCCGAAGAATATGCCGGTATTGAGAGCTGAATTGCTGCGCGCTGTTTATCGGAAAGAATTTACTACCGCCGGAAAAATAATGGGCAAGATGGTAGGCGCTCGAAAGCTGGATGAGAAAGTACTGAAAGAATGGTTCTATTATTTCTATCAGTGTACCCAGTGCAGGCGCTGCTCGGTATTTTGTCCTTATGGCATTGATACGGCAGAGATAACGATCATCACAAGAGAAATTATGAACCTGATCGGTCTGAATATCGACTGGGTGATGACGCCGGTGGCTAATAGCCATAGAACCGGTAACCACCTTGGCGTCCAGCCGCACGGATTTGCCGACAGTATTGAATTTGCTCTGGATGACCTTAAGGATATTACCGGGATCGAGGTCGAAGCGCCGATAAATAAGAAAGGCGCCGAGATTCTCTTTATTACCCCCTCTGCGGATTATTTTTCAGAGCCGCATTATTATACGCTGCTGGGCTATCTGGCTCTATTCCATGAGCTTGGCTTAGATTATACCTGGAGTTCTTATGCTTCGGAGGGCGGTAACTTCGGCTCATTTGTTTCGCATGAGTTGATGAAGACTTTGAATGCGAAAATGTATCATGAAGCGAAAAGACTGGGCGTGAAATGGATTCTCGGCGGTGAATGCGGACACATGTGGCGCGTCGTTCACCAGTATATGGATACCTTGAACGGTCCCGCCGATTTCCTCGAAGAGCCGGTTTCACCGATAACCGGTACCAAGTTTCAAAATGCTAAACAATCCAAAATGGTTCATATTATGGAATTTACGGCTGACCTGCTCAGAAACGGCAAACTGAAACTCGATCCCAGCCGTAACGACCACTGGCATGCGACTTTCCATGATTCATGTAATCCGGCGCGTGGTATGGGATTGCTGGAAGAGCCGCGCTATGTCATCAACAATGTGATGTATAATTTCACCGAGATGAACGATAACGCTATCCGCGAGCAGACCTTCTGCTGCGGCGCAGGCGCAGGTCTCGGCAATGACGAGAATATGGAAATGAGAATGCGCGGGGGCATGCCAAGAGCTAATGCCGTCAAGGCGGTGCATGATTCCGACCTTGTGAATATTCTTCTCTGCATTTGCGCTATTGATAAGGCAACGCTGCCGCCGCTTATGAAATACTGGGTGCCCGAAGTTGAGGTAGGCGGTATTCATGAGATGGTAGCAAACGCCATGATAATGAAAGGCGAGAAAGAGAGAACGATGGACTTCAGAATGCAGCCCTACAACAATGGAGAGGAGGGAGAAGAAGATGTATAACGCAGGCAAAATAATATTAGGCATAATAATTTTCGCGATAATTTTTTCGGCGCCGCTGTGGATAAACGTTTTCAGCGAAGATCCAACAGACGTACCAGACCTGAAGTATCCGGCAGAAGAAGAAGAATGTATCCAGGAAACTGAATATATGCGCAATTATCACATGGACATACTCAATGACTGGCGCGACAGTGTTGTACGCGATGATATCCGGTTTACAACGATAAATAATATCGAATATGAAATGAGCCTGTCAAAAACCTGCATGTCCTGCCATGATGACAAAACCGAATTTTGTGATAAATGCCATAATTATCTCGGGGTGGATCCTTATTGCTGGGACTGCCACGTTGCGCCGGAAGAGCACAGCTTAAAAGCCGAGCAGTTCGAAGAGAAAATCTACGAACAGCGCAAGGAACACCACGAGGAAGATATTGAAAAAGAAGAGGATGAAACTGAAGAAAAAGCCGATGAGGACGAAACACAAGAAGCGGATGTTCCCGAAGGAAAGGAGGAACAATCATGAAATTTGACAGAAGAAAATTCTTGAATATTCTTGGCGGTACGGCAGCAGCGGGTGTAGGCAGCAAGCTGGTTTACGAAGCGGTTGCGAAAGATGAACTGGTCGAATCCGCCGGCAAACACACTACCCAGCGCTGGGCTATGGCTATAGATATTGGCAAATTCACGCAGCAGGACATGGATGACGCTATCAATGCCTGCCATGTGATCCATAATGTGCCGAAGATCGACGAAAAGAAGCATGAGGTAAAATGGATCTGGAAAGAGAATTTCGAACATGCTTTTATCAATAAGGAAAATCATTTTATTCCGAAGGAAATCAGAGAGATGGATGTGCTGCTGCTCTGCAATCATTGCGATAATCCGCCCTGCACAAGGGTTTGCCCGACGCAGGCAACCTGGAAGCGGGAAAAGGACGGCATCGTCATGATGGACTGGCACCGCTGCATTGGCTGCCGGTACTGCATAGCTGCATGCCCATACGGATCACGCAGCTTCAATTTCGTTGATCCTAAGCCGCTCATGGACAATATGACGGAGAAATACCCCGCGAGATCGAAGGGTGTCGTCGAGAAATGCACCTTCTGCTCGGAGTATATTGTGAATGGAGAATATATTAAGCCGCCGGCATGTGTGGCAGCTACGAGAGACGGGCTGATGTATTTCGGCGATCTGAATGATAAAAATTCCGATGTTTACAGAGTGCTTACGAAAAGATACTCGATAAGGCGCAAACCGGAATTAGCTACACAACCGGAAGTGTATTATTTAATTGATGAGGAGGCGTAAATATGTTAGAAAAAGCGTTTCAAGGGAGTAAGACTTACTGGACATGGGTGATTTTCCTTCTCATCCTGATAACTGTGGGGTCATATTTCTATATTCAGCAGTTCACCACCGGCTTGGGAATTACAGGGCTCAGCCGCGATGTATCGTGGGGCTTTTACATTGCCCAGTTTACGTTCCTTGTCGGGGTGGCGGCGTCGGCGGTAATGGTCGTGCTGCCATACTACCTGCATAATTACAAGGAATTCAGCAAAATAACGATTCTTGGCGAGTTCCTGGCTATCGGTTCGGTGATAATGTGTTTTCTGTTTTTATTTGTCGATCTGGGGCAGCCGCTGCGGGCGATGAATATTTTCATTCACCCGACACCGGGTTCGGTAATGTTCTGGGACGGCGTATCGCTTGGCGGCTATCTGATACTCAACGCGATAATCAGCATGGTAACCCTCGATGCCGAGAAGAAAGGCATCAAACCGGCAAACTGGATCCGTCCGGTAATCGTACTGTCGATACCGTGGGCAGTCAGCATTCACACAGTAACGGCATTCCTGTATTCCGGTCTGGCGGCGCGTCCATTCTGGATGTCGGCGATCATGGCGCCCCGATTTCTCGCGACGGCATTTGCTGCGGGTCCGGCTCTGCTGATAATTCTGACCCTTTACCTGAAGAAAACAACGAATTTTAAAGTAGGCAAAGATCCCATCCAAAAGCTTGCAATAATAGCAACTTATGCAATGCTTCTGAATGTGTTCTTCCTGCTTTTAGAGCTTTTCACAGCGCTATACAGCGGAATCCATCACCACGCAGAACATTTCAAGTTCCTGTATTTCGGACTTGACGGCAATTACTCGCTGGTACCCTGGATGTGGATATCATCAATCCTCGCCGTCTTAGCGATAATATTCCTGTTGGTGCCGAGCCTGCGGAAAAACGAGACAACTCTCTTATGGGCATGTATATTCGTGTTCCTTTCGATCTGGCTGGATAAGGGCTTGGGCATGATCGTCGCCGGATTCACGCCCACACCGCTCGGCGAAGTCGTCCAATACACGCCGACAATCCCCGAGTTGTTGATCTCACTCGGCGTATTTGCGATAGGAGCATTGATAATAACGGGCTTATACAAGATAGCGCTGTCAGTACGGCGTCAATTGAAGGGATAGGAGCTTTTCCCCGTTGCTCTGTATCTCTTTTAATAGTCATGGGGATTTTTAATATTTGCGCCCCTTCGCGTATGCGGAGGGGCGTGGTTGTGGTTGCAACATGTTGATATTATTTATAATTTAAAATCAATACAAGTCAATTCTATACTGCAATTTTTCTTGATTGATACGTTCCTTTGCCAATTTACAATATTCATGACTAATATCAATTCCAATAAAACTTCTATTAAGTTGATAAGCGGCTTTACATGTAGTTCCGCTTCCACACATTGGATCGAGAACTATTTCACCTTCATTAGTCCATGATTTAATATGATCTCTTGCAAGGGCACATGGGAAAGGTGCTGGGTGTTCTTTAGCTTCCTGGTCTTCAGCTTTCTTCCCAACCACATATTCCCAAATATTGCCTTTTATTTTTTTTTGCTTAACAGGATTTGCTAATTTTTCTCTTTTTTGTTCTTTTTTTGAATAATTTTTATAAGTAGTACCATTTAGAACTAATCCTGCATGCATGCTATCAACCATGATTGGATTATGTGTTTTTACTTTCCCCTTGCTAAAAACGAACATATATTCAAAAACATTATTATATCTTTTTCTATAGATTTGAGGAATTGGATTTTGTTTTTTAAAAATCATTGTATCATGTAAATTAAAACCTGATTCTTTAAAAAATAAAGATTGCTTAAAACTAGTTCCTGTTTCACTGCCATCTATTGTAGCATCTCCGATAACCCAGACCACTACACCGCCGATTTTTAAAACTCTATACAATTCATGAACAATTTCTTTGAAAGGAAATATGTATCCTTTATAACTGCGAAGATTGTCGTATGGAGGAGAAGTAAGAACCATATCGATTGATCCGGATTCAAACTTTTGCATAATATCTACGCAGTTACCTTCTAATATTTTATTTAGATAATCTTCCTTCATGTCAAAACTCATTTGATAGTAAACAAACCATTGTCTGAAATCGATTCTATAATTTTAATTTTATTATCAATTTTACTTATTCTTATAATTTCCTTAATAGCTTCTTCATGGCTCATTTTCATAAGGCTTTCTCTCTTATTACTCCAATATGTCAAACCTTCTTCTTTTGCTATTTGGGTTGCTTTTGCTGATGCTCTTTTTTCAACTTCCCATAACTCTTCAATAATCTTTGAGTGTTCAATCATTGTTTTGTTAATAGCTAACCAGTAATCCAAAGCATTTTTTGATGGATTAAGAAGTGGAATTAATCTCAAAATCTTATGAAGAAGTGCATTTGCTTTAGATGCTCCTTCCTCTGATGAATAGGCAACTAATAGTGATAGATGAGAAAAAGTGAAAATACAAACATTCCTTGTTGAAGCCTGATAATAAATTTGACTCGATCGTCCAGGAAGTTGATAAATTGGAGCTACAACCATTGCATATTTCTTTCCTCGTTTCCAATTATCCATAGCTTGAATCTTAAAATCTTTTTGATTTTTTGCTGATCTACTAAGTCTAAAAGCTTTAGCATCAGATACAAAACTATAATTTTTAAATACCACTTCAACATCAGCAGCATCAGATCTTTCTTTTAATACAATACTTTTGAGACCAATTGATTTATAAGCTAACGATAAAAGGCTGTCAGTATATTTTGAATATAATTTTTCTTCGCTTGAATCATGAACATAAGACTCAGGAATTGTTCCGCAAAGTCTAAGATGGTCAATCAAAGAATTCTTACCATATCTTTTTATCTCATTTTCCAATTCTTCCTCTAATTTTTCCCAATCGTTACTGAAGTTTCCGCTTAATTTTTTTATTTCATCAATCCAAAAAGCTCTTCTTTTTAAAGCTCTTTTTGTAATGACATGCTTCATATTCTGTTAATTATGAGTTAGATAAAATTTATATTTTTAGTTTGTAAAATACTAAATTTATAAGAAAAATTACAACATTTTTTTAATTCATCATCATTCTCATAAATTTCGTTGTTAACTTTGTCGATACTTATAACAGCTTCTCTTTCTACTAAATTTTCAGCATATTCCAAAAACTGGGAACAACGTCCAAAGTATAACTTGTCCTATGAGATTGAATGAAAACATTAGTGTCTAATAAATAAACGGCATTATCTCTTAAAATATTTATCAAAAAACATTTTGTAAGTTTCACCTTTTAAACCGGTTAGCTTGTAGGCGTCGCGGTATAAAAGCTGCCCGCTTTTTACGGCTTGACCTATATGCGCTGCAAAAGTTAAGCTGATCCTGTTTTTAGCAGTTTTGTAAAAATCGCTTCCGGTAGATTGCCTGGCTTTAGCAGTGTGAGCTTTGGATATATGGTCGTTGTAAAAATCGAAAAAATGATTGCGGGTAATTTTGCCCAGATCAAGCGTACTTCGCGCTATAACTATCTGACTTACCTTGAAATAAGCAGATAATTCTTTGAAATCATTAGTTTGTTTCCAAATTCCATCCAATTCTTTGGCTGGTACCAGGAATTACGCTGCAGTATTCACAGCCCAAGTGAGAATGTTTTTGTTTAGGTTAATGTAATTTGTCATGTAATTAATCTGCCACTTTCACTCCACTTTTCCAAACCTCGGCTCACTCGTGCTCCTTCCAGCTTGAGAATGCCATCCGGAAGTATGCAAAAGACCAGATAAGATTGGCTGCTATCCGGATTATGTATGAGGTCAACAAATGAACCATTTATAATTTGTTCTGAGTTCCATAGTAAGCCCTGTTGTTTAGCGGGACAAAAGAGTTGTAATGAGCTATTGGGATTGTAAGCAGCTTATTTGTAAGAGAATATTTGATGCTGATAATAAAATATATTAAATTTTTATTATAATATCAAAATATAATTAGGCAAATATAATATAATATATGCTTGCGGCTAATTTATTACAATTGGTATATTTTTTCAATAAAAAAATCAGTGAAAAATTCGATCAATACTATTTAAATGAAAATTCTTGCTAAGCAATTTTATAAAGAAAAAATATTCAACAATTAACTTTTATTAATATTTTTCCGGGGTTGAATGAAGAATATTGTTCATATTAATTGAATCATGTAGTATGCTCTGTCATCTATAAATTAGACTAAACTAAATTAATAATAATTAACATTTCTGTTTCTAAGTGCGGAAAATATCAGCATAATTACCTTTTTGAAAATTTAATTTTAACCATGAAAATATTTTAATATTTAGCTAAACCTTATATTTTACAATAAAATAATGTTGCAACAAAGCTGTTACAATCATTCAAAAATAGCTTCTCAAAAGTTTATTTCAATATCAAAATTTCTTAAGTTACCGTCCGGTAATTTAGATAATAAACGCATTAGACTAATGTTTTCAGCTATTGAAATATTGAATTTAAAAAAGGTCGCTGTCAAAAAAGGCAGATTACTTAATACATTTCCTATAACTATAATTCCTGGAAATAATTATAAGTTAGTTAATTTTAATCCTAATGCAGAGAGGAATTATTATGTCTGAAACTCAGAAAAATAAAAAAGAAGAAACTAAAAATAACGAAGAGATAATAGAGAAGAAGAAGAGAAAAGGCGCGCTGGTCAGCGAAATTCCGGATATGAACGTGATCTACGAAAAACAGCCGGAAGGTGACAGGGTGAGCAAGTTCCTCGAGATCTTCGCAACGATACTGAAGCATTCGAATTATCAGCCGATTCTGGAACAGTATTCGAAAGTTTCTGCGAAATGCGGAAAATGCGCGGCTCAATGCCACGTTTACGAAGCTACCCGCGATCCGAAGGATATCCCCTGCCGCAGAAGCGAGTTGCTGCTCAGCGTTTACAGGCGCTACTTCTCTCTGGAAGGCTCGATTTACGGCAGGCTTTTCGGTGGGTTCGAGCTTACCGAAGAGCATATCGACGAAATGATCTACTACTTCTGGAATTGCACCGCCTGCCGCAAGTGCGTCCTGGAATGCCCGATGGGTATCGATCACGGCTTGATCACTCACCTCGGCAGATATATTCTCTCGGAAATGGGATTGGCGCCGCGCGCGCTGGTTATTTCCACCCGTGAGCAATTGCAGGGCGAAACACGGAATACATCAGCTATTCCGCTGGTAGCGCTGGAAGATTCGCTCGAGTTTCTCGAAGAAGAGATCGAAGATGATAAAGAAATTAAAGTCAAGTTCCCGCTGGATGTCGAGAATCCTGATTTTGTCTTCTTCGCTCCGGTGTCGGACTACATGATGGAAGCCGATACGCTGATGGGGATTGCGGTTGTGCTGCATGAAGCTGGCGTCAACTGGACTATCCCCAAGCAATTCTATGATTCCATAAATTACGGCTTATTTTACAGCGATCTGGTTCTGGGACGCAATCTGCGAAATATCGAAGCCGAAATGCACAGACTCAACGGTAAAAATGTACTTATCGGCGAGTGCGGTCACGCCTCGAGAAGCGCTTCGTTTCTGCCCACATTCTGGCAGCATGGCGAGGTCGCGCCTATGTGGAATATCATGCAGTTGACTTACAAACTGTGGAAAGAAGGGAAAATAGAGTTTGATCCTGATGTGGTTACCGAGAAAGTGACCTATCACGATCCCTGCAATATAGCGCGTCAGGCATGGATAATTGAAGAGCCGCGTGAACTGCTTAAAGCGTTCTGCAAAAATTATGTGGAAATGACGCCTAACAGAACCGAAAATTACTGCTGCGGCGGTGGCGGCGGAACAGTATCTATCGACGAGATAAGAAAATACAGGACAACTCTGGCAGGATTGAAGAAAGCCGAACAGTTAAAGGCTGCCGGTGCGCATTATGTAGTGGCGCCCTGCGCAAATTGCAAGAAGCAAATAAAGGAATTAATCGAAGATAATAAACTTGATTGCGAGTTGGTAGGATTGCACGATCTGATCTATAAAGCGATCAAATTAAAGAAATAACCCCCGAATAGATCCTGTCCCCGGCGTACAGCCAGGGCAGGATCAAATTATTTTGGGGACTTAATTTGTAAATTAAATTTTAAAAAATAAAGCGAGGACAGATATGGAGGGCTTATTAGAATTCGTAGAAGGACCGCTCTTCAGGTTTACGTTCGCTGTGATGATACTCGGTTTGATCAGGGTATTCGTTCTGTCTTTGATCAACGGTTTCGAAGCGAAAAAGAAAGCAAAAGAGAAAAAAATTCCCATGCATTATGTTAATAAACTTACATTTGGGAATTTGTTTCTCTGGCGGTCAATACGGACGAGACCCATTTTCGCTATAGTTTCCATTTTATTCCATATCGGATTAATCTTAACGCCGCTGCTGCTGTACGATCACATACTTTTGTTCGACAATTCGGCGGGCATAAGCTGGTTTTTCCTGGCGCTGCCGAAAACTGCGGCGGACTATCTGACATTGCTGGCTATCGTTACGGGAATTATTCTTGTGATAATGAGGACATCGAGCCAGGTTTCACGGACAATCAGCAGGAAGCAGGATTTCCTGTGGCCTCTGATTCTGATAGTTCCGTTCGTAACCGGCTATGTATGTTCGAATTTTGTGACTTCACCGCAGGCTTATGACGCTTTCATTTTGGTTCACATGTTGAGCGGCGAATTCATTTTCGTACTGCTGCCATTCACAAAGATAGCGCACTGTGTGTTGATGCCGATAAGCCAGTGGATAACGGCTCGTTCGTGGAAATTCCCGCCGGAAGCCGGTGAACAGGTTGCAGTCACACTTGGTAAGGAGGGTGAAAAATTATGAAAGCTATTTTGACTGATATAACGAAATGTATAGGCTGCATGGAATGTGTTAACGCGTGTAAGATCACTTACGATCTGCCGCCGGATAAGCCCCGCGAGTGGCATAAGAATGACGGACTCTCTGCACGGAACTGGACGTCTGTGCTTCATGACGGCACATATAATGTCCGCAAGCAATGCAGGCACTGTCTTGAACCTGCCTGTGAGTTGGTTTGCCCTGTGGGAGCACTTTACAAAACGGATGCCGGCGCTGTAGTTTACGATAAGGAAAAATGTCTGGGCTGCCGGTATTGCATGATGTCATGCCCCTACGGAATTCCCCGCTATGATTGGGATAATCCGGTACCTTACATCAAGAAATGTATCCTGTGCTATCATAAAATACAGGCTGGTGAACTGGAACAGCCAGCATGCACGCAGATTTGCCCGACAAATGCGACGATTTACGGCGAGAGAGATGAACTGCTCAAAGAAGCGCGTAAGAGAATAAAGGAAAATCCCGATAAATATATGGATCATATATACGGCGAGCACGAAGTCGGAGGAACGAATGTATTATATATAACCGCCAAAGACTGCCCGCTGGACTTCCTGTTTTACTATAATAATCGCTGGGCTAAGGAAAATGATCTGCTGGGACAGCCCACGCCGACCGAGCCCCTGCCTGAAACCACGAAATGGGCTATGGGAGCGGTACCGGTCGCATTTTTCGGAATGGGCGCAACGATGGCTGCCATTTACTGGACTATAAAACGCAGACAGCAATTGAACGGCGGAGAAAGTCAGAAGGAGCAAGAAGAACAACCTGAGGAAAGTAATCAGGAGGAGGGTAAAAATAATGAGTAGAATAGCAAAGTTTAAAACGGTACTATGGATTTTGGTCGGCATAGGCGCCGCCGTAGGTATAACGAGATTTATCTATGGATTGGGCGTCACAACAAATCTGAGTGATAACTCGCCGTGGGGATTCTGGATCGGCTTCGATGTCATGGGCGGTGTTGCCCTGGCTGCCGGCGGATTCGTAATTGCGGCGATAAATTATATTTTCCATATCAAAAAATTCAGGCATATCACGCGGGCGGCGATTCTGACTGCGTTCCTCGGCTATATTGCCGTGGCTGTCGGACTGTTGTTCGACCTCGGCTTGCCTTGGAATATCTGGCACTTAATAATCTTCTGGAATCCGCATTCGCCGCTTTTCGAAGTCGGCTGGTGCGTGATGCTGTATCTATCAGTGCTGTTCCTTGAATTTGCGCCGGTTGTACTCGAACGATGGCCCAATATTAACTGGATGCGAAGTATATATAATTTCCTCAATAAGATAAAAATTCCTATCGTTATACTTGGTATAATGCTGTCAACATTGCATCAGTCTTCGCTGGGCAGCCTGTTTCTGGCGATGCCCTACAAGCTTCATCCGCTCTGGTACACGCCGATAATTCCTATAGTCTTCTTTATCTCGGCGATATGCCTTGGATTGATGATGGTTATGGTGGAAAGCATGACCTCGAGCTGGGCTTACCGCAAAAAGCCGGAAACGGATATCCTCAATTCCCTGAGGAAAGGCGCCATCTGGATGCTTTTGATATATCTCGTACTCAGATTTGGCGATATAATTATACGCGGAGCGGCGCCGTTCATGTTCGAGGCAAGCTGGCCCTCGTTTTTATTTTGGACTGAAACAGCTATGTCTATAGTCATCCCGGCGCTGATATTTTTCTTGCCAGCATCTGCGAAAAACATAAACTGGACTTATTCCGGCGCGCTGATCGGCGTCTTCGGAATTGTTTTTAACAGATTGAATGTAGGCGGGTTGACCCACCTGAACAATCTAAAGGAAGTCGGCGAATTTTACTTCCCGGCATGGACTGAGCTTGCTATCTCGGCGATGGTGGTATCGCTGGCGATGCTCGCATTCTTTTACTTTGTCGAGAATTTCAAGGTATGGGAAGAACCGCCTGTCGATCCTTCGGAAGATCCGCATACCAAGCCGAAGTTCAGTCCCAATAAGGTATACCTTGGTCCTGCGAGGGTAGCTAACCGCATTCAGTTTTCATTTGCCTTTGTAATTGCTTTCGGGCTTGCGTTTGCGGCTATATCCGGCAGAGAGTTAGAGAAGAAAGGCTATGAAATTGTCGAAGTTACTAAACCGCGCGGCGGCGATACTTTATTTATTGATGGCAATAGGGATATGTATGGCGTAGAATTTAAGCATGTGTTCCATCAGCAGGCGCTGGGCGAGGATAACTGCGTAAAATGCCACCACATGAATAAACCCGACGATAAAAATACCGAATGCTACGAATGCCACTACAATATGTACACGCCGGGCAACGCTTTCAAGCATGACTGGCACGCCTCGGCGGACGGCGGTAATTTAAACTGCTTCGACTGCCACACTAAAAACAAATATAAAACTGCGGAAACAGCCAAGGAATGCATAGATTGCCACGAAGATCTGGTTCCCGAAGGCAGTCCTATCGTGCCGGATGATTACACTACGGTTTCCTACGTGGACGCTATGCATCAAATGTGTACTGATTGCCATAAGCGTAGTATCGAAGAAGATCTCGAACTGGCAGCGCGGAAGCCCGATCTCGCCAAATGCGAGACCTGCCACCCGGACGTGCAGGAACGCCGGCGCAGAGAAAAGAAACTCTTTAAACAGCGCCGCAGAAATAAATGGGTGGTGCTGCCGGGAAGAATAAAGAAAGATGATTGATAGATTTTTTAATTTTTTCTAAAAGTTGGAAAAATCGCGTCATTCTGAGGAGCGAAGCGGCGAAGAATCCAGGGACTTATCAAGACCGGATTCTTCGCATAGAATGACTTTCAAAGTTTTCATCAACTCTATTGCCATATTTAGTGTAACTCAATACATCAAAACCAAAAATCCAAATTGGGATCGTTCAGATATACTTTTTCCGGCTTTTTGAGCGAGCTTATGCCTGTTGATTCGCTGTGAAACAGAGCGAGAACGCAGGCTTTTCTAAGATAAGTAATTTATTGATTTTAATTTATCCTTTATTTTGCAATAGAAATCAACTAACTAATGAAATTCATTAACCAGAGAGTCATTGAGAGGAGCGAAGTTGCGGCTAAGCGGAAATCAAGCCGAAGGCATGGCGGCGAAGCAATCCCGAAATTCAAGAGATTGCTTCGATGCGCTCGCAATGACATTCAAGTGCCTTTTCAATTACCTCTAATGAAATATTTCGGTTTATTACAAACCAATATGATCATTTAATCAGTTCTTTATTTAAAAATCTTTAAAAATAATTCATATTTTAGGTAAAATTTATTATATTTATTATACTATCATTACATTTTATATGGAGAAATTCATGAAATATTTTATATACATAGTTTTATTGGTATTCTTCGCTTTCATAAATTCAATTGATGCGCAAATAATCTCTATAAAAGCAATCGACCATGAAACAAAAGGAGAGATCATTCCTGACCATCCGGTAGGAAAAAACCTGCATGACGGAAGTACAATTGAGGTCACTAATACCAATAAGGTGGCTCTCTCAAAGATTATATCAGGCATCAATCATTTTGGAAATAAATCAAAAAAAGGAATTAAGATTTACCCCAATCCCGCGAGTTCATCAGCCAGAGTAATTGTTAATTCGGAAAAGAGCCTAAAAGATAGGATTATTCTAACAGACCTGCAGGGAAAAATAGTCTTATCCAAAACTATTTTCCTGAATAAGGGAAAGAGCGAATTTAATTTGAAAATGGATAACAACAGTCAATTCAGGTATTTGTTTTCATGCGAAGAAATAATGAATATGGCAGACAAGATTGATATCAGAAGTTCGAATACTAAAAATCTGAAAATCACCGAAGGCGGAATTGAATTTGCCTGTAATGATTTCATCAGATTTGAAGGTCATTTCCGGAAATAAGATATCTGAATCATACTATAATTTTAAATTTTTTTCAAATTTTTAAAAAAAAGCTTGCATACGTTTAAAAAATTTTTATTATTACATTTAGTAAAATTAAATTTTGACAAATACTAGGTAAAACCTCAAAAGAGCTGTAAAAAAAACAATGAAACAAACACTCCTGCTGATATTGATATTTATAATCGGCGTTGAAAGCAACGCTCAGAGAAATCAATTGCGCGATGCAAAAAGCGAGAAACATCGCTTCTATACGATTTTATATTTTAGCGCAGGAACTGTTTACGGTACCTCCGCTTACAATTTTTTTCAGGAGTATAAGGGTTACTTCGGCGGCAGAGAGACGGTCTTCTCAAATTCCCCCTTTCTTGGAGGAGGAACAAAAATCGAAGTCAACGAGCATTTTCGATTAGGAGCCGCCGGCGGATACTTTAATTCAGAGATAACCGAAGCTATTCAGGAAGTTGATACCCTTGGAAATTCGATTTTCTTTTCTAATCATGAGTTGAAGATTAAATCAATTCCGATAATGGCAACTTTTGACTATCTGCCTTTCAACATGAATCAGTTCAGAACCTATGTCGGGTTTGGCGCGGGCATAACTTTAAGCGAAATACGCTGGGAAGAAAACGTTTCCGTCAATGAGCAAAGGGAGAACGAATACGGCGGTGTATATTACGATGAACAGGCAGTGGTTCCCACTTTCAGAATATATACGGGTGTCGAATTGGGCTTCGATAAGCGCAAGTATGATATGTTCCTTGGGAGCCTTATACTGGAAGTTAATTTTACTTACGCTCATCGAAAAGTGGAGATTTTTAAAAGCTTGATAAACAAATTCGAGGATACGCCCGAAAGCTGGAATGACTCATTCCTCATGGCGCCGGGTTATCTGAATCTTAATCTTGGTATTTCATTCAATATCAGCGGCAGCTAATAATTAAATTCTCAATAATTTCAAAATACATTTCTATGAAAGGAGAAACCGGCAATCAAACTATCAAAACTTTGCTAAAACAAATTAATTGAGATTCCGTATAACTTATTTAAGAGGTGTAAATGAAGAAAGCGGTCAAACCGCACGTTATTTAAATAATTAAAAGTCTAATTATGAACCGATCAGAGAGGTTGCTATGATTACGAACGTTACATTCAGACACTTGAAATCAAGCCCAGCCCTACAGGAAGCAGCAGTCGATCACGCCAATAAATTTGAAAAATTCAATGACCAGATCACCAGTACAGATATAATCTTTGAGAATGACGCAGCTAAGAAAGTTGAATTTACGGTCAGGGTGCGCGGCAAGTCACTGGTAGCAAGTGAAAGTTCCGAAGATTTTAGAAAATCTTTAAATACGGCAGCCGATAAAATCGTACGACAGCTAAAGAAATGGAAGACCAAACGTAACAAGAATTCCTAAAATGACGGGATAAATGTAATAATGAAAGGGGCTTGAACAGCCCCTTTTTTTTTGAATATATTGAAAAAGAGATTTTTTAATTTTTCACGGAAAATTAAATTAATTATATTCCTTGATAAATATTTGCAAATATCACAAAGCAATATTTTTTTAGTAAATTAATCATTGTAAAGAGATAATTTCATCATAACTGCTAACTGAAACTTATGAAAATTTCAGATAACATCCAGATACTGGCTCAGGAAAAAATCAAAGTTCAAGTCCTTATGGAGTCGTGGGCTAAACTCCGTCCGTTGACCGGAGAAATTGGCATGGATAATTATGTCTGGGAGATAAATCTCTATCGACCGCAACTTGCTCTGGCAGGTTTTGTCGATCTGTTTAATTATAAGCAGATACAGGTATTCGGCAATACCGAGTTCTATTATTTGTCAGGATTGCCAAAGAATAAGAGACTTGCATCATTCAAAAAATTATGTGAATTTGACATACCCTGCATTATCCTTACCAATAATCATAAGTTGGATGATGAAATGCTTGAAATTGCAAAGAACAATAGAGTAGCTGTGTTTACAACTGTTTTCGAGACTACCAAGGCATCTTCGCTGCTTTCGGAGTTTCTGGATGATCAGTTTGCGCCGCAGGCTGTGATGCACGGTTCATTTGTCGATGTCTACGGCGTTGGGATGCTATTCGTTGGTAAAAGCGGTATAGGCAAGAGCGAGGTAGCGCTTGATCTGGTCGAACGTGGTCACAGACTCGTAGCTGATGATGTGGTAATGCTTACCAAAAAGCGCGGTACAGTCCTTATGGGCACCGGAACAAGCATGATTCAGCATTTCATGGAGATACGTGGTCTCGGCATTATTGATGTGCGTCAGATGTTCGGTATTCGCTCTATTCGTTTTCAGAAGCGCCTGGAAATAATTATAGAGCTTGAGCAATGGAAGAAATCAAACGATTATACCCGTACAGGCTTGGAAGAAGAACCTGTGAGCATTATTGGGGTGGACATTCAATCGGTGAAACTCCCAATCTTCCCTGGCAAGAATATAACGGTAATAGCAGAGGTTATTGCATTGAACTACCTGCTTCGAACTTATGGTTATAACGCTGCCAAAATACTGTCTGACAAATTGCAGGAATCAATCGATAAAAAGTCAGGTCCTTCGTCTCAATTTGACGACAGACGGGCTATCAGATGGTTCCAGGCAGATAATGAGTGATATAAATTTTAAGAGGCTGCCCCAAAAGTAAGAAAAAGCAGTCTCACTTCGACTACGCTCAGTTAAACATCCCCATGAACACTCGTTTTTGTCATCCTGAGTTGAGCCTGCGAAATCCCCCTTCAGCGGGGCTGAGTCGAAGGATTGACAAAACGACTTTTGAGTCAGCACTTGGTATCTGTAAATTATTAATAAAATAATTCGTCTATATTGCTCAATAGTAATTTATATGTATTAATAAATAGTATCGGAATTGAAAAATGAATTTGCAGAGAATTTTTTACTCACTCCTAATCATCTTCTTATTTGCTGGTACAGCATTGGCTGACGAAAACAAGCATGTTGATTTTACCGCCAAACCGTCAAAACTAAAAGTGGATAAGGGCGATAACCTGAAGATCAAACTTACTATGGAATTCGATGAGCACTGGCACTCCTACAGTATGAAAGAACAGGTTAATGAACTGGGTATTGGTCCCACACCATTGGATATTGTTCCTGACACTAATTATTTTGAATTTAACAGTGATGACATTCTCGCGCCAAAGCCGAAAACAAAGTATGACGAAGGCTTCGAAATGGACGTGGAGACTTACGCGGGAAAAGTTGATTTCATTATACCCGTGAAGGCGAAACAGAAAATAAATTTCAAGAAAGATACTCCTAAGGTTGAAGCCTACATTCAGCAGTGCGATACTAGCTCCTGCCTGCCGCCGCTGTCGTTTTTCGTAGCGGTGGAACATGAAATATATGCGGCTGGTGATGAACCTATGTCGGAATTCGAAAAAAAGCAGCAGGAAGGTTTCTTCTCATTTCTTTGGTTCTCAATGACAATGGGAGCATTTGCATTGCTGATGCCCTGCGTATTCCCGATGATCCCGATCACTGTTTCATTCTTTACCAAAAGAACCGAGCAGGCAAAAGGAAAGGGCTTGCGTGATGCTATTGTCTATGCCTTAGGTATAATCATTACTTTCACATTGCTTGGTTTTCTCTTTTCATTGATTTTCGGTGCCAGCGGAATTCAGGATTTTGCTAAGAATCCCTGGGTATATCTCGCCATCTCTGCAATATTCATGGTATTTGCGCTAAGCTTATTTGGTGCTTTCGAGCTGCAGGTACCACCAAAATTATTAAATAAATTAAACGCTAAAAGTCAGCAGGGAAGCGGCATCTTCAGTGTGATACTGATGGGGTTGACATTCTCTCTTGCTTCATTTTCGTGTACGGGACCGCTTGTAGCTGCAGCGTTAATTTCTGCCGCAGGCGGACAATGGTTCTATCCGATTATAAGTATGGCAGGATTTTCGGCAGTGCTGGCAGCACCCTTCTTTTTATTAGCACTTTTTCCATCGTGGATGTCATCTATGCCCAAATCCGGCGGCTGGCTGAATAATATCAAGGTGGTGCTTGGATTTTTCGTGGTGATAGCAACTCTCTATTTCGTTAACAACGCCCTGCTTCAATGGGACGTAGGAATGCCGCGAGGGCTGTTCCTCGGAATTTGGGTTGCGAGCTTTTTCCTGATGACCCTTTATATTCTTGGCGTTTTCAGAACAAATCACGACTCACCAATAGAATCTATCGGTACTTCAAGAATTGTACTGGCGCTGATATTTGGTACTATCACATTTTATCTGTTCTCGGGTATGTTTGGCGGCAGACTGGGATTCCTCGAAACATATATTCCACAGCAGGAAAGAACTATGGCTGCCGGTAAAACCACTGATCAGCCTGAAGAAACATGGGAAACCAATTATAAAAAAGGTCTGCAAATAGCAAAGGAAGAAAATAAAAACGTATTCATCGATTTTACTGGGAAAACCTGTACAAACTGCAAGAAAATGGAAAACACCATGTTTCCGAAAGCTTCGGTTAGTAATCTTATGGACAAAATGGTCAAAGTCAAGCTTATCACCGACGTTAGAAAGGAACCTTATATCAGCAATAGAAATCTTCAGAAAGAGAAATTTAATTCCATAGCTATTCCTTTATATGCTATCGTAACACCCAGCGAAGAAATAATAGCTACTGCTTCATATACAAATTCGGAAAAGAAATTTATAGAATTCCTTAAAAAAGGAGTTAAGAACAATAAATTAGCTGAAAAGAACATGTAATTTGATAGGTTGCGGTACATGCCTAAACAGGATTGACTTTATTGATATTGGAACATAATAGCAAAGAATAACTTATGCTATTATGTATCAGCCCGCATTTCGCATTAGAATAAATAGTTTAATTCTAAGAACTTAACCACCCCTTCTTTTCCCATCCTTATTAAGGATGGGGGTTAAGCTGAAAGCTTTACGGGACGGTTCTTCTAAGTTATGGATTTGTATCATGTTAGTAAAATAAATGAGTTCTATTGAAATAGCCGGGATTATATGCTATTCAAACTTATACAGCGGCTTTGACATAACTTTTAATGGTGTTCTGAGCGTTATAATGTAGGAACCGTCGGAGAGTGTTGAAAGGTCAATCTGTTTCCGTAATACCACCGTACTTCCCGGCTCAAGTCTCCAGCTTTCCGAATAACATTTCTTACCGTCAAGGGAACTGATGATCAACTCATAATTACCTTTCTCGCCGGTAATTATTTCAATCTCAGTTGAGCCGTCAGCAGGATTTGGAGATACACTCATCTCTGCTCTTTGAAATACCTCCATTTTTGAAAGGTCGAAAACACAAGCCTCTTGTTTTAGCCAGCCGTTATTGATTTCAGTTTCAATTGTGGTATCACTCCATTCGAAATTGGTTATTTTCAGTTCATTGTTAAAATTGTCGGAATGAAGCACAACACCGGTTATGCTCCCAAGGAGAATTGTACCGTTCCTCAAAGTTACCTGTTTGTCAGTGAAGTTGACAACTCTTTCTTTAGATTCAATATAACCGGCATCAGGTAATTTAGGTAGAAAAGCATTGCTGTTGAAGCGAATTTCAGCATCGAAAGTAATCTCTCTTTCCACAGCATCATTCATCTCGACTAAAGCTTTCAACGGCAGCTCAAAATCAATTTCACCGATTTGAGCATTTGTATCTGGCAAAGAGATAATGCTGTGAATGTTTAGATCTTTAGAATAACCTGTCAATAAGATTTCTACAGTGTCAGAACATGGAAACCCTGTTAACTCAACATTTTCTGTGATAGTGCCCTTACTGTTTGGAGCGAATCTTAATGTAATAGTTTGGAAGCTGTCAGGAGGTATTCTCAAAGGAAACGGATCATCCGGAAAACTGAATTCATTACGTTGAATATCCGGCTCCATGATCTCCACGTGCATTTTAGAAGAATTATAGATTCTCAATTCTTTATCACTGTATTTACCAATTTCGGCATTTATATCAAGATTATGAGAACTTATATCCGGCAAAATTACCTCGCCAATAACCGATATTTCTTTACTGTAACCACATCTTGTGTCAGTTAGAATTATTTTCTTACCAATAATACCTATTTCGGTAAATTCAAATTCTAAATCCTGATCAATAGTGTCTCCTACACTAAGATTGATTAAGCTTTCTGAACTATTTATTGCTTCCGGTAGAGTTATTTCAATTTCATTTTGAAGGCTGCCGGTATTGATAATTTTAATTGTTTTGTTATAATATTCGTCAGGACAAGTATATCCCAGATCAAATTCTTCAATATCGGTGTCAAAACCGACTGAATCTTTGGTTCCGTATATATCAATAAATTGGATTCTATCGGGAGAGTTTGTTTGGAGGGATATGGTTGCGGAATTAGCTCCTAACTTAATGGGCTCAAATTTAATCCTGAACGCATGAGATTTTCCTGCTTGGATTTCGGTTTGTACAAAGTTATTGACAAATGAAAATGAAGCTTCCTCAGGTCCATTGAAATCAGCATCATAAATGATCAATTTCTCTTGACCTGTATTGGATATGTTCAATGTATCAGTTGTTTCAGACTCACAAATAAGATGTTCAAATGAAGGCTCTGTTATTTTAAAAACAACATCGTCTTTGATACCTTCACCATATAAAGCGGCAGTTGCCGGAGAACCCGGACCATTGTAATAGAAAGCTATTTTGCCGCTTGTTCTTCCCTGTCGCTTAGGAGCAAACCTAACTTCAACCTCTCTTATTTCACCAGGTTTCAGATTGAAGGAGCCGCCGCCATCAATTATTTCAAATTGTGTTTTGTCCGGTCCCAGCATAACAGTTGAGTCGATTCGTATAGTTTGGTTGGAAATACTTTTTATCAAAGTATCTTTAATGTCTTTCTGCTCTCCAACCTTCACCATCCCGAAATCCAGCAGATCAGCAGCAGTTCCGATATGTCTCTTTATTGCGGTTCCATAGATTCTTTCTTTTTTGGTTTCCGTGTTGAGATGTATATCGATATCAGCAATCTTTCCACCTACGGTCTTTGGATTGAAGCAGAATGTTACTTTCACTGAATCATGAGGTTCAATTCTATAGTCTTTTATATCACTTACGATACTGAAAGCCTGAGTATCAGTGCCAGTGATACTCAATGAGTCAAGTATCACCGGATAATTACTGGTGTTAATAATAAAATCATTCACGGTAGAGTCTTTTTTGTCATCTTCAACAACTGTTCCCATATCTACCGCATGAGTTTTTACAACAGGATATACAATTGACCAGACCTCATCGGAAATATCTTCCTGGGTTTGAATATCGGACAGCTTTTTAAGAAAAACATCTGATTCACCTTCTGATGTGATTGTGTTTCCGGTACCAAAATCTGTCTTAGTAAACTCACCGGCTATATATATCTGGTTCAGATCATCTGCATACATTTCCAAAGGTGAATTATCACCGAAATATATAGCATTCTGAAATTCTAAAAGTGAATTGAATTTTAAAATATATTCGCCGGTAGTATCAATTGATGGATCAAATTCCATATCAAGAGAATCATTTATATTAGCAAGTGCGTAAAGATTGCCTATTCTGTCTATATATATAATTTGGAAATGCGGAGTGGTATCATTTCGGATAAGATCCCCGTTCCGGCTCAATTTTAAGAGGTGATTTATATATTTGCCGGAATCCACTTTAGTAAGTGCAGCAGCAAATATATTGCCGGTATTATCTAATTCCACATCTCCGAAACTTTCCGGGAAATTTGGATTTTCAATACGATAATCCCATTGCTTATTGAGCATTGAGTCCAATTTAATAATATTTTCCTGCCAGGATAGTATAAGATTCTCTCCGGGAGTGATTCGGATTTTCATATTTTTATCATAATAATCAAGAGTTACTGCATCTATAAATTTACCATCCTTATCGTATTTTGCTGTATATCCTGTGAAATCAGTGTTTTGCGAAGGTATTAATTCGAAATCATCCGCAAATTTGATATTAAACTTAAAATACCCGGTTATATAAACATTGCCGCTATTATCTGTCGTAACATCGCTTATACTGTTATTCCAGGGATCGTTGATAGTTTGATGCCAGATTAGATCGCCTGCCGGAGAAAATTTAATTAAGTACAAATAATTACCACTAATAACATTCTTATCATTTAATTTCATATTATCATAAGTCCTGCCCCATACATAAGAATTGCCTTCTTTGTCTACATGAACTCCAACCGGTATCTCTATGTTAGGTCCATCCATATTATTAGCCCATAAACAGCTACCCTCGCTATTAAATTTTGCTAAATAAGTGCTCCCCGAATCAGGAGATAATATCCATTTACCATTGCCAAATCCAAGGGAAAACCTATAGCCACCGGTTATAAATGAATTATTATCTTTATCAATATCGAAACCTTCTATACTTTCGAAATAGTTGTTTCCAATGATATTTGTCCAGCTTTGATATTCTTTATTCTCCCGAATTTTAGCGAGGCAGCTATCCGAGTTCACCTTTGGTATTTTTTTCCAATTGTAATTGTATCCTGCAGCTTTATCAGCAAGTTTTAACCATGTTTTTCCGTTATTTGTACTGTAAGAAACCGAAACAGTATCATTCTTAGATATGCCTTCCCATTTAATAACCGTGTCATTACCGGCAATGAATGTTTCGCCTCCATTGGGATGAATTAACTTCAGGGCTCGTTCAGCATAAGGGTCGTTATAATCGGCGTAAACATGGAAATCTTTCTTGCCGCAAGAGTTACTAACCAGTGTAAATTTCCCGTACTGCACTGAAGAGTCAACAGGAGTAAAGCGCACGGTAAAAGTCCGGCTTTCCCCTGGTAATATTTCGAATTCAGGCGGGCTGCCGCCGTGATCCGTAATAATAAAATTAGCATTATCAGATTTGATATCATACACTTCAATTGGTCTTACATTAGCAGTAATTATAATTTGTTTTTCCTCGTAAGATCCAAGCTCAGTACCGCTAAATTCCAATGATGCATTTGACGAAAATGATAGATAAGGCAGTTTATCTGTTGAAACTTCGTATGTTACGTTAGACATCTTCCCGCTTTCCTGATGAATTATCGTGGATGTTCTTGTTGGCAGGCAGCTTTCGGACAACCATTCTATTTTGCATGGTGAGAGGTCTCTCGCAATTTCCTGAATGTATTTGTAGATATCCGTAAGAACGGATTCGTTATTAACATTGTCAAAATACATTCCCCCGGTTTGAATGGATACTTCTTTCAGCATTTTTGAGATATTGTTTCCAATAACCACACTGAAGATAGCACAGTCAATATTTCTTGCTTTTTGTATTATCTTTCCTGTTTCCCCTGATGCCTGTCCATCCGTTAGAAAAACTATGACTCTTTTATTCTTACCCTTCGAAGCAACACTTATAGCTCCCGTATTTGGCTGCATAAATCCGCCATTATAGTTAGTGGCATTATCAGCTTTTATGCTGTCAACTGCTTCATAAAGAACAGGTTTAAAGAATGTGAAATCAGCCCTGACCTCGCTCAGCACATTAAAACTTGTTATAGCACATTCGCTTCCATCGCGGGGTAGATTGGCTATCCATGTTCTGGCAGCGGCTTTAGCCATTGTTATATGTTTGCCTGCCATTGAACCGGATGCATCAATTGTAAGAACTGACGAAATCGGTGTTTTACCTCCGGAATGAGGACAATCCAGAAAAGTGATTTTTTGAGGCTGATTATCTTCATACACTTTGAAGTCGTTTTTGTCAAGGTCTGTTATTCGTTTATCATCGGAATTATATAAGAAGAAATCGGCACGAACCGTAGGGTAATCAGAGATATCCGGTGGATACACAATCAATCTTTGTGAGAAGACCTGCGATCCGCAGAGAACAAATATTATAAGCAAAGTGTAAAATTTTTTCATATCTCTGCTCCCGATTACTGAACTTATATTTAGATATACACCTGATTTTTAAAAATGTTGCAAATTATTCTATATATAATTGACACATGAATATACAAAATGTCGCAAAAATTTTTAAGGACACCCTTACTTTCCCCATGAAAACAAACTTTAAGCAAAAAAAAACTTTTCCATAGGAATGAACTAAGGAAAAGTTTTGAAGAAGAATTGTAAATTAAAATCTATTTTACATGCGGATTCGAAAATTTCGGATTATTCAGAAATTCATGATCGGTCAAAGATTTTAAGAAAGCAATCAGATCATCCTTTTCCTGATCAGTAAAATTGAGAGAATCCATCAACGGACTTTTAGTATAGAATTCGTAGCCGCCCCGGCTGTAATGGTCAATCACATCTTCCAGAGTTTCCAACTCGCCATTATGCATGTACGGTCCGCTCACCTCCACATTTCTTAAGGTGGGTGTAATAAATTTACCCCAGTCTAAAACCTTATCGGTTATATAAAACCTGCCTTTATCAAAATAGTGGGTTGTGGTACCAGTATTGTGGAATTTAAGGTCCGTAAAGAAAATACCCGAATGGCAAGTCGCACACTGCGTTCTTTCGCTGAAGAAAAGTTCTTTGCCTCTTAACTGGCTATCACTCAATGCTGATGAATCTCCATTAATGTATCTGTCATAAGTAGAATTCCCGGATATAAAAGTCCTCACAAATGATGCAATGGCTTTTGATGCAAGATAAGCCGTGGGTTTTGCATCCTCGCCGAAAGCCTCTTTGAACAACCGCGGATACTCAGGATGGTTCTCCAGCCGCTTTTGTACCTCGTTAGTATCGGCATCCAGGATCATTGGCAGCCAGATACTCCTGTAAGCAGGAGATTCTATGGCACTGCCGCGCCCATCCCAGAAAAGCTTATCTCTGTAAGCTGCATTTACAAGTGACATGGCATTGCGCGGCTCGGGTTCGTTATCGATGCCCTTGCTTATAGCTTGATCATCGGAGAACGCATGCTGCTGTGACATACAATGTGAGCATGAAGGTATCTCTTTATTTCGAGACAACAATTTCTCGTAAAACAACATCCTGCCAAGTTTCACTTTTTCTTTTGTTATCGGATTATCTTCTGGCTGCGGTACTGGTGGAAAGTGCCCGGGCACCACCAGATAATTCTCATCTTTGTCAGGTTCTGTCTTATTGCCTGTGTCCGAACATGATACTAAAAATCCTAATGAAATCACTAATATTAATAATATTGATAATTTGCTATATGTATACATTTAATCACCTCGGATAATATCCTTAAAAAAAAACAATATCTTACTATTTAATAATTATAATAAATTTTATCTTTATATCCAATACAATAACGCTAATGTAATAAAAAATTATTTAAAAATCAGGATTTTTATATTTAGGGTTGTCTAAAAATTCCTCGTCTGTCAACGCTTTCAAGAAATTTACCAGGTCCTCTTGTTGTTGTTCGCTAAGCTTAAGTGGTTTTATTATAGTATCTTTGTTAATAAATTGTGAACCACCGCTGTTATAATGCTCGATAACCTCTTCAAGTGACTCTAATTCACCGTTATGCATATATGGACCCGAAACTTCTACATTCCGCAATGTCGGTGTCATAAACTTCCCTTTATCATAAATATTTCCCGTGACGTAATACCTGCCATGATCGAAATAGTGGCTTTCCAAGCCTGTATTATGGTATTTCTCGTCGGTGAACATAAAACCTGAATGGCATGAAGCACAATTCGTTCGTTCGCTGAAAAACAGATCCATGCCCCGTTTTTCACTTTCGTTTAAAGCGCTCGAATCACCATTAACATACTGATCGTAAGGTGAATTACCGGAAACCATAGTTCTAACAAATGTTGCTATTGCTTTGGACACGAGAAAAGCTGACGGTTCCGATTCCTCTCCGAATGCCCTTCTGAATAATTCAGGATATTGGGGATCGCCCAGTAATCTTTGCTTCAGCTTGTTGGTATCCATATTAAAGGTCACTGGTCTGGTAATGCTTTCGTAAACCTGTTCTTCCAGACTTTGTACACTTCCATCCCAAAAGAATTCCTCCCTGTAAGCCAGATTTACCATAGGAGTCGCATTCCTGAATTCAGGATTATCATTAAAGCCGCGGCTCACCTTTCTTGGATCTGAAAATGCATTTGACTGTTTCTTACAGTGAGAGCATGATTTTATCGATCTGTCAGCGGAAACGATATTATCGTAAAAAAGTTTTCTGCCAAGTTCAATCTTTTCCTGGGTAATAGGATTATCCTCAGGATAGGGGATTGGCGGAAAACCTTCCGGCACATTAAGATAATTGTATTGTTTCTCTGTTTGAGGTTGAGATGTCTCAGCACACGACGAGAAAATCAAAGATATACCAACTAATAAAAAAGGGACCAATTTAAAAGAATACCTGTTATAAACCATCTATTTTACTGATATTTGTTTTAAAAAATTTCTCAAAAGAAATTATTTTCTGTCTGATCTGTTTATATAATAACAGTTTATTAGTAAAAATATTACAAAATTTCTGACTTTAAAATTAGCTCCATGCTTTTAGATTATTTAAAAAAAAGTCTTATATTTACATTTAATAAAAAAATAATATAGGTGATAAAATGAAAATATCAATATACTTGACAGTAATTATAATTTTAGGCGCAATATTAATACCCGGTTGCATCAATTCAACCGAACCTAATAAAGAAGCTGACAAAATGGAGATCAATGAACTATTTGGTTCTCCCAAATTCATCTGGTTCGATGTGGAATACAAATCATATCAGCCCGATCAGGCAATCACACAACAGATTCAAAATGAGTTTGATTCGGATTTGCACAGGTTTTTCTTTTTCGTAAAACCGCAGTGTGCATGCCAAATCCCACAAAAGGATTTCGCCTATCTGATCAAAACACTCAGGGAAGCAAATATTTCTGATTCTTCTATCGAAATCTATTCTATGGCTAATGAAAGCTATGCACATCCCTATAAGAATAATTTCGAACTAAACTTTTTGCCTGCTTATTATGTAATGGACATTACCGACACTATACCCGGTTTTTCCATATCTGATACTATTGATAATATCCAAAAAAATTATCCTGACTCTATTTACACAGTAGAAAAATTATTACTTGAGGGCATTAAGGAAGTTAATTAGAAATAAGCAAGGAGTTAGAATGGCTTATTGGCTTGTTAAATCTGATCCAAAAGACTATTCATGGGACGACATGAAAAAAGATAAAGAAACTGACTGGGACGGCGTCAGAAATTATCAGGCAAGGAATAACCTTAAGCAAATGAAAAAAGGTGATCAGGTTTTATTTTATCATAGCGTTATAGGAAAAGAAATTGTTGGTTCAACCGAAGTTACAAAGGAAGCTTACCAGGATCCAACAACTGATGACGATAGATGGGTTGCCGTTAAACTCAGAAAAAAGGAAGAATTCAATAAACCGGTCACCCTCGACCAGATAAAGAAAAATGACAAACTAAAAAATATCGGATTGATAAAGCAGTCCAGATTATCCGTGATGCCTATAACTAAAGATGAGTTTGATACTGTACTTAAATTGAGTAAATAAAAAATGGCTGATAAACCGTCTTTAAGAATATATTACACTGATTTTTGGCACAATTTCGAACCTGAAAACAACATATTCTACAACCTTTTAATAGAAAAATACAATGTAGTAATAACAGAAAATAACCCCGATTATCTCTTCTTTTCGGTTTTTGGAAATAGATATAAATACTTTAACTGCAAGAGAATATTCTTTACCGGCGAAATAATCCGCCCTGATATGAATGAATGTGACTATGCTTTTTCTTTCTTTCCTTCTGAAGGCGATCCCCGAAAATACAGACTGCCGACATATTATCAATATGGGGATATGTCTGAGCTAACGATACGTCCGCCTGTCGAAGAAATACTTAAACGTAAGACCAAATTCTGTAATTTTGTTTATTCCAATCCAAATTGCAAAAAAAGAAACGATTTTTTTAAAAAGCTTTCAAAGTATAAAAAGGTCGACTCTGCCGGGAGATTCATGAATAATGTCGGCTTTAATCTTGGATTGAATGTTGAAGATAAATGGAATTTTCTCAAACCGTATAAATTCACAATTAGTTTCGAAAATAAAGAACGCCCCTACTACACTTCGGAAAAGATATATGAAGCAATGAAAGTGGACAGCTTGCCTGTATATTGGGGGAATCCTTATATTAACCTTGATTTTAACACTAAGAGCTTCTTGAATTATTATGATTACGGCAGCGATGAAGAATTAATTGAAAGGATAATCGAAATCGATAAAAACGATGATCTTTATGTTGAGTATCTTAAGCAGCCGTTTTTTGTGAACAACGAACTAAATGAATATGTAAAAAAAGAAAATATAATGAAGCAGCTAGAATATATCATTAATGATAATAAAGAGCCTGTCTCTTTGAAATCTTCAATCTTTTCTGCAAATCCTTTAACCAGAAGTTTCAGCAAAGCTCAGGCGGAATTTGAATATAATGCCAAGAGTTTTTTAAGGAGGCTTAATAACCTTAGCTGGAGCAAAATAAGAATGAAGATCCGGAAGCTTCGCCATGGACAGAATTGGTAAGGAACTTACTGAGTTAATAATATAATTAATCCCAAATAATTCATTGGAGAACATTTCCGTTTGTAAGCGTTTGCAACAAAGTGTTTTAATACTTTGCAAGGCATCCGAAAAACATCAAATTGCAGAGGCTGTCACATAAGTAGATAATTCAAGTCACACTTGACTCTGCTCAGGGTGACAATTCCAGTCATCCGGAGCGGGGTTGGAGGATGACAACATTTTCTTAATTAGCGGCAGCTTTAGTTGAAAGTGCTTCCAATAATTTAAAACAGTTAAAAATCCACATTTTCCTGGCAGGTAAGGTTGAATGAGTTTAGTTCCAGGGCACACAGATAGCCCATGCCGGGATGACGGTGTTTATATACGCAGCCACCGTCCAGCATAATTCTGTCTTCCGTAAGAAAACTTTTAACATCTTCCAGCGGCAGCGGGGTATGCCCGACGATCAAACGTTTTCCACCGATCTTGCTTTTGTCTACGTGCCTGTTCCTGATCCAGACCATTGAAAACTTATCACTGAACGGATCGCCAATGTCGAAATTCAATCCCCCGTGTACTATAACATAATCATCCAGTTCTATATAATATTCAAGATGCCTGAAAAAGTTAAGATATTTCTCGTCAATTTCATGTGGACTGTTTACGTTGAAACTCATGAGGGTTTCTTCCGCTCCGTTATATACCCAGTTAAGGTACTCCCGAACATTATTTACGGATTGCAGCAGCATATACTCATGATTGCCGATAAGCGCACGAACACTCAACCCCTGCTGTCTCATATCAATGATAGTATCAATTACGCCTTTGCTATTCGGACCCCGGTCAATATAATCACCGAGCAGATAGATACGGTCTTCATGAGTTGGCTTTAGGGTTTTCAGCAGCTTGTTGAACGTTTTATTACAACCGTGAACATCGCCTATTATTATATCTCTTGAATTCATATATCAACTGTTATGTGGATTTTTCAGCTTTGACCAATATTTTTAGAAGAAATTTATTTTTAATTTTGATTTTAGTAATTAACGTATAATTTTAAATACAATTTTTAAAATAATCATTTTCAGTTAATTTTCTCTTAAAAATATTAATAAATTTCAAATTTAATGACTATATGTCTGATTTTAAACCAATAATTGGACTCGAAATTCATGTCCGGCTAAATACCCGGACTAAAGCTTTCTGCGGTTGCAAAAACGAATACGGAGCAGTACCGAATACACTTGTTTGTCCAATTTGTCTTGGGCATCCCGGAGCTCTGCCAAAGTTGAATGCCGGTGCAGCAGATTATGCTTTGGCAGTGTGTGTGGCTTTGGATTTTGAAATAAATAAAAACGCCGAATTTTCGAGGAAACACTATTTTTACCATGATCTTCCCAAAGGTTTTCAGATAACACAATTTGACAAGCCGGTGGGACTTAATGGAAAAATGATCTTAGAAACAGATAACAACAAAAATAGAGCTATTCACCTCAAAAGATTGCATATCGAGGAAGATGCCGGTAAATCAATTGTTGATGCAGATGGTTCTGTTCTCGTAGATATGAATCGCTGCGGTGTCCCGTTGATTGAAATAGTGACCGCGCCCGAAATTGAAAGCGCCCGCGAGGCTTATATATTTCTGAAGCAATTGAGACAAAATCTGGTGTATCTTGATGTTTGCAACGGCGACATGGAAAAGGGAGATCTGCGCTGCGATGCAAATATATCAGTTATGGATAATAATTCCGGAAGGCAGGGCAGTCCAACAGAAGTTAAAAACCTTAACAGCTTTAGGAATGTCGAAAGAGCATTAAATTACGAACTTGAGCGGCAGAAGAAGATTTTATCTTCAGCAGGGAAAGTTGTTTATGAAACATTGCATTGGGATGAAGCCAGTCATGTCACTGTTTCATCCAGATCTAAAGAAAATGTACATGACTACGGATATTCACAGGAGCCAAATATTCCGCATTTCAATATTTCTGATGAATTGATCAACTCAATTGCGCTAAAACTGCCTGAAATGCCTTTAGAAAAGAGGAATCGATTTATTAAGCAGTACGGTTTACCGGAATATGACGCAGGAATTTTAACGGAAAATAAGGAGTTAGCCGACTACTTTGAGCAAGCATGCGGTCATTTGTCAGTTAAAGATCAGCACAGGTTCAAGCTGGTCAGCAACAGAATCATGACTGATGTACTGAGAATATTGGCGGAAAGCAATTTTTACATTGATGATATTTCAATTAAAAGTAGAGATATCGCTGAGTTAACTGATTTAATTGCTGATGAGAAAATTTCAAGTAAAAGCGGTAAAAAAGTATTCGAGAGATTATTAAACAGCGGTAAATGTGCAGAGGAAATAGTCAAAGAGGAGGGGTTAGAGCAGATATCCGACCCTTCAAAACTTGCGGAAATCGCTAAAAGAATAATTGAAAAAAATCCGTATGCCGTACAAAATTACAGGAAAAGAGGCAAGCGTGGTCTGAATTTCTTCGTAGCCGAAGCGATGAAGATGACAAAAGGCAAAGCCAATCCGAAAATGGTATCGGAAATTGTCGAAAGAATGTTGAAATCTGATACTACTTCAAATTAAAGCTGAATATGTGATTTCTTCTGTGACTGATAAACCCGGAAAATCTATTATAAGAATTCCCTCATCCCTAAATCCATTCTCCCAAAAAGAGAAGGGACTTTCAGTGTAATAAGAAATTCTTCCCCCCCTTCTCCCGCCGAAAGAAGGGCTGGGATGAGGGGAAATAAGAGATTAAATCTGTTCTGTCGTAAAAATTGGGATAAATAATACCTAAAAAATAAAAGGTGACTCAAAGGCGCAATTAGCAAATATTTTGAGTCACCTTGGTTTTATTATTTACAATCCATACAAATTGGATATTTTGTGTATTGTCATAATGGAAAATTTTAATTCTACTCTTCAATACCCTCTGCTTTGAGGAGTTGATCTTTGTTTTCCATCCAGAATATAATTGATTTGTACTGATCATCAGGGATGTCCCAACGCTGTCTGATCTTTTTGATGATATTTCTTTCGGTAGTTCTGTAGCTGTGGTCTGCCATTGTCAAATTCAGAATATCCAGAAGGATAGAAGCTTTACTAATGACAGAAGCACTTTTCAAATCTTCCATTATGTCGTCAAAGGGCTTGCCGACAGGTTCATAATCTGTCATGCCGATATTCCGTTGAATCTTGTCAATCCATTTTTTTTCAGTATCGGCATAGTAATCATCCGATTCCGCAACATAATGGGCTAATTCGAGAAAATTTTCTTTTTCATCTCTGCTTAACAAATTTAAAAACATGTTCAATCCCCTCTGATTGTTAATATTTTACGAAATTCAAATATTTATGCTGTGATAATTTATTTATTTAAAAAATTAATTTTTCTTAAATTAATAAATAATTGAAATTCAAACAATCAATTTTTGAGTTAAACATCTTTTTACTAATTTGTTTTAATCATAACATGTATTATGTATAAAAGAAAATCATGGTTAATATCTTAAAATCAATATTAATTTTAACAGGCTTACTAATTTATTCCTGCAGCGATTCGAATTCAAGCGAGCCAATTAATAACGGGGACGGAATTGATACGTTGCTTAATTTTTCCATTGGAGATTATTGGATATACGAAACTTACGAGCTTGATCAAGATAGTACAAGAGTTGAAGGCAGTGAAGTATTAGATTCCGTAGTCATCGAGAAAAATACGGTGAAAGATGGAAAGGGGGCTTTTTTGCTGGTTCGTTACAGAAACGGCGGTATTCATGATTCAATTTATATATATTCTGCCAATTCTGTATATAAATATTATGACGAAGCTAATTCCGAAATCCCGGATTTCGAATCCGGTTGGTTGAAGATTGTTGATCCTGACATTGAAACCTGGTTAATAAAATCTTTTACAAATAATAATTATCCTTACGAATTCAAAGATACAACCATATTTACCGAAAGTGATTATGTAATTAATGGATATAGAAGGGATTATGATACAACAACATTGAGTAATGAAAAATTCATAGGAAGAGAATATAACATTAAGTTTGATAACTTGATAACATTCGAATTTGATTTTAGCGGAGATTCAACTTTTTATTCGGTGCGTGAAGCTAATTTACGCACTGAAAGATATTTTACGGATGAAAACATAGGTTTCTACATTCTTCAAAAGGATCCGTCATTGCATATTATTACCTCGGATTATCCGGATTTCGAGCCGGAAACGACTTATGTCAATGGTTATCGGAGTGAGTTGTTGAGATATAACAAAAAATAATGATATTATTTGTTCATCACCGAAATAAAAGGCTGATATTAATTTACATACAATATAATAAAATTTGAAAACTTGCCAGTCAGCTAATTATAAATCTTTAGGATTGATTTATAAATGATAGTAACAAATTAATTTTGATGTTGTGATGATGTTTTCTACGAGCAATTTTCTTGTATAAGGCTCCGGAAGAAAATACCTCATGATTTGTCCCCTTATTGTTGAACAAAATTAGAAAGATCTAAAATTACAGCAGCCGATTATTTCATAGATAACTTTATTATTTTCATTTAATTTTTCTTTATAATACAAAAAAAGGATCAATTTTAAAAATTATTTTGTTTTGAATAAACAATTTGCTAACTTTTGCGTATTCATAAATATAGAGTTATTGTCATTAAAATATTATTCTAACATATGGATATACATAATAGAGAAATAGCTTATCCCAATGTCCAGGATCACATTGATTTTCTTCAAAATCTAAAAGATCATGAAGAAAATTGGGATGGCTATGGCGCAGTCCCACCATCTGAACAAGTGATTGCTAATTCAATTCATTTTCTCAAAAACCTGAACGAGAAATTGTTATCTCATTTAGAAATTGATAATATAACTCCTACTACCCATGGTACAATAGATTTCCAATGGGAAAATGATGATGATGAGTATGTCTCTGTAGAAATTGGCGAAACCTTGCTCGGCTATATGAGCGAAAATAAAGAAGATGGGCTAATTTATGAGGATGATCTGCCCGTTAATGATAAAGAAAGAATTATTTTTATTAAAGAATTGATAGAGAAAGTTATATAAAAACCGTTTTTTTATGACTATTCCAAAAGAAATTAGTGATGATGAAATATTGGCAAGAGGTATTTTTCATCCTTTGATGGTAAGCAAGAGTAAAGGAAAGTTGAAGAAAGAAGCTTTCTATCCATTGATTGGAACTAAAGAAGTATCGGTTCTGAGATATTATTTTTCAAATCCAAATCGCCTTAAAACTGATTTTAAGAAAATAAATATAAGAAATAATAAATATTTCGGTATTGCTCTTATAAATGCGAATGAAATAAACAATCTAAGTGAAAATAAGAAAACAAATCTAAGTGATGTAATAATTGCAGCATCACCATTGAATGAAAATCATAACCCTATTGAGGATGAAATTATTGTTTCAGAAATGCCTGGTTTGCCAATGCACGCCGACATTGTTTACAACCAAGTTATTGAGAAAGGAAAACCGGCGCCGTCAATTCTGAAATGTTTAGCTAAACAATTATCAATGATTTCCAGACTTTTCATTGATCCTGAGCCTGAAGCGCTTGGATGGACAGGTGATACTTTAGCTGTTGATTAATGCTCATGCTCATATCCTTCCTCACCACCTTCACCTTCCGGCGCCCATTTGCTAAGAATTTCAATTTCCACTTCAGACACCTTTGATTCAGGATGAAGAATAGTATAGCCTTTTAAAGGCATTTCACCTTCTTCAACTTCTTCGAAAATTTCTGCTTTAATTTCTTCACGATCTTTGGCGCTATAATTATTCCACTCGGTAAAATTTATATGCTCGCGAGCCTCGTGGACATCGCCCGCCACTATCCAGGATACCGGCGCTATGTAACTGTAGAAGGGCCATTCGGTTTTGTTGGAATGGCAGTCGTAGCAGGCTCTCTCGAGGATATTTTTTACTTCCTGGGGTGCATCAATTTCTTCCTGAATGGGGGGATTGTTCCTTTCGACAGGTATGAATTGAATAATAATCACAATAGCAGCAATTGAAATAAGAATAACCTTGGCGATTCTCGACATTTTATACCCTTTTATTATTTAAGTAAATGTTTATATAAGTTAATAAATAAATTTGAGCTGAACAAATCACAAAATTCTTCACTTCCCAATACAAAAGCGCGAAAAAATATTATTGAGTATATCCTCGCTCCAGGTCTCGCCTGTCAACTCGCCCAGAATACCCGTAGCTTTGCGGATATCTATTGAAACAAATTCATTTTCCATACCTGTGTTAAGCGCTTCCAGAGCGGAATTCAGGCTCGCGGCGGCATCCTTCAGCAGTGCAGCGTGCCTCTGATTGATAAGCACATCCTTCGCAGCTTCGGCGCTGGCGGCGGCTTCCCTGCCGATCATATTCTTTAATTCGTTGATGCTTTCACCTGTTTTAGCGGAAATATTAATCACATTTTCTGCTTTGGGGTATTTATCGCCATCAACCTTATCGATTTTGTTGTGAACGAGAATGATTGAAGTATCTCTATATCTTTCCTTCAACTTGCGGAATAGTTCATCGGACTGATTTTCCGCCTCGCTAATGTCATTCAGCACCACTATCATATTAGCCTGCTCGAGGACGGATTCGGCGAGCTTAATACCCTCGATCTCGATAGTCTCTTCGGTTGCGCGCAATCCGGCTGTGTCTATCAATCTGACGGCTATGCCATCGAGATGGATAGTCTCTTCGAGATAATCGCGGGTAGTGCCGGGTGTCTCGCTAACGATGGCGCGGCGGCGTTCCAGCAAGGCATTGAAAAGGGTGGATTTACCTGAATTTGGGAAGCCCGCTATCCCTATGAAAAACCCGGAACGCAGGATCTCTGCCGACCGGAATGATTCCGCGAGATTCAGGCAGTATTCCCGCGTTTCGACTATTTTGTCCGCTATTTCGCTTCGATCGACGAATTCGAGGTCCTCGTCGGCGAAGTCGAGTTCCAGTTCCAGCAGGCTGCATGTATCTATCAGCTTCCGGCGAAGTTCGCTCAGACGTGATGTGAACTGTCCCGTCAACTGGCGCGCCGCAGTCTGACAACCGGGCACGGAATTAGAATGAATAATGTCCGCAACAGCTTCCACCTGCGTGAGATCAAGCTTCCCGTTCAGAAAAGAGCGGCGGGTGAATTCGCCAGGTTCGGCTGGAACAGCGCCATTCTTGATGAGCGCATTGATGACCTCCCCCGAAACCGTATAGCCCCCATGGCAGCTCAATTCCACGACATTCTCACCTGTATATGACTGTGGCTCGACAAAAACCGACGCCGTGACGGTATCTATCAGCTTCTCGCCATCTTTGAATTTGCCGTAATGGATAGTATGCGAATTCACCTCGCTGAGCCTGGTTTTCCCGCTGAAGCATTGATCAGTTATCGCAAATGCCTCATCACCGGAAATCCTTATCACTGCCAATCCGCCAATGCCCGGCGGCGTCGAAAGCGCGCAAATAGTCCTTTTCATATCAAGAATTCGTTTTACTTAAAAAATCAATATAATTTCTTGACGAAGGAAAGCGATATTTATATTATTTTATTGAGATTCGGGTTTCTTAGCAACAAGCCTGATAACATGCGCTTCGCCGTTGTGATAGGGTCCTTCGCGCAGGTGTACGGCAGTTTCATTGATGCTTTTTATGTCAAGAGTCTGCAGATCATGCTTCAGTTCTTCGATACTGTAAAGCATATCCGTATTTTTTGGTCCGCCGGTGGATTTCTTTATCTGCCTTTTTTCGAATACTTCCATGAATATAATTCCACCGGGATTCAGACAGTCAATGAGCTTCCTGTGGAAATCTGTTCTCAGGTCCGGCTGCAGGTGAAGGAAGACAATTCCTACAGCATCAAAATCTTTGTCGCAGAGAAATTCTTCCGCCGTCGAGATATGATAGTCGATTTTGACGTTATTCTCTTCCGCGAGCTGCAGCGCCTTTTGTCTGCCTGTTGTGCTCTGGTCGAAAGCCGTGACCTGCCAGTCATTCCTTGCGGCATACACGGCATTGCGCCCTTCGCCTTCCCCGGGCAGCAAGATCCTGCCGGGTGGCAGCGAATCAATCATTTCCCTGAAAAAATTATTCGGTTCGGTACCATAAGCAAAGTCTTCACCCGCGTATCGCAAGTCCCAGAATTTATTCATAGTTAAAAATATTCGATAAGTTCAAAAATGCAGAAGTTAGTTAAAATGGTATTGGTTTTGTCGAATGGCGGGTAGAAATATTTTTTAAATGTTATGATACAAGTGAAATTTTAATTCGAATTGAAAACATCAGAATCATAGTTCACTTAAAACCTGTTTCCATTTAAGAAGGTGAGAAATATTCTCTTCGCTGGCAGCATTAAAATATTCGTTGTAGGTAGCTTCCAATTCTTCAAGTAAAACATCTTTTGTCTCATTCGAAGCTCTATAATATTCGATTTCTTTTCTCTGCAAATAGTGTTTTAGACACCTCTCTTTAGTTTCAGTCGTTGGATAATCAATCCTTACAAAACTACTGCCTCGTCGTACTTCTTTAGCAGTTGCTTCACCAAAAAGTTGAAAATTATTAGAATTGTTATCAATAACTTCTTGGCATAATGCACAATTGCAAACATTTTTAAAATAGATGTTGGCATTTTCTAAGTATTTTAAATATTGCAAATATTGTAGAGCTTCCCTATACTTTACTCTACTATGTATTCGCGGAATATAGAATTTTGCAACAGGAATACCTCCGCCTACAGGAATAACGCTTCTAAATTCACCGTATTCAGGTCCATGAGCAACGCCATCAAACAAATGATTCCCAACTGATCCGGATGCTAAAATTGAAAAATATCCACCGTGTAGATTTATTATTTCATAATTTCCTGAATCTCTTAGCCCTTTGATTAGCTTTAGAAAATTTCTTAATCTAGATATACTTGTTGAAGTCTCGTCAAAATCATCGATCCATATTAAAAATCCTTTAATATCTAATTTTGTATAGTAGTTTACTATTTGATTAATTTTCTCAATGTCATCTAATATAGCCTGATCAATTACAATAGAAGCCATTAATTTCTGACTTTCTTTATATTTTATTGCTATTTCACAAAGATTGATATTAACGGGCAGCCAGTTATCAATTGATGTTTCATTCATATAAAAATATGGTGCTATTACAGCATATGGTTCTAAATGATCGTTAAAGTCAAGATATTTAAGTGTATCTGAATCAGACATTGGTTCTTGCAAGATAGAGTCTTGAAAATCCAAAGTTCTCTCAACAAATTCTCTGCTTTTTGTATCACTTTCGAAATTTTTGCTATTTAGAGGTCTTCTTTCGTCTACAGCACTCTGAATTATATCGCCATAAGAAGACACCATCTTTTCAATAGATTTTTTTATTCCCCCTTTTTGATTTTCTATTGCAGAAAAATTATGTTGAAATGCATGAGTCAACGGATCTATTATATATGGTAAAGATTTGGTCTTTTCCAAAATAAAAGCTGCTAAACCGTCTGGTGCATGAGAAGCCATATTACCATTAATAATAACACCTTTATAAGTATTTGGTGTAGGATAAGTAAAGTATTTCTGCTCTGCAAAAGTTCCGAAATTCATCCAATGATCAATAGGCATTTTCTACTTCCTTAAAAAAACGATTAAAATTATTTCTTTGAGGTACCCAGTATTTATTATTCTTAATTGCTTTAAGTTGAATATTGATTTCACCATTAAAGGGATTTATATGAATTAATCCATATCCCTTTTTTTTAGCTTTCTCATGCAAGTTTTTAGAAATTGATTTGGTTGAAACAGCTATATAAATGAAATCCGCTACCAATTCATGAGCATTGCATTGCTGTATAGCTCGATTCCAATTAAACAGCTTTGCCTCAATACAAGTGATCCATCTACCTTTTTTTGCAACTATATCAACACTTTGACCCATATTAGGAACTTCATTTTTAACAATAAAATTATTTTTATTATAATAATCATTTAATAATTCAATTATATTATTTTCTGAATTTATTTTCTTATCATTCATAGTATATTTTTTCTTCAATATTATTAAAATTTTTATCAAACCTAAAAATAAAAAGGGCAAAGATCATTTGACAAATAATTGTAGGTACTGATAAAAAGAATAAGTAGTTGCCTGTAATATTAAATAACAAGAATAAGATATAAACAATAATATAGAGAAAGCCTAAAAGTGTTGTGTAAAACAAGAATTGATGCAATAAATTAATATGTTTTCTTAACCAATTAATTCTGTTCAAATAATTAACTAATTGTAATTCCTTTTTAACATTTTCTAAATATTCATTATAGTAATTTTCTTTAAATTCAGAAAAATTCAGATAATTCTCATAAAAATAAGAACTTCTTTTTATTAATTGCATTGTTAATTTTTCTTGGATAGCTTCTACTAACTTACCCCATTTCTCTTTAAACTTATCAATACTAATGATCCAATCTTTTATCCTGGTTATCAATAGACCGAGAACTATTTGGATATAAACAGAAATCAAAACGGGATTAACTAATTGTTGCAAGTATTCATCCATTGTAAAACTAAATTAATTCATCTTATCTTTAATTTTAGATTTATTAGTTAATTCAGGATATGTTTTATACACGTATCTTAACAAAGCTCTCAAGGGCATCGAAGAAATTCTCTTTTTAAATTCTTTAATCATGTTCTTTTGATTTGAAGATAGTTTTTTATATAGATCAGCAGCAAAACTTTCGCCTTTTTCAGTTAAGGAAAATTCCTCTTCTTGGTAAATGTCAATTTCGTTTTCATAATTAATATATTCATTTTTGTAATGATCATATTCCGAAAAGGATTCAATATGACCTTCTTCCTCAGAATTTTTAGTTTGCACAAAATTTATAAGAATAAAAAATTCGATATCCTCAAATACATCTTTAGAAAATGGTCCATAATCCCAAGATTCGAAATGATAAAATTTATCTTCATCGAATTCTAGATTTTTTTTGAAATCATTTAACAATTCTTCCTTGAATAAAAATAAAGTCTTTATGAGTCTTGTTCTGCCGGTAATTGGTTCGTTGAAATTATCATATCGACCTGGTGAATATAATAACAACAGTAGTATATCCTTTCGATTATTTATATCTGGCATTGTTCCCCTCTCTTGTTTTAAACATTTTTTTTAATTTAAATAATTTTTCTTAATTAAAAAAATTAATATTCTGCTATTTTACAAATTTATTTCAAAAAACATTTTTCTTAAATTAGGAACGTCAAAAATTTGTTATAAATTTAAGAATTTTTGAAAAAAAATAAATCCGCACAGCGGAATAAAATAGATCGACATGAGAGTTTCTTTTCACAACATAGGATGCAAAGTCAATTTCGCGGAATTGTCGCAAATTCAGGCGCAATTCGAGGAACTGGGCTATGATGTGGTAAATTTCGGTCAGGAAGCCGACATTGTTCTGATAAATACCTGCACGGTCACGAATAAAGCTGATGCGGACAGCCGCAAGGTAATCCGCAGAGCCCGAAAAAGCAGTCCCAATGCTTTTGTCGGCGTGCTTGGCTGCTATGCGCAGATGAAGCCCGACGAAGTCGCCGCCATCAACGGCGTGGACGCAGTTTTCGGCATCCAGGACAAGTTCAATATTCCCAAGCTGATAGATAAATTCGAGAAGAACGAGGAAACCTGCATGTACGTCAAACCGCTCGAAGATCTGCGCTTCGATCCGGCGTGCACCTATGACGCCGACACGCGTACTCGTGTCACTATGAAGCTGCAGGACGGCTGCGATTACAAATGTACATACTGCACTATACCCGCGGCGAGAGGCTATTCGCGCAGCATGGATTTCGACAAGGCTATGGATAAATTCCGCGAGATCGACGAGCAGGGCTATAGGGAAGTTGTGCTCTCGGGCGTTAATTTGGGAGACTACAAGGCGCCGACAGGCGAGAATTTCACGGATTTGATTCGCGCTGTCGCCGAGCAGGATTTTAATTTCAGGATTAGAATTTCTTCGATAGAGCCTAACCTGCTCACCGATGAAATTATCGAAATCGCAGCCACTTCCGATACTCTTGCGCCGCATTTCCATATTCCGCTGCAGAGCGGCTCACCGGAAATTCTCAAGAAGATGCGCCGGCGCTACAAGGCTGATTTTTACCGCGATCTGATTTTCAAGATCAAGGACAGAATTCCCCATTGCGGCATAGGCGTTGATGTGATAACAGGCTTCCCCGGCGAGACTGACAGCCATTTCCGGGAAACTTATGATCTTCTGGAATACATAACTGCTACATACCTGCATGTGTTCGGCTATTCCGACCGCAGCGGCACCAATGCTGCCGAGCTGGACGGCAAAGTCGACCCGCAGGTGCAAAAAGACCGCACCCACAGCCTGATCGAACTATCCAACCGTAAGAAGATGCAATTCTACGATTCAATGATTGGCACTGAGCAAGAAGTTATTCCCGAATTTTACGATCAAAGGCAGCATATCTGGAAAGGATTCACAGGTAATTATATAAAAACAAGAATCCGGGGACCGGAAAATATTACCCATGATTTCCACAGGGTTCGGCTTGAAAAAGTTGAGCATGATTTTGTATTAGCTGAATTGAGCGAAGAGGTGGAGACAGTTTGAAAATTTTTAGTTCAAGGTAGTATAATTTAAAACCGATAATTTGCTGATCACTCAGGAGACAATTCTTTTTGCCATTTTTTGAGAATCCTCGGGTTCCTTTGCAGGAACGGAATTTCTCTTCTTATACATTTCAAGTTTCAGCAGTCCAATTTTTTGGAGGAAAAACCGGACTGATACCTTCATCACTCCTAATCCATATTTCACACTTCGTTTGAAATTAATCGACGATGCCTCTTTGAAATACTTTGTAGGGCAGGTTATTTCGGCAATATCATAACCGGCGTAGAATATCTGAGCCAGCATTTGATTGTCGAATACAAAATCATCCGAGTTAGCCTCGTAATTAATATTTCTCAGTACTTCCGCTGAGAAAGCCCTGTAACCAGTATGATATTCAGAGAGCTTTTCGCCTATCATGAGATTTTGAAATAATGTCAGAAAGCGGTTGGCATAGTATTTATAGCGGGGCATACCGCCTCTCAGGGCTCCACGCCCGAGGATCCTTGATCCAAGAACTACATGATAAACGTCATTTGCTATCAGATATGCCATTGAATGAATCAAATGAGGTGTGTACTGATAGTCAGGGTGCAGCATGATGACGATATCAGCTTCCAGCTCGAGAGCTTTATTGTAGCAGGTCTTCTGGTTGCCACCGTAACCCTTGTTTTCTTCGTGACGGATAACATGGTGAACGCCCAGTTCATTAGCAAGATCATAAGTATTATCATGACTTGCGTCATCAACAAGTACGATCTGATCAACGATGTCAAAGGGTATCTCATCGTAAGTCTTTCTTAAGGTTCTTTCTGCATTGTATGCAGGGAGAACCACCACTATTTTCTTACTGTTTATCATACTTTATCGAATATTTCAATAATTTTTTTTGCAAATTAAACAAAATTAATTATCCGGCAAAGCAGAAGACTTATTATCATGACTATTTATGAAGAATATTTGATAATTCATCAGATGATTTAATTTGTATGAGATGCAGTATACCATCCAAAACAAGATGTGGTTCATGGTTATATTTCGTAAATTCTTCTGCAGAAGATATTACCATTTCTGAAAATCCACCGGTAAAGATTACAGGGCATTCTTGAATTTGAAGCTCGTTATGTTTTATTTTATAAATCAGCTTATTTATTCCACCTGCAGCAGAAGCCAAAATGCCGGAAATGATCGCATCTTCGGTATTTTTGCCGGTAAAGTCTTTAATTCTTTGAGGTACAACTTCAGGTAGAATTTCAGTCTTTTCGAATAAAGCCTGAGCTTGAGTCTTAATACCAGCGAAAATAGCGCCGCCGCGGCAGACGCCATCAGCGTCTACAGCATTGACCGTAATTGCAGTGCCGCAATCCACTGTTATCAAAGGTGGTTTGAATTTTCTCATAGCTCCGAGCAGTCCAAGTAATCTGTCATTGCCAATGCCTTTTATATGACGGAACTTTAACAGCTCTTGTTTTTCAAGTAGTTTTGATGAATCAACTGCCAAAACATTTTTATTATTATCTAATATTTTCAGGAGGGAATTAGCGCGAGAACTATTCACAGTGGAATAGCAAAGTAAGGTTGGCTTACTTAATTTATTCTTTGAATAAACCGTTATCTGTTTTTCCAACTCATCACTATATTCGAAAAATTCATAAATATCTTCAAGAACAAACTTCACTCTGCTATTACCAATATCAACAGCAGCTAATTTGAAATCATCATCATTAAATTTCATAGATGTTTTATTTAAAGGCATTTGAGTGCAAATATTATAAGAAGTCAATTATTTGATTGTTGATCTTTTTTTATTGTAGTATAAATATCCTTGATTATATTATCAACAAGATTTGAGGCAGCTATACTAAAAGCGGGTGCTATGGTTTTTGCCTTATTGTTCTTACGCTGGGCTTTCTCATGATAAATATTACTCAGAAGAACATTCTCTTCATTTTTCATGGGCTCCCGCTTAATTAAGTTGATTTTTATTGATAGTCTTACAAAATTATTTTCTTCTTCATCTTCATCATTTAAAGCAGCCATTTCAAGGATAGTGCCTTCAAGGAAATAATCAGGAAATACTATAGAGCCGGAAGTTATTAGACCACCTGTAAATATATCATAATTGTTAACTCTTTGGAGTACGAAGTCAGTAATTACTTCTTGACAGTCCGTTATCCATCTGTGATAATAATAGAGTTTCACTCTGCTTTCCTTAAACATAGCAATGAAGCGATTCGTTTTATACTGTGAAGCGATATCGAAATTCCTGAGTACAACAGTACTTTCAAGAGGCCCCGGGTTCCAGTCCATCAAACTGTCATGCTCAAGCTTATAATAATTGATTACCGGATAATCGGATTTTATATCAATACATCCATAAAACGAAGATAATACTACAATCAAAAAAATTATTTTGAATAACTTCGATATATTATATTGCTTTTTTAAAAATTGTATCATTTTATTTTAATTATTTTTTAGAAATAATACGTATTATAAAATTTTTTTTCATTATAATAATATATTATAATTTATAAAATTAGTCTTTATATAGCAAGTGATTTTCTAATAAAAAATAAATTTTATAATAATTGTAACTTTAGTCAGGGTTTTTTAATGGTATACTTCATTTCTGACATTCATCTTGGTTTTGGTGGAACGGAAGCAGAAAGAATCAAGGAAGAGCTTTTGCTCAAATTTCTTGAAAAAATTAAAAAAAATTGTGAGGTACTCTTCATTGTTGGAGACCTCTTTGATTATTGGTTTGATTATAAACATGTGATACCCCGAAAATTTTTCCGTACGCTTGCTGCTCTGGATAATTTGAAGAAAAATGACATTCAAATTGAATATCTGATGGGAAACCATGACTTTGGGCATTGGATTTTTTTCGAAAAAGAGTTAAGTATCCCAATTTACAAAAATGACATCGAGCGTGAAATTAATGGAACTGCGTTCTACATCTCCCATGGTGATGGCAAGGCATACAATGATACCGGCTATAGAGTCCTGAAAAAGATACTCAGGAACCCTGTTTCAAATTGGTTGTACAGGCTCTTGCATCCGGATATTGGTATAGGGCTTGCTTCTTCCAGTTCCAAGACCAGCAGGAATTATACTGATAAAAAAGATTTCGGAGAAACAGACGGTATGAAGGATTTTGCAGCTAATAAAATCGAAGAAGGCTGCGATTTCGTTATTATGGGACATAAACACCAGATTGAGAAGCATAATTTTGGTAAAGGCATTTACTATAATCTGGGTGACTGGCTTAATGAGCCAACTTTTGGATATTTCGATGGTACCGAGATGCATCTTTCATACGTTAAGGATTTTATTGAAAAAGGTAATCTAATCCCAATAGAATTTTAAATTCATTACTTTAGAAGAACCACCCCGTAAAGCCTTCGGCTTCACTCCCCTCCTTACAAAGGAGGGGAAAGGAAGGGGTGGTTAAATTCTTAGAGTTAAGTTATTTATGCTGAAATAAGTATATTCAAATGAAAAATTTGGGATTAATAAGAATCTAAAAAATATACTTCCAGCTTAGATATAATCCTATCAGTATGAAGATTATTCCTGTTATACGCCTTGCCCAGTATTCAAATTTTGATAAGCTGTTGTAAATTTTTCCCAGATAATTGGCGGAAAACCCTATCAGGAATGCGAAAAATATTACCGGCAACGCAGTGCCAATACCAAATATCAGGGGCAAAAATACAGCCGACTCATACTTTACTGACAGAGGAATAAGACTTCCGAAGAATAATCCCGCCGATACCGGACAAAATGACAGAGCAAAAACGAATCCGAGTAACGCAGCGCCCAATAGTCCCTTATTTTGAACAGAGTCCTGAAATTTTTGGGAAAATGTCACACCACTTCCGATATTTAACTTAATGATACCTAAAAGGAAAATTCCTACCACGATCAGAAGAGGACCTAAAATAATGTTCAGGTATTGTTGCAGGAATCTAGCAACTTCGGGAACAGAAAGAAGACTTGTTACCACTATAGCTGCGATTCCCAGATAAGCCGCCATTCGCCCCAGAGTGTAGAAAAGCCCTGACAACAGAACATTCGGGGCGCTTTCAACTTTCTTGCCTATGAAAGATATCGCAGCAATGTTAGTAGCCAGTGGACAGGGGCTGATCGATGTCAGTATCCCGAACCATAACGCCGTTAAAATACCTGCAGTTATAAACTCCATCAAATATCCTTTAAATATTCTTTAACTTCATTTTTTACATAATCCAGATATTTCCCTTCGTTGCGGACTAAATTCCAGATCTTTTTACAGTTTTTCCATTCTTTCTTTTCGCCGTTTTTGTACTTGATAACAATCAAGGATTGGTTGTAGAGATTAAATTCGTTTGTATAATGCTCGTTCTCCTTTTTGGCGACGTTTATAATATCAAACTTGACTTTGCCTGATTTTTGTTCCTCGGCAAAATGCTGTTCAACCGTCATTTTCGAAAGCTCTTCGAGCTTATTACAGGTAGCGCACCTGTAATCCCCATGAAAATAAATCACTCTGACATAATCGCTTTTCTTTTCTTTACCTTCCGCCATGTTGGAAAATACAATCCCTATCACCGCAAGTATCGCGATAACGAATAAAAATTTGACTTTCATTTTAACCTCTTTATTAATATAACATTTATGAATTAAATATCTTTACTAAGTCCTTAACCGGCAGTGCCTTCCCAGTAGAAACCACTTTGCCGTCGATTATAAGAGCCGGGGTCATCATTATTCCGGCTTCAATGATTTTCTGCATATCAGTGATATACTCAAAATCAGTTTTTTCTTCTGTTTGTTCGAGAGCTTTGCTTACGTTGTCCGCAAGTTTTTTGCACTTTGAACAACCCGGTCCCAATACTTTTATTTCTTTCATTTTATCCTCCTAAATGAATATATTTCCGTAAATTAAGCCTGTCAACGCTGACATCAGTATCACAAGCATAATGTAAATTAAAGTTTTTTTCCAGCCAATAACGCTTTTTATAACAAGCATGTTGGGCAGCGAAAGAGCCGGACCGGCAAGCAGCAATGTCAAAGCAGGTCCTTTAGCCATACCGCTGCCGAGCAATCCCTGCAAGATGGGTATTTCTGTCAATGTTGCAAAGTACATGAAGGCGCCGATGACAGACGCGAATAAATTTGAAGCAATGGAATTTTCGCCGACTGCGCTGTTGATCCATTCCGAGGGTATTATTCCTTCGTGCCCCGGTCTGCCCAGCGCGAAGCCCGCTATTAAAACTCCATAGAATAATAAGGGCATGATCAGCTTTGTGAAGTCCCAGGTGGCGGCAAACCAGGATTCGCCTTCACCTTCGCTGGTTGAAGAAACATAAGACAAACCAATTATCCCCGCGATAAAGGGTATAATAGGCTGATTATTAAATATAACAGCCAGCGCAGCCGTCGGTACTGCGGCGATAAGAAGTTTTTTTCTGTCAATATCAAACCAGAATAGTAAAACCAATAATAATCCAATCGTGCAAATACCCGTCAAATACCATTTGATTGAGTGAATAAAAGCCCAAAATCCTGTCTGATCCCCTGCATCTCCCCAGTTAGAGAATACAAGAATTCCAACCATCAACGCAAAATAAAGAGCATTTTTCCATAATGGGCGTCCGCTTTCATCGGGTATAACCGTTTGATTCTTAACTTTTTCCAGTTCTTCTTTTCTGAAGAAAAACTGCATGAACAGTCCTATAACTATCCCAAATATAATTGCTCCCAGAGCGCGGGCAATACCCAATTCAATACCCAGAACATTTGCGGTTAATACAACTGCCATAACATTTATCGCCGGACCTGAATAAAGGAAAGTGGTCGCGGGACCTATTCCCGCACCCATTCTGTAAATTCCCGCAAACAAAGGCAGCACTGTGCAGGAACAAACCGCCAATATCCCGCCGGAAACCGAAGCAACTCCATAAGCCAGTATTTTGTTGGCGCCGGCGCCGAGATATTTCATCACTGATTCCTGGCTTACAAAAACGCTTATCGCACCGGCTATGAAGAATGCAGGTATCAGACATAGAATTACATGTTCCCGGGCATACCATTTGGTAAGGTATAAAGCCTCGAAGACAGCATTGTCAAATCTTGGTTCTCCGAGCGGCAAATAAAAGAATCCGAGAAAAACCAATCCTAAAACCAGCAATATTTTCCATTCATTTCTCCAGTCCATTATTTATCTCCCTATTTTTCCATCCATTAAATAAAAATACGTTGCCGCCCAATTAGAAACCAAAACAAAGATTCCGAAAATAAAATTACCAATACTCATAAGTCCCCAACCGGAAAGAATATTGCCGATGGAGCAACCTCTGGTCATTGCCGCACCTATTCCAATCATCAATCCGCCCAGTAGTGCTATTAAAGTTTGCGAAGGGTCTTTCGGTAATAGCTTTGCTTGTCCGGATAAAGCTCCGG